>USAX01000007.1 GCA_900552705.1 uncultured Collinsella sp. | reverse complement strand
TCGCGCAGGTAGTCCTCGGCCTCTTCCTCGGAACACAGCTCGAAGGCTACGCCCTTCTGCTTGAGGTGCTCTATCTGCTGCTCGATCGTGAGGATCGGCTTCCTATCGTGGGGTTCGGCCATGCTCGTTCTCCTGTCATAAAAAGTATTGCCTATTTTACCAGCATGTTCTCGACATTCGGTGAAGGCCTCATCGTCGACTCATGGGCAAGCCGCCTGATACGACTCCCTTTCCCTGCCAGCAGCGCAGTCGCCTGACCTGCGGCTTTGGAATCGCGTTGGAAGCCGCCCTCGACCAATCATTTGCAGTTGTTGCGAGTGGCTTGTGCGTGATGCTGCGGTTGAGTTCCAGAAACGGGCGATTCCGCCCAATCGGGCATCCGAATCACGGCCGGAAGCTCCTTTGGGACAAAAACAAAAACTCAAAGCCCTGAGTTTGAAAAAAGTTTTTGAAGTTGTCCCAGCTTTTGTCCCCGAAGCCGACGAGACGCGACATCGCGTCATTCGGCGGCACGCGTTCCGTGTCGATGCCGAAAACTGGGTGCAACTGGAATGACGGGACGACAGAACCAAAGCCACCAGCGAAATAGTGGGAATAACAGCCCTCGAACCCTTTGGTTCGAGGGCTTTCTTTTTGCATCTCTACCTGGGAAAACGACCCAATTATTCCCGTGTGTCCCTACTGGGCGGTACAACGGAGTACTCGGCGGTACGGGAATAATTAGGCCCTGCGGGAATAATTCACAATTCGGGTCCCCCGAAGGCCGATTTCGAGCGGATGAAACTGACTTGAAACTGCGAGGCGGATTCAAGCCCTCTTCAATTGCATTCGCCCAGGTCAACAAATGGGAATAAAGAAATGCGAAAATCGGTTTCCGCAGTTTCAGTGACCCCGAATGCCGCCGAATAACGCCGTGTATTCTGAGCGTATTGCTTGCATTGTTGCATTATTTTCCACAATGCAAGCATGGAATAAATCGAAGTCATACGAGCCACCAACGACATCGCCTCTTCCCAAAGGGGGCTCTTCACATCTGTGCAGGCGAAGGTGCTCGGCGTCGAGCGGTACGCGCTCTCGAGGCGGGAAGGGCTCGGCAACATAGAGAGGCTCGCGAAGGGCGTCTACCGCATGGGCGGCTCGCCGAGCACGCGGGAGGAGGACGTCCTCGCGGCCTGACTGTCGATCGACCCGGGGAGGCGCCCCGTCGCCATGGGGGCGACGGCTGCATGGCTCTACGGCATCGGCGAGGTCAGCCCCTCGCCCTACGAGTTCTGCACGCCCGAGAGAAAGCAGACTAAGCGCCCGAACCTGATTCATCAGGAAGCGCCGCCTCGACCCGAAGGACGTGGCGATCGTCTCGGACATCCCGGCGACGAGGCCCTGGCTCACGGTGGTGGACCTGATAGACTCCGGGGAGGAACTGAGCCTGGTCGCGAACGTGCTCGCGGACGCGCTCGAAAGGGGCCTCGTCGAAGACGAGGGCGCGCTGAGGGAGAAAATCGACGCCGGGGGGGGCAAAAGCCGGGATGCCGGCGGGGGCCAGCCTGTACGATTCGTTAGCTAGGAGGCGGGAAGAATGACGTACGAGAACGGCGGTCAGCTCGACAGGGCCCTGAAGAGGGCCGTTCGCGACAGGGGCGGTGACCCCGGGGACGGCTGTCGTCGGGCTTTGCGCGACCGGTTCCTGCGCAGGGTGTTCAGCAACCCCGACGGCCGGTTCATCCTCAAGGGCGGAAGCGGGCTGCTCGCGCGCATCCCCGACGGCCGCGTCACGCGCGACATCGACTTCGCGACGGCATCTGTGTTTGATAGCGTTCAATTTACGGGTTGGGGCTGCGGTGGAAATCCTGGATCAAAAGAGGACCAGGATTTCCACCGCAGCCCCAAACCGAAAATCAGGCTTGACTAAACACAGACGGTCTGTTGCGCGAGCACTTCCCGAAGGGGACCGGCTTCTCTGCGGTCTCGGACGAGGAGGTCGAGCGGGTGTACGATGCCATCAACCGCAGGCCCCACAAACGCCTGGGGTTCAGGACGCCCTACGAGGTCCACTACTCAGAGGTGTTGCACTTGCTCTGAGAATTCAAGCTCGAAAAGGCGCAAGCAAAGGTATCTTGACTACGCTCTAAAGCGTGGCGTGAAGTCCGGCATCGTTGACGCGCTGAGGCTTCAGGGAATTGCCGCGAGTGAGGTTGACGCGGTTTCTGTTGTGGTTGACGAGCATTCGACTTCGATCGACGGAAAGTACAACCTGGCAGAATCGATTGATGAGGAGCTGAGCTGCGGCATGTTCAATCCAACGTGGCAGACCTCCTACCCTCCTGTATTTAGCGACTGGCTGCCCAAGATTCCAGTCTCCTATGTCGACTCCTCCAAGGTGGCTATGGTGAGAGCGGCTGACGTGACGGCGAACTGGGCATTTATGGCCGAGCGCGACAAAGAGACATATCCGCGAGCCTACGAGATGCTATCAAAGGCGACGGTCCTCGGGCTTCTGTAGCGTTGGACATGTAACTATCTGTCTTTTCAAAAGCCGTGAAGATCTTGGTGGATGATAAATTGCGATTTGTCGACCTGAGCGACGAAAGAGGCGAACTCTTGCTGAAGCTCAAGGGGAGGCAAGGGAACCGTCATTCTCTTTAGAGCTTCTTTGGTAATTGCCTCCCTTGTTGCTCCAGCCGCTCTTGAGCCGTTTAGCAGGAGTCTCTGATACGAATCGCTGATCAGCACCGTGTTCAATAGCACCGGCAGCATCCGTTTTTGGTCGACTCTGACAATTGAGACATGCTGATTAACACGTCCACCAGCCAATTCATCTGGCAAAAGACATGAACGAGCAACCGAAGCGCCAGTAATATTCAGAAGCACGTCACCCTTCATCAGCGTGACGCCTTCTAGTTTTGCGGCTTGTTCATCATCAATACAAGCAAGGTCCTTCCACACGAAACGACCGTTGTGAACATTCGTACTTCTGACCAGCGGAACACCTTCGGCCTTGTATGCCGTTTTGCCACCTCGTGGCGTTGCTCCGGAACCCAACTTGGTACAGAGGTCTTCAAGCCTAACGAAAGGCCATTTTTTACCATCGACCGGATCGCCAAATACCTCTACAAACCGTGATTTGACTTAACAGATATACCTTCTATGAGAGTCCCTTACGTTGTCCTGATCGACCATTGCGTACATCAACGTTGTGTCAATCTTTTGATGGCCAAGCAGCTTCTGCACCTGCTCGATGGGCATTCCTTTTCCAATTGCTTTGGTGGCCAGCGTTCTCCTGAACTTATGTGGGTGGACGTGTTTGACGCCTGCTTTTGTTCCCAAGGAGCGAAGGCGGAGCTCGACTCCGCTTACTTGCAGCCTGGAACTCGGCTTTGTGAGACTACAGAATAGCGCGGCGACGTTATCGCTGCGTTCTTGCAGGTAGTTGTTTAGGTGCAGCTTTGTAGTTGCATCAAAATAGACGACTCTCTCTTTGTTGCCCTTTCCGAGTACAATGCACTCTCGCCGATTTAGATCAACGTCTTCTCGATTGAGCGAGACGAGTTCGCCTATTCTCATCCCTGTTGAACTAAGAAGGTTGATGATTGCCAGATCCCTCTTGCAAGAACAGGCGTCTGTGAGGGCTATAAGTTCTTCATCAGAATATACGGACTTGACCGTTCTCTTTGAGCGAATCTTTTTAATGCGTCGTGCAGGGCTTTTGAGTATATGGTTCTCGTCTTCAAGCCAAGAGAAGAATGACGACAGGATGCGCCTGACGTTGTCGACGGTGATGCTCCCTGCGTTATTACCCATGGGATATTCGCTCAGGTATGTTCGTAAGTCATCTGAACTAATCCGGACAATTGGTTTTTTGATTGCTTCGAGCGCCCTTGTAAGTGTGGCCTTGTAGTACCTGATGGTCTTAGGCGAGCATCCCTCGATGGTTTTGGCTGCGAGGAATCGCTCCATGTACTTTGAGGCCTCGTCTTCGACATTGCTGAGCGCGTTCACTTCAAGTTCGATGCCCCTGAGTTCGCTCATAAGGACGCTCTCGAGATACGAAAGCACTTCGCCGCTAACGAGTGCCTGCATTTTTGTGAGAACCGCGTTTGCTATTTCGATCGTCGTGTGCATCAGTTCCTCCCATCCCGATATGGATGGGAGGAACGTATCACGCGAGGAATCGGTCTAGAAGGGCGTCGCGCTCTGCGGAAAGGGCGTCGACCTCTTGCTCGAGTGCAAATTGCGATTTGTCCGCCTCGGCAGCGAAGTCGGCGAACTCCTGTTGGAGGGACAACGGGGGAATTGCAATGGGAATAGCGGCCAAGTCTGCTGCGCTGATATTTGCCTGATGGACACTTCCCTTCGCTATATTACGAAGGACTCGCTTTCCTTCCTTTGAATTCAGGTAACCAGATACATATTCGGCAGAGCTGTGGTCAGCGAACCTTACGCACACGATGTACCCAGCAATAACCATGGTCTCTGACTGATGAAAAACGCAAGTTTTCCCAACCTTGTCAATGCTGTTGGTTCGATTAAAAAGCATATCGCCATAGCGGACGGTAGCATTTTCGAGAGCTTGGCCCTTTAGGGTGATTCGCTTTGTATCGGTTAGGTCAAGGATGCCGTCGTCGGTGATATTGTTCATTCGGATGTAGACATAATCGCCATCGGCGCCGGCTTTTACTGAAGTGCCGTAGTGCATTTCTATGCTGTAGTTGCCAATTGTTTCGATTGGCCATGATGCGTGCGTCTTGGTTCTAAACATCTCGACAAACCGTGATTTGACGCTCTCCTTGAGAGCGGCGATTTGCTGTCGTTTGCTATTGATTTCATCTGTTAAGCGATTGAAATCGTCGATGAGGGCTCTCTGCTCGGAGAGCGTCGGGACTGGGATGGGGTATTTGAGCAGCTCATCCTTGTCTCCGCGAGGCCTGCCGGTTCCCGTGAAGGTGGACATATCGTAGTCGAAGAAGTCCTTCTGCCACAGGAGCAGATGGAGAAACTCGGGCAATAGGCTGTCGGTATTTATGCTTCGGAATACCAAAACGTCCTTGGAGCACGCCCCATCGCGGTCTGCGAGCCAAATCTTCTGCAGATAGGGGCGAATATTGGAGACGAGCGTGTCTCCCTTCTTGTATGCGGTGCCAGCACTTGCCGGAAGCTCTCCACTATAGGCGGTTATGCCGCCACGGTCCTTGACCATGTTTTCCGTTGTTACGTAAGTGTCGGTGGTGATGGAACTCTGGGCCACGCTGTTGGTAACGTAGGATGTGATGTCTCTAAGCGTCTTGACTACGGTGCCCTGGGCGAACGAGCGGGGCTTGTAGAAAGAGCGGGGAATCGTAAGAGTCTCGTCGAACTTATCGGCATCAAAGTCAATGAAATCGGCGGTCTTGGCATAGTAGTAGTACTGGGCAAGGTCGCCGGGCTCAACCTGCTCGCCGGAGAACCATGCTCTGATGATGCCGCTTAGCGAGTTCGTGTCGTCCGATTCGTTGTCCGAATAGAGCACGCCCTCACCATCGATGGGCTGTATCCCCTCGTTGCCTTTGCGATTGCTCCATTTGTAGCCAAGGAAAGAGGCGATTTCCTTGGTCGTGTTAGGTGAGTTGATGATGAGCGTCTGTTCACCGCAGACGAGACCCCAAACGCGCAGGCGTTTGCGCTCTTCCTTGTGCGCATGGCGATAGAACAGCTCGTTCTCTGCTTTGAGCCGTGAGTTCTTGTCGGCCGCCTTCCAAGTCTTGCTCTTCCGAAGGGTCTTGAGCTCCTTCGATGATTCGAAAAGATGGCAATAAACGCTGAAGTGGCGAGTGTTTGCCCATTCGTTCCAGTTAGCCTCTCCTGCGAGAAAAGCCCGGTAAGTATCTCCGTCTACATTAATTGTGCCGAGATAAGCGTTGAAAGCGCTTTCGTCTCTCCAGCCAGTGAGCTTCCTGCGCTCAAAAACAGCGTCAACGAAATCAAGTGCGTTCGCATTGCGGGGCGGGATCTCGTCAAAGCGACGTAGGAACATAATTGCGACGTTTGTTCCTGTGGCCGCGAATGTGCCTGATCCAAACCTGGCGATGGAGACGATCTCGAAGGAGCTCAAAAGCACATCGCGTGCGGCCATGAAACTCGAGCTCGTGCTCTTGTCGAGGATCGAGGTGGGGAGGACGATGGCGGCGTAGCCTCCGGGCCGAACAAGCTGTGCCGCACGCTCGACAAAGAGGGTCTCGATTTCCGAGCCGCTATCGCTGATGGTTTCCAGCACTTTGAGTTCGTTGTTGTGAAGCTTGAGATGCGGTTTGAAGGCCGCTACAGAGTACGGGGGATTGGCGACAAGAATGTCGAAGCGTCCCCTGTCGGTTCGGCTGTCGATTCCCTTGTCGGGATAATTTTCAAGTCCGTCGCCGAAGACCACGTTGCTCTGCCCTGCGCCATGCATGTAGGACGAGACCTTGGAAACGCGAGCGAGTCGATAGTCCTTCTCGATGCCGACGAGATTGTCTCTGACCCAGTCGGCGTCTCCGAGGTCATCCTCTATGGTCGGATCATATTGGCATGCGGCGTCGGAGATTTCTTCGAATCCTTCTGTGAGAAAGTGCCCCGCGCCACAGGCGTAATCGATAACGCGTGGATAGTGCACGGCACCAGCCTCGTCCTGCACGATGCTGTCGAGTGGGAGTGACTTCCAAATAAAACGGGTGATGGGCACAGGTGTGAAGAATTGGCCCTCGTTTTGCTTAAAGCCCTGATTAAGGAGCTGTTCGAAGAGGTCGCCCAAGAATTGAATGTCTTGAGTTCCTACGATGCGATACGGCTGTAGAAGTTGCACCGTCTCTACGAGTACCTTGCCGTTCTGAAGAAAGAGTTCCTCGTTGTGGACGTCTTTGAACGCAAAGTCATTGTTGGTATAGAACTTGAGCTTGCGCAGCGTGCCGTTCAGCTCCTCGATGAGCTTCTTGCGGTGCTGGCCCGTATAGTTGCTTATGAGGTTTTCGGCGTAGTCGTTGGGAACGTACAGGACCTCTTCCCGCATGAGCTTTCTCATGCCGTCTGAGTGGAGTCTCTGGAGCCTGTCCTGGAGCGTTTCGTAGGTGTCGCGTCCTTGGCGGTATTGGAACTCAATCTCCTGGGTTGGCATTTTCGAGAGCTCGTCTTGGAGCTTCGCGATAAAGAGCGCGATAAGGCGATTGAAGGCGTTCTCTTTATCGGAGACGTTGTTGTGGCGGAGGATTTCCTCGAAGCGGTTGACGATGCTGTCTTCGGCCCTGAAGTCGACAAGGTCCTTCTTGAGAAGGGGAGGAACCATCGGGTGGTATGCCGTCGACCTATCGCCAAAGAGGATGTTTCCCTCGACTTGTTGGTTGTACGTTTCCGTCCAAACTTGATGGAGCTGTTCCACTGTATGGGCGTCGCGGTAGAGCGCAATGGTGTCATCGCGTTTGGCGAGCGCGATGAAGTTCTCGTCATCGCTGCAGTTAATTGAAACCTGGTCTGGCACGATTTCGTTGTTGATGAAATCGCATGCAAAGAGTACCAACCAGCGAGTCGCGCGCTCTTGTTGCCAATAGGAGAGGAGTTGCCCTCCGTCTGACTGCATGTTCTTGAATTCGTTTTTGAACTCGGTTCCAGGGGTCTTGCATTCGACGATTGCGAGTGTGTCGCCCCTCTCGTCATTAATGCAGATATCAGCGCGGCCGCTCTTTTGTTCGTGCCCAAGGGCCCATTCGCGCTCCAGCTCAAGTGATTCGGGGCGATATCCTTTGTCGAGGAGCATGGTTACGCAGGCGAGTACGACGAAGTTCTCGTTATCGGAAAAGTTACAAGTTGTGTCTTTGTTGACTTTGAACCCCAGGTCTTTCGGGTAGCCGATGCGTTTCTTGGAAAAATCGACCGTGATTTGCGCGCTGGTCTCTTCCCAGGATTTCTGATAAACGGTGCCGTCGCCCGAGGGCTCGTAGCACAGAGCCCTAAGTGCGTCGCGAAGATTGTCCAGAGTAATCATCTAATGTCTCCGTAGCTGCGAGGTGAAAACACAATTCGCTAATTTTATCGCAGAGGGCGCCGTAAGAACGTAGTGTGATTGGCGGTGCTGCTGCTTGCCAGGGCATTTGATTGGATGATGACGCGCACGGGGCGGGATTCGCCAGTCCGCTAAGCCACGCTGGCAACAGTAGCGTACCAGGCGGTTGCTTGCAGAGATCCTCACGCGCGCCGTGCTTGAACCACTGGAGGTACGTGTTTCTCGTCGTGCGTCCATCGGTGACCGATCCGCCTTTTACTAAACAAGTTTATCGAGCGCGCGAAGCGATTGAGCCAATGGCGAAGCTCCAACTTATTCGTCAACTCATGGGCAAGCCACCCGAGACTACTCATTTCTCCTACTAGCAATGAAGGTCTGCGACCTGCAGTTTTGCAAACTGCTTGAAAGCCACCCGATGAGATACCCCCGATTTCCACTTGGAATCGGGGGTATTTTTATTCAAGACTTTAGTCTGCTGGCCGCGCAGCGGCCAGCTTTAAACCACCCGCTATGCGGGTGGAGACAAACGGCTTTACAAAGCCACCCCTCCGACCGATATTGACGATTGTTCAGGCCGTCAAGAATTCGAGTCGAAGGGGTGGTCGCCATGGCCCAGAAGGCCTACAGCCTTTCCCACACGAAGTGGATGTGCAAGTACCACATCGTGTTCACGCCGAAGTATAGGCGCAAAGTGATCTACAACCAAATCAGGAGCGACATAGGGGAGATCCTCAGGAGGCTGTGCGAGTACAAGGGGATCGAGATAATCGGGGGGCACCTGATGCCCGACCACGTGCACGTGCTGCTGGCGATCCCGCCGAAGCACAGCGTCGCGAGCGTCATGGGCTACCTGAAGGGGAAGAGCTCGCTGATGATATTCGACAGGCACGCCAGCCTCAAGTACAAGTTCGGCAACAGGAAGTTCTGGACGGAGGGCCACTGCGTGTCCACCGTCGGCCTGAACGAGGCGACGATCGCCAAGTACATCAGGGAGCAGGAGTCCCACGACATCGCGCTGGACAAGCTGAGCGTGAAGGAGTACGAGGACCCCTTCAAGAGGGGGTGATGCCGCCGGTTCGACCGGCGCGCCACGGGTCAAGATGCACTAGGCCTGGACGAAGTCCGGGCCCGCGCCTTTAGACGCGAGCCCGGGGCCCGTGGGTTATACCCTAAGAGCAAACCACCCTTTTTAAGGGTGGTTCTGATTTAAGCGTCCACGCATGAAACACGGCGCGATGAACTGCGCTGCTCGTCGCCCGTCCGCGCCGCCGAGAGCAGGACGCCCAAATCGGCCTGAATCGCCCCTGCCTTGCTTCCAAGCTGCAGCGGAGCCGAGCCGCCCGAGATGTTTACGCTCAACAGGTGCGTATCCGGCAGCTTTGCGGTCATGCTCCAGAACGGGAGCGTGATGATGCCGGGGGTCATCTCGCCCACGCCAAGCTCCAGCAACAGCACGTGGCTACTACCGAGCTCGCGCACGAAGCGCTCGTATCGTCCGAGGCCCTCGCGCCATGCCGCACCCTGCAGAAACGTGTCGTCGCGCACCCACGGCACAAGCTGCCAGCCGCAGTGCGGGCATCGGGGGACGTCCTCGCTGCGGACCTCGAACCCCGCCATGCCCGCGAGCATGCGCTCGACGTAGGGGCTCGCATCGAAGAGCTCGTCGCAGCATGGCTGCTTGCATTGAAGGTGCGCGAAGCTTCCCTGATAGTTGCAGATCCTCTCGGTGGGAAACGTCTTCTCGACTTGGGTGTCTACATTGGTGCTCAGGATGAAGTAGTCCTTATGGCCGATGAGGGACCGTAGGTCGAGATAGGGCTGCGAGGTCGGCTCGCGCAGCATGAAATCGATATATCGCGCGTAGTAGGCCCATTGCTGCTCGAGGCTGGGGTAGAGGTGGTAGAAGCCGTCGAAAAGGCTCTTGACTACTTTCGATTGATGCTCAGTGCCCATTGTATTCGCTACGATTAAACTCGGCACAGGGGATACTGGTTTTCCGTGCGAAAACGCTCATGCCGCTAAATTGAGCGACCGCCTGTACTGCAGCGGGATCATCCGCCCGAGCGATCCCTTAATCCGTCGCCCGTTGCGCCAATCGGCAGAAGCCACGCGTGGACGCTAATCGCTCGAGCGAATCGTCGTCGGTTTCCGTTTAACGATTTCTTTTTCCGCTATTATCTGACCCTCGGACTTCCTCGTGATAGAAGTAGTCCACGATCACCGGATGCCCCTGGGGGACTCTGCCATAAGGCATTTCGTTGTCCACAAAGGGGCAATCGTACTTCTTGGCCATTTCCTCGGCTTTTACTTCAAGCGCTTCAAAATAGCTACGGTTGCGCTTGTTATAGATCTCATCGTAAAGCGGTACGAGATTGGGATGTTTCTCGGCGATATAATCCAGGATCGCTTTTTTGAAACCACCCCGAAGATTGAGATTTTCGAGCCAAAACAAATCGCACCGATCCTTTACTCGCTCAAAAATCATCTCAAAATCCGTGATGCCGGGAAATACCGGGGACACGAAGCAGACCGTACGGATACCTTCGTCATACACCTGCTTCATAGCAGCGATACGACGCTCGATGCTCGACGCGGAGTCCATATCGTTCTTGAAGTTCTCATCCAGCGTGTTGATCGACCATGAAACGGTCACTCGTCCAAGCCTCTTCAGCAGATCGATATCCCGTACCACAAGATCGGACTTTGTGCAGATCAGAATATCTGCATCGCTGCTAATCAGCTGCTCCAGGAGTTTCCTGGTATTCCCGAATCGCTTCTCCTGTGGATTGTAGCCATCCGTCACAGAACCGATAACCACCCGCTGTCCAGCGTATTTCTTCGGATTCTTGATTTCCGGCCAATGCTTCACATCAAGAAAGGTGCCCCATTCCTCCTTGTGTCCGGTAAAGCGCTTCATAAAGGAGGCATAGCAATACTTGCAGGCATGCGTGCAGCCTACATAGGGATTGACCGAGTAGCCGCCTACCGGCAGGCTGGACTTGGTCATGATGTTCTTTGCTTCCACCTCATTGATGAGGATTCCATCGATCACTTCCGCCATGTTCTCTGCACCTCCAGCACTCTTTCGAATTCTTCCGGCAATTCCTGAATCATGTTTTCGTCCCCTATGACAGAGACGAGGTCTTCCTTCATAAACATTGGAATGCCAAGCGCGTGCGCCTGGTCCGTCAAAGACCATGCCCACTCCGGTTCCGTATGAACCTTCCTGCTCTGCGTCCCGGTCATGGTGCCGACGACGATCCAGTTGATTCCGGAAAGGTCGACCGTACCGGGATCGTCGAATAGCGGCTCAAAAGTAACGAAGAAGTGATTTGCTTTGACGTTTTTCCGAAGGGCGTCGATACGCCACAGCTCCGCTTTCCTCGTCACCGTAACGCCGAACCATGCGTTTTCCAGGTCGGTATCTAAATCCAGCAAATCGGGTCTCTTGGTCAGGAACAGGAACTGATGCTGTGGATTCTCATGGATCTTTGCAAATACCTCGTCTCGCCATTCCAGCTTCCACCCGGAGAGATCGCTCATGCCGGTAAGGAGAAAGTTCTGCGGGCGTTTCTTTTCCATCATCTTGAGCTTGCTCGGGAAGAACGCAGGATCAGCGAAGTCGTCAATCATATGCCAACGTTTCACATTGTTACGGGCATAGCAATATGGACACCCCACCGTGCAGCCGATGACGATATTCATATTCTGAATCTGATTTTTGATGCAGATGCTCATAACGCCTGCCTACCTGCCTCTCCCGTAAACACGCAATCAGCCTCCCCCACCTTGCGGGCAAAAGCCTCGATATCTTGCTTGCAAGCAGCAGGCTCGCAATCGCTCAAATCGTATGACGTGCCGCCGTTTCGATAGACGGCCCGATGGGAAAACGATCGGCTGACAAGCCCGATGCCGAGCTTCTCGCACAGGGTCATCCGTGCTCCCTTTCAGCTATAAAAAACAGGTGTCTATAAACAGTATCCTTGTTGATTTTCGCAGGGGCAATGAACAAACGCGTGCACCTGTCGATAAACGAACAGCTACTGGACATTGTCAAACGACTCAGATTGGAGAGGCGATGGGAGAAACCAAGATCGACCGCCGGCGGCGCTACACCCTCTCGGTCATACGGGAGGCGTTCTTCGCGCTGCTGGCCGAGGTCGGCTTCGCGAAGATGACGGTGGCGGACATCTGCCGCCGCGCCGAGATCAACCGGGGAACGTTCTATCTGCGTTACGAGGATAAGTACGCGCTGCTCGATGCGCTTATCGACGAGGCATTGGCAGCGGCTCCCCCGCTTGAGGGGGTTGAATCGGCAACGCTTTGCCAGCGTCCGCCGGCAGACGACGATTATCGCCTGCTTTATTCGGACAGCGACGCATACGCTCGCGTAGCCCAGCGCGTCATAGAACGCGGAGCGGAGCAGATGGTTCCCTGGGTCATGGAGAAAACAGGGCTTTCACGCGAAGACGCCTTCCTGCTCTTCGTCCACAACGTCCAGGGCAATCTGGCCGTCAACCGCCTGCTCGGCTGGAGACGAGGTCCCGAGTTCGCCCATGCCCAGGAGCTGCTCAACGCCTATTCCGAAGGGGGCTTACTGGCGGTATCCGCTCTTCGCGATTCCGATAACCCATCGTGACCTGCGATTCAGGAATACCAGCCTCCGAGCCCTCTCGTTCGGAGGCTGCGACTAAAACCTCATTGCGCGTCTACCGCTCCGCGTTACTCGCCACCTGCCCGCGCCACCGAGAGCAGGGCGCCCAAATCGGCCTGGATCGCCCCTGCCTTGCTTCCAAGCTGCAGCGGAGCCGAGCCGCCCGAGATGTTTACGCTCAGCAGGTGCGCATCCGGCAGCTTTGCGGTCATGCTCCAGAACGGGAGCGTGATGATGCCGGGGGTCATCTCGCCCACGCCAAGCTCCAGCAACAGCACGCGGCGATCGCTGCGCTCGCGCACGAAGCGCTCGTATCGTCCGAGGCCCTCGCGCCATGCCGCACCCTGCAGAAACGTGTCGTCGCGCACCCACGGCACAAGCTGCCAGCCGCAGTGCGGGCATCGGGGGACGTCCTCGCTGCGGACCTCGAACCCCGCCATGCCCGCGAGCATGCGCTCGACGTAGGGGCTCGCATCGAAGAGCTCGTCGCAGCATGGCTGCTTGCATTGAAGGTGCGCGAAGCTTCCCTGATAGTTGCAGATCCTCTCGGTGGGAAACGTCTTCTCGACTTGGGTGTCTACATTGGTGCTCAGGATGAAGTAGTCCTTATGGCCGATGAGGGACCGTAGGTCGAGATAGGGCTGCGAGGTCGGCTCGCGCAGCATGAAATCGATATATCGCGCGTAGTAGGCCCATTGCTGCTCGAGGCTGGGGTAGAGGTGGTAGAAGCCGTCGAAAAGGCTCTTGAAGCCAAAGGCTTGCTGCCAGTCCGTCATTCCGGCGCGCGCCATGCCTGCGCGGTTGTAATGGTTGAACCCGGCGGCGCTTGACATGCCCGAGCCGATGCCGACGATGATGGCGTCGGCATCGTCGATAAGGCTTCGAAGCCTATACGCTTCCCTCTCTAGAGACGGCATTGGGCAATCTCCTCGAAAGCCGGGGCCATATCGCCGTCAACGAGAATCGTCTCGCACGATGCATCGGGCGCCATAGCCTGGCTGTAGTTGAACACGATGTAGGTGGCGTGCTCGCAGACGTTCGCGATCTGGGCGAGCATGTGCTTTATGATGCCGTTGCGCAGTCCCACGCCAAGTTCGAGGATGGCGACCCTGCCGTTGCGATGGGCTTGCACAAGGCGCTCGAGCTCCTCGAGCTGGGTCATGGCGAGGGCGTCTGGATGGGCGAGGCGCCGCTCGTCAACCGACGTGCGCGTGCTCCCCTCAGTCTCGAGCACGCGCTCCTCGTCGAACCCGGCGCGCGCGAAGTGCCCGTCGATGTTGCATGTGACCACGAAGGTGTCGGCGTGCTCCGTAAGACGCCGCAGCCCGTTCATGAGCGAGCCGGGCTCATATTCGAGATACTCCTTTTGATGGAACCGCTCGGCCCATCGGCGTCGCACGCTGGCATCCGGGGAAGCGAGCCCCTGCAGTATGCAGCCGATGCCGTCTGCCTGAGCGAGGTCGCCGTACGCCTCTTGGAAATGAGCATCGGCGCAGAAAAGGTTGAGCCCCTCCGCCATGTCGAGTCCGTTGCTAGCGCCGATGATGACAAGATCCGCTTCGGCTAGCGCCCTGCCTATACGAACTGCTTTCGCCGTCTCCATGCGCTACCTCCCCAGCGTCTTGCGCACGTCGGCAAGCACGTCGGCGATGTCGGCGCGAACGGCGAGCCCCCGATCCTCGATCGCGCGGGGGAGAAACTGCGTCTTGTTGTTTACGGCGATGTAGCTGGCCTGCGGTAACTGCGCCGTGAGGGCCCAGAACGGCTCCTGGATAAACGCGGGCGTCATGCGGCCCACACCCAGCTCGAGGAAGAGGATCCTCTGCCGTGCGTGCGCGTCGAGCCAGTCGGACACCTTGCGGTACTGCTCCTCGTAGAGTTCGCCCTGCAGGAAGTTGCCGTAGCCGCGAACCCAGGGGAACGCCTCTGCCCCGCAGTGCGGGCAGCGCGGCACGAGCTCTGTCGGAACCTCAAGGCCGTCTCCCATGGCCTCTACCATGCGGGAGACCGGCTCGACCGCATCCCACACCGCGTCGGTGCAACAGTGGGAGCACTGAAAGAAGCGGTGGTCGCCTTGGATCTCTGCCACTTTCTCCCAGGGATAGAGCTTCACAAACTGCGTGTCCTGGTTGGTGGTGAGCACGAAGAAATCCTTCTCGGCGATAATGGTGTCGAGGTCCCTGTAGGGCTTGCGCAGCGGGGCGTTGAGCGTGGTGTCGAGGAAGGTGGCGAGGTATCCCCAGCGCGCCTCGGCGGTGGGCCAGCGGTAGAACGACCCCTCGAAAGCGCCCTTGAAACCGTAGCGCTCGGCGAATTTGCCGAAATGCCTGCGATAGGTTGCGTTGTCCTCGTAATAGAAGTCGCCGCCGCCCGCCGCGGAGAGCCCAGAGGCCCCGCCCACCAGCACGCAATCGGCTTCCTCGATCATGCGGGCGAAGTCCCTGATTTGCTGGTCGTAGGGCTCGGGCTCGCGGTCACTCAGCTCATAGGGCGTGCCGCCGCTGCGGTAGGCGGCCTGAAGGGAAAACGATTGGTTGGTGAGCTCGATAACGAGCTGCTCGTACAGGGTCACTGGATACCTTCTTTCAGCTATTATAAACAGGTGTCTATAAAAAGTATCCATGTCGATTTGCTTAAGAGCAATGAACAGCTTCGGCCTGCTGTCGATAAACGAGCGTTTGCCGGGCATTGTCGAGCGTTGCAATTGGAGGGGTAATGGAAGCGGGGAAGATCGATCGTCGCCGACGCTATACACTCTCGGTCATACGGGAGGCGTTCTTCGCGCTGCTGGCCGAGGTCGGCTTCGCGAAGATGACGGTAGCGGATATTTGCCGCCGCGCCGATATCAACCGTGGCACGTTCTATCTGCACTACGAGGACAAGTTCGCCCTGCTCGACGCGCTTATCGACGAGGCCTTGGCGGCGGTGCCGCCGCTCGAGGGAACGGAGGCGGGTGCCCTCTGCCAGCGTCCGCCGGCAAACGATGACTATTATCTGCTCTACTCGGATGACGACGCGTACGCCCGGGTGGCACAGCGCGTCGTCGAGCGCGGCGCCGAGCAGATGGTTCCCTCGATCATGGAGGAGACTGGGCTTTCGCGCGAGGACGCCTATCTGCTCTTCGTCCACAACGTCCAGGGAAATCTCGCGGTCAACCGCCTGCTCGGTTGGAGGCGAGGGCCCGAGTTTGCCCACGCTCAGGAGCTGCTCAGCGCCTATTCCGAAGGGGGCATGCGGGCGGTATCGGCTCGTCACGATCCTCGTAGCTCGTCTTGACCGCATGTCATTTCAGGTAGGTGGCGTTGCTATGGGCCCTCTTTGATTTTCGACGTTGTATAAGGCAATCGCAATCGTCTTGAGCTTCTTTAGGGAACTTGAACAAGAGATATGGCCTGCTGGCGATTGATTAACACCATTCGTTTTGGTTACAAGAAAGCATGCTGCGCGCCTGCAGCATGAGGGAGAGGGAATCCTATGAATATCGTTGTATTGAGCGGCAGCCCGCGTAAGGGCGCTAATACCGATACCATGGTCGAGGCGTTTGCCGAGACCGCGCGTGAGGGCGGCCATACGGTCGAGGTCATCCGCGTTGCCAGCAAGAAGATCGCCGGCTGCTTGGGATGCCAGTACTGCTTCGCCCATGAGGGCGTCTGCGTGCAGAAGGATGACATGGCCAACGTGATTGAGTCGCTGAAAGACACCGACATGGTTGTCTCCGCTTCGCCTATCTACTGGTTTGATATCACTGCGCAGGAAAAGACCGCCATCGACCGCCTGTACGCCTTCGGTGCCACGGGATTCCCGTTCACCAAGACGGCCCTTTTACTCGATAGCCACAGCGAGGGTGTCTATGATGCGGCGATCGCTATGTACAAGTCAACCTGCGCGTACTGCAAGTGGGAGGACCAGGGCATTGTCACCATCAGCGGTATGACCGAGCGCGACAGCATGGCATCCTCGCCCAAGTTGAAAGAGGTGCGAGAGCTCGCTCGCAAGCTTGCCTAAGGACAAGAAGAACGCATGGCAATCAGCGTTGGTGGAAATGCTTGCTGTCCTTACCGAGAGATAGGGGCGCATTCCCTCAAGCGCGTATAGAACAATTATTAAACGCAGAAAAATAACTGAAAACAAATTAATCCGCGTTAAAATATTGTCAAACAGAAGTTCATGAGGGAAGGTTGCGCATGCGTCGCAAGGCAGACGAGCTACTTAGGGAATGGCGAGACAGAGCTGATAGAAAACCTTTGCTGGTCAAAGGCGTGCGCCAGTGTGGCAAGACCTATTTGCTCAGAACGTACGCCCAGGATCTTTTCGAATCGGTTGTCTACGTTAATCTTGAGAACGACCGGTCGGCGCGAGCGGATTTTTCGGGCGGTCTTGACCCTCATTCGATTGTACGCGCGATCGAGGCTCGTACGGGACAGCGTATCGTGCCTGGCAAAACCTTACTGTTCATTGACGAGATCCAGGCATGCGAGGAAGCGCTCACTTCCCTTAAATACTTTTGCGAAGATGCTCCCGAGTATTACGTTGCGGCTGCTGGGTCGCTTCTTGGGGTTGCCATTAACCATCAGTCGTATTCGTTCCCCGTCGGAAAGACCGACTTGATCGAGATGACTCCACTCGATTTCGAGGAGTTTCTCTGGGCGATGGGGCACGATCAGCTGGTCGACGAGATACGCTCATCATTCGAGTTTATGGGTCCTCTTGCGCCAAGCCTTCATGAAAAGGCGCTTGGGCTCTATCGGCAGTATCTTGTTGTTGGCGGAATGCCCGAGGCGGTCCAAACGTACATCGATGATCAGTCAATCATTGATGTGGCCGAAAAGCATCGGATTATTCTCGACGGATACTCCGCCGACACTAATAAATATGCTGATGAGCGCTTGAGCGCAAAGACGCGTGCGTGCTTCGATTCCATTCCACAGCAGCTTGCCAAAGAGAATCGTAAATTTCAATACAAGGTAGTGCGAGCGGGGGGCAATGCGTCTCTCTTTGGAGATGCTCTCGACTGGCTTGTATTGTCGGGTACGGTGGCGCGCTGCAGCCTAGTCGGGCAGATCGAAAGCCCTTTAGAGGCCTTCGTTAACCCTTCTGCTTTTAAAATCTATCAGGCGGATACAGGGCTGCTCGTCTCCAAGGCCGGTGCTCAACGCGCCGATATTCTTGCCGGTATCGGCGGCACATTCATGGGTGCACTTACCGAAAACTACGTTGCCCAACAGCTTTCAGCCATGGGCTATCCGCTGCATTATTGGGCGCGAGATAATCGTGCGGAAATCGACTTTGTAGTAGAGAAGCAGGGATGCTTGTCTGCGATTGAAGTCAAGGCGGGAGAGAACACAAGATCTCGAAGCCTGTCCTCACTTAAAAAGACCCATCCGGGCGCGCGCCGAATCAGGCTATCGACTAAGCCCTTCGGAATGAATGATGGGCTGATGTCTGTTCCACTTTATGCGGCATTTTGTCTATAGGGATGATGCTGCTGTAATGCATGGGGCCAGAAGCGCGATGTTGCTGCGCTCCGGGCCCCGCTGCTTAGTTAAACCATGACGGTTTGGCTGCCGTCGTCCTAGTCAAACAAACTCGGCATGTCGTTTTCCTTCATGAGGGCACCGGCAGAGGGGAGGCTCTGCGCGGTGAATTTCTCGGCAGAGACGCCGGCGCCAAGAATCTCTTCGGTTGTGCCGACGGTGGTGATCGAGCGGCCCTTCTTGGCCGTGAAAGCCTGGACGCCCTGCGTGTTGGTGGTCGTCTTGGTCTTGAGCAGCGACGTGTTGAAGTTCATCAAACGATAGTCGCTCGAGACCAGCGCGATGTCGCGATCTTCCTTGAGCACCTGGGCATACAGCAGCTTGCTGCCACCGTAGATGGCGTTCTTGAGGCGCTTGCGGTTGGTCTTGGTGACGTATCCAGAAAGCGCGACGCGCACCACGCGGCCGTTCTCAAAGACGAACAGCACGTCGGCCTTGTAATCCTCGGGGTCGATGACCCAGATGACGCTCTCGTCGGGTTCCATCTCAAGATCGGTCGGCAGGTACGAGCCCAGCTGGGCCGACTTGGTGTCCTCAAACGCCGCGACCTTGCACTTGTACACCTGGCTCTTGTTGGTAAAGACCAGCAGCTCGTGGGTGTTGGAGGACGGGAACTCGATAAAGGGTTTGTCGCCGTCCTTGTACTTGAGCGTGGTCGCCTTCTTGAGCACGCGGTCCGTCATCTTCTTAAGGTAGCCATCGCGCGAGAGCATGATGGTGACCGGGTACTCCTCGACCTCGGGCTCCAAGCTTACCTCGATAACCTCATGGGGCTCGATCCTGCCCGTGCGGCGCGGCATCACGTACTTCTTGTTGACCGCGGCCAGCTCGTCGCTAATGACCTTCTTGATGTTGTCCTCGCTCGAGAGGATCTCCTCGAGCTCGGCGATCTCGCCCTCGAGCTTGGCAATGTCCTTGGTGCGGTTGAGGATGTATTCCTCGTTGATGTTGCGGAGCTTGAGCTCGGCGACAAACTCGGCCTGGGTCTCGTCGATGTCGAAACCCTTCATAAGGTTGGGCACGACCTCGGCTTCGAGCTTGGTGCCGCGGATGATGGCGATGGCCTTGTCGATGTCGAGCAGAATCGCCTCGAGGCCGTGCAGCAAGTGCAGGCGCTCGGACTTTTTGCCCAGGTCAAAGTTGATGCGGCGACGCGTGGACTCAATACGCCACTTGACCCACTCGTGCAGGATCTGGCGCACGCCCATAACACGGGGATAGCCGTCGACGAGCACATTGAAGTTGCACGAGAACGAATCCTGCAGCGTGGTCGAGCGATAGAGCTTGGCCATGAGCTTGTCGGGGTCGACACCGCGCTTAAGGTCGATGGCGATGCGCAGGCCCGAAAGGTCGGTCTCGTCGCGGATGTCGGCGATCTCTTTGACTTTGCCCTCTTTGGAGAGCTTGACGATGCGCTCGATGATGACATCGGTCTTGGTGGTGTAGGGGATCTCGTAGACCTCGATAATGCGCTCTTCGGGAATCCAGCGCCAACGGGAGCGGATTTGGAAGCTGCCAAGGCCGGTCTCGACGATCTTCTCCATCTCCTCGCGGCGGTAGATAATCTCGCCGCCGGTCGAGAAGTCGGGCATGGGCATGTACTCGAGCAGGTCGCAGTCGGGATCCTGCAGGTAGTGCATCGTGGCGGTGCAGACTTCGTTGAGGTTGAAACCGCAGATGTCGGACGCCATGGCGACGCCGATGCCCTTGTTGGCCGAGACGAGGATGTTGGGGAACGTGGTGGGCAGCAGGCGCGGCTCCTTCATGGCGCCGTCGTAGCTGTCGACGAAGTCGACCGGGTCCTTGTCGATGTCCTTGAAGATCTCGGCACTGATGGGGGAGAGCTTGGCCTCGGTGTAACGCGAAGCGGCGTAGCTCAGGTCGCCCGAATAGTACTTGCCAAAGTTGCCCTTCGACTCCACGAAGGGGGCAAGCAGCGCCTCGTTGCCGGTGGCCAGGCGCACCATCGTTTCGTAGATGGCGGCATCGCCGTGCGGGTTGAGCTTCATGGTCTGGCCCACGATGTTGGCACTCTTCTGGCGCTCGCCCTTGAGCAAGCCCATCTTGTACATGGTGTAGAGCAGCTTGCGGTGCGAGGGCTTAAAGCCGTCAATCTCGGGGAACGCACGCGAGACGTTGACACTCATGGCGTAGGGCATGTAGTTGACCTCGAGCGTCTGCGTGATCGGCTGGTCGGTGACCTCGGAGTGCAGGCCGATGACGTTCTCGGCGTTGACCTGCTTTTTCTTTGGCTGGTTCTTCGTCTTCTTCTTTGCCACGATTTCCTCTTGAACTTCTTATGGGCCGTCGTTATCGATTTGCTGCTACTGCAGGTCCAGCTGGTCCAGGTATTCCTTGCCGTGCTCGGAGATATGGCGCTTACGGCCCGCCTCGTCGTTGCCCAGCAACAGGTTGAACATGGTTTCCATCTTAGTGACGTCCTCGGGTTCCACCTTGATTAGGCGGCGCGTCTCGGGGTTCATGGTGGTGAGCCACATCATGTCCGGATCGTTCTCACCAAGACCCTTGGAGCGGTTGATGGAGCACTTCTGGTCGCCGATCTCCTTGAGGATGCCGTTTTTCTCGAGCTCGGTGTAGGCAAAGTAGGTCTTCTCTTTGCAGTTGATCTCGTAGAGCGGCGACTCGGCGATATACACGTAGCCCTCGTCGATAAGCGTGGGCACCAGGCGGTAGAGCATGGTGAGCACGAGCGTGCGGATGTGGTACCCATCGACGTCGGCGTCCGTACAGATGATGACCTTGTTCCAGTTGAGGTTGTCCAGGTCGAAGGCGCCAAGGTTCTTGATGCGCTTGTCCTTGATCTCCACACCGCAGCCCAGCACGCGCATGAGGTCCATGATGATGTCGGACTTAAAGATGCGCGGGTAGTCCTCCTTTAGGCAGTTGAGGATCTTGCCTCGGACGGGCATGACGCCCTGGAACTCGGCATCGCGCGAGGTGCGGATGGCGCCTGCTGCCGAGTCGCCCTCTACGATGTAGATCTCGCGACGGTCCTTGTCCTTGGAGCGGCAGTCGATGAACTTCTGCACGCGGTTGGCCATGTCGGTTTTCTGCTGCAGGTTGGTCTTGATGCTCTGGCGAGTCTTTTCGGCGTTCTCGCGCGAGCGCTTGTTGATGAGCACCTGCTCCATGATCTTGTTGGCGGCGTCTTTGTTCTCGATCAGGTAGGTCGAGAGGCGCTCCTTAAAGAAGGCTGTCATGGCCTGCTGGATAAAGCGGTTGTTGATGGCCTTCTTGGTCTGGTTTTCGTAGGACGTCTGGGTGGAGAAGCAGTTGGTCACCAGTACCAGGCAGTCCTGGACGTCCTGCCATTTGATGCCACTCTCGTTTTTGTTGTACTTGCCCTGTTGCTTGATGTAGGCATCGATGGCGCTGGTCAGAGCGCTGCGAGCGGCCTTCTCGGGCGAACCGCCGTTCTCGAGCCACGATGAGTTGTGGTAGTACTCCTGCATCATGAAGGTGCGCGAGAAGCACATGCATGCGGTGATTTTAACGTTGTAGTCGGGCAGGTCTTCGCGGTCGCGACCGCGACGGTCAGCCTCAATGAAGAAGGGCTCGGTGAGGTAGTCGGCACCGACCTTCTCGAGCACATAGTCCTCGATGCCCTTGGGATAGCAAAAATCCTCTTCGGAAAACTCGCCGTCGTCGCCCTCGATGCGCAGGCGGAAAGTCACGTTGGCGTTGACCACGGCTTGACGGCGCATGGTCTCGCGATACCACTCGTGGGGAATGCTGATCGAGGTAAAGACCTCAAGATCGGGGCGCCACTTGATGGTGGTGCCGGTACGGTCCTCATTGCTGGGCTCAATCTCGAGTGCCTTCTTTTTGGCGCCGACAACCTTGCCCTTTTTAAAGTGCAGAGAGTACTTGTTGCCGTCGCGCCAAACCGTGACGTCCATGTATTCGGAGGCGTACTGGGTTGCGCACGAGCCCAGGCCGTTGGTGCCGAGCGAGAAGTCGTAGTCGCCGCCCTGGTTGTTGTTGTATTTGCCGCCGGCGTAGAGCTCGCAAAAGACGAGCTCCCAGTTAAAGCGCTTCTCGGAAGGGTTCCAGTCGAGCGGGCAGCCGCGGCCATTGTCCTCTACCTGAATGGAGCCATCACGAAAGGCGGTAAGGGTGATGAGCTTGCCGTAGCCCTGGCGCGCCTCGTCAACGGCGTTGGACAGGATCTCGAAGGCGGCATGCGCGCAACCATCGAGTCCGTCCGAGCCAAAGATGACGGCGGGGCGTAGGCGTACGCGCTCCTCGTCCTTGAGCTGGCGGATACTGTCGTTACCATAGTTTGCGGTGTTTTTTGCCATACTCGCTCTCTCGGTGCTCCCTTGCTGCGTTTTAGTCATATAGATAGTCAAGGTAGCATAGCCCAGCCCATAGGCGATTCCAACCAACACGAAATCCATCGAACAATCGTTCGGATTAACGGGTAAAACGTGTCGTGCGGATTGTTGTTCCGAATCGAACATTGGGACAGGTGTCTCGTTTTATGGGCCGGGGGCGTGCATGTGCGAGTCCTTTTGGCCCATAAGGAACGCTGGCGGGTCGTTATTTGGGCCGTGGGTCACTTCGCCCGCGCCGTGTTTCGTCATACGCTCATAGTGGAAGCCGATGCCACGGGGTCGACTTGCGACTCGGGCAACGGATGAGCTGCAAGCCGAAAGGAGTGGTGAGGATGATGAAGCCCATGACGAAGAAGCTGCTGTTAGGAATTCCCACCGTGACGCTTTCGGCTGTGTTGGCGTGTACGGTGGCAGGCTGCGGCGGTAATGCGCCGAGTGGCTCGGGCGGGAGCGTACCTGTGCAGGAGAAGGCCGAGAAGCCCAAGGCCTATGAGTCGCAGACGGTCGAGGTGGCAGGCATTACCTATGAGTCGGTGGCTCACGGTACGTTCTATCGCGGTGATGCCAAGAAGCAGGACGGCTTTTACCTGCACATCAAGATTACCAACAACAACACAAAGAACAGGACGTTCAGTTCCTTTAACGCGCATGCTGCCCAGGGCGATCTTGAGGCGGGTGACCCGTTGTTTACTTCCGGCAAGGCGGCCGTGCTCGACTACGTTGCAAGCGAGGCCCCCGATGAGCTTCACGAGGGCATCGATCTTTCCGAGAGGCCAGATATCGGCCCGGGCGAGACCGTTGAGTACGTGTATTTCTGGGCGCCCAAGACGGCGTACTACGGGCCCATCACTGTCGAGTTCGTAGACGCTTACGCCCCCGCCAAGAATCATGAGGCCATGCACTTTGACACCACGGGATGCGAGACCAAGGAGTTCAAGGCGGCCGGCGGCGTGGCCGATTCTGGCGAGAAGGCAGATTTAACGGGCATCGACTGCGCATCGTACAGCATCGAGGCCGCCGATGGGTACACGCTGGATTCGTCCGACGAAGAGCGCGAAAAGGCAAACTTCTTCCACGACGAGACTGGAGGACGCCTGAACATCAGCATCTTCCCGCGCTCGCCGGAGGAAGAGGTTGCAAGCCTAGAGCAGGTCTACGAAGGCAAGGAGACGACAACCGACCAGGTCGAGTACAACGGCATAACGTGGCTGCGCTTTACCGGTCCCGACAACGGCCATACGCTGTTTGCGACGGCTCCCGCAACGGGTGAAACCGTCCGCGTGTCGATTGGCTGGAAGATCGATTGGGACGCCGCCGTGCCCATGATGGAGGCACTGAAGCTCAAGTAACGCCGCGATTCTTACGTCAGGCGACTCAGGGCTGGCTCCGAGTTATCGGGGCCAGCCCTTTTTGGTGCTCGATGAGCCGAGTCGGCGTCTCTCGTAAAAGCAGCTAGGAGCTAGCGAGGCCTATCCGAATTGACCTCATTGGCGGTGTCTTTTTCGAGCGCCGTGCGGCGGGCGCTGTAGGCGACGAGGCCGGCGCCTGCCGCGGCGAGTGCTGCAGCGGCTGCCGTAAGGGGAGCGTTGACATCGCCCGTGCCCGCAAGTGCGCCCGCTTTTCCGGAGCACTTGTTATTGCCGTGGTCCTTGCCGCTGCCGGAGCTGCTTCCGCCGGAGCCGCCGCCCTCGTCAGCACCGCCGCCACTCGAGCCACCGTCGCCGTCTGCTGTCATCGGGGCGTCGTGAAGTCCTGTCGTATCCGCGCTGTCGCAGACGCCGACCTGAACTTCTGAGCGTTCGCATGCCGCGTCGGGCACATGAAGCTCGTGCAATACGGCACCCAGTGCCGAGTTTGCGCCGGGTTGGATTTCCTCGAGCGTCACGGGGTCGAGCGCTACCAGGTCGCGCGCCTTTGCGTAGAGCGTTACGCGTTTGCCCACCTCGTCGCCCCAGCTCTCCGGGATTGCAAAGCTCATGCGGAACTGTGCCGTGCAACCCGGTGCCAGCACGGCGTTGCCGTTGTCGGCTACCAGCGGGTGCGTTGCAAAACGCGCGCCCAGCGTCTCGAGCGCGTATTTCACGCGTGCCATGTCGTTGGCCGAAGCGTCTCCGGCAAGCTCTGGATCGTAGATCGAAGCCATGCGCGCGTTCGCTCCGAATCCGATGGATGCGCTGGAGAACGGCTGGCTGGAGCCCTCTCGGTACAGATCGATCGTGCCGGCGGTCAGCAAAGTGTTGCCGTCGTTTCGCACCGTGACCATGAAGGATTCGCCTGCTGCTCCGGGCACCACCGCGCCCGAGGTGGCGACCGCGCCCGTCGGAGTGGCACACGCCACCAAGGGCACTTCGATGCCGTGCAGCTCTGCCTCGCTCTTCTCCGCGCTTACAATGTGCGTGGCGAGCGCGGAGAGCATGCCTCCCGACGTCAAAAATGTCGTTATCTGATCGACGGGATGGTCCAGCTCGCACATCACGAACGGTTCCGTGAACAGATCGCCTGCCAAGGTGCTGGCGAAGATGCGGAAGTGCTTGCCCATCACTGCTACCGGGTTGCCTTCTTCGTCGTAGGTTTGTCCCACCTTGCCATCGGTGTTCTCTACATAGAGCACGCATCTGCCGTTGTTGCTTACGCTAAACGATGCCGGGCCACAGCCTGCGGCACCCACAGGCTGCGTTGCAAATGCCGATGCGCCTCGCGTCCAAGTAATATGCTGCAGTTGCTCGTTGACGGTTGCCAAAAAGCCCGAATGTTGTGGCCACGGCACCGCATGGGGTACCGTGGCGTCCGGCGGCATAACGCCCCAGCCCGCAATGGACTGGCCAATCACGGCGTACGATGCGCAGCCGCAACCGTCTGCGGTCTCGTACGCAACGGGCACCACCATTTTACCGTTGATATTCTCGGGCTCGCCCAGCTCGATACTCGACGGTGCCTGCGGAAAGCGGAGAACTTGGCGGAACGTCAGGCTGTCGCCCAAATCATCCGACCACAGGGTGAAGCACTCCAGCGCAACCTCAGCCTCGCTGCCGAGCGCCTTTTCTGCGGTGGTTCCGCGGCGGTGGAGGTAGGCACCCGACAGGCGCCCGTCGACCAGCGTCTTGCCCACCGTGATACGCGGGCACTGCAGGCAATGGTAGCCATCCTCTTGCAAGCGGCCGCGCGAGATGCTGCGCCATGACGTATGCGACACCACGCGAACTCCGTCGTTGCTTATGCGCAGGCGCACGACGGACAGTATGCCGGATGTGCTTGCCGTATCGAAAAGGGTACTATCGCCGTCGCGTCGCTCGCCCGAGACCAGCAACACGTAGGCGTCCCGGTTTCCTCTTCCGTCCGCATATTCCACCACGTCGAAGTCGTAATCGTATATGCCGTCGCGCTCCACGTCGCCCTCGCCAAACCCAAGGGGAAAGTCCACGGGCGCGGGAGCGGACCACGTGCCGTTTGCCTTTGTGTGCACCACCAGGCGCGAGCGGCCATTGTCGCCGTAGCGCACCGAGGCGATACGGAACAGGCATTCTACGCCGGCAATCATTGCCAGCTTCATGTGAGCTTCGCTGAGCACGCCAGTAAACAGCACGTTGTCGTTCGAGGGCTTGATACCGCCACGCTCGTCTTCCGACACGCCGGCAGAATTGGCGTTGGGGTCCGCAGCGGCGTCCTTCGCCTGCCCGATATGGGTGTACGCATACATCGGCGCGGCGTTTTCGTCGTTCTCTATCAGTGCATGGACGAAATGCTCGATCTGTCCTGTGTCGTCGCTTTCTGCATCCGCCTCGAGCTCAATGCGCGTGACCGCTTGATCCCAATCGCGCACGACAGGCGCGGCGTTTACGGCAGTGGCCTTAACCTCGGCGCGTGCGAGCAGCTCGGCGTTGGTGACGATGGTGGCCGATGCGATAAATTGCGGCACGCCGCCCGCCTCGATGTTGCCGGGCGTGCCGAAGCAGGCATCCAACGTGTAAGGCGTATCTCCACCCAATGCGAGCTCAGAGCGCTGGAGCACATACTGGTTGCCATTGTTCACCGACATATTCCACGAATCGAGGAGTGTGGGCCACGACCCCGACCAAGCCTTGGTGGTCCACTTGAACATTACGAACTGGAGTATCACATCGACATCGACGTCTGCACCTACACGCAGTCGCGGAAGCTGGTGTCCATCTGCCTTCTCGTACCCAATGAACAGCGTGAGGGATGCGGCGCCGCGCACGGCAGACGAAGCGACGCCTGCAACGCCGGCGCCAAAGGTGACGGCAAGCCCGATCTGGA
>USAX01000006.1 GCA_900552705.1 uncultured Collinsella sp. | reverse complement strand
AGATGACCGACCACCTGCGCTCGCGGGTGCAGGCGCTCGACGAGCAGATTGCCGGGCTCAAAGCCGAGCGTGCGAGCGTGCAGGAGCGTCTGAGCTTTTACGACGAGGCAGTTTACTGGCGCGAGCGCGAGGGCAAGCCGGAGCTCAAGCAGTTCGAGCGCCGCTTCGTGGTCTTTGAGGAGTTTCCAGGCGATATCGAGCGCGGCCGCTCGATGCTTCACCCCACGCTCATGCGGGCCATCCTGCGCATGCGTGCGTTGACGGGCACGCGCCCTATGCGCGGCTGGGGTGCCATGCTGCGTCGTGAGGCGCTGCATTCCGACGACCCTATCGCCGGCGCGGGCTCCTTTGCCGTGCTGCCGCGCGGTGTCGAGGAACTGCTGCCGAGCGATCCCGCCGAGCTGGCAGAGATCGGCATCGAAGTGCTGCCCGAGGGCACATACCTGTGCATGAGCCGCTGGGGTATGCCGTACGAGCCCGAGGGCATCCGCGCCATCGTTGCCTGCATGGACGAGCACGCGCTCCAGCCCGTTGGCAACGCTTTCGACTTTTGCTACCTCGATACCACGAGCTACGACGAGTCCCACCAAGAGGACTTTTGCTGCATCCAAATCCCCGTTACCCTCCAGATGTGACAAAGGGACAGTCCCTTTGTCACATTCGCGGCATGGCTGCTGCCCAAACCGTCACAACATTTGATGAAAATCTCGAAAACGAGGAAAAGCGTCGAATGTTGTGACGCTTTTCCTGTCTGTGCCGGCGAGCTCCTGTGCCATCTGGGGGTATAAGGCTAGCAAGTGTTTATTTGCGAGGCCAAGGGGGCGCCCCGTATGGATATCGATAACTTTGAATGGTGGTATAGCGAGGGCGAGGCTCCGGACGAAGAGTGGGACGAGCCCGCGCCGTGTGACATGTCGAGCGACGAGGACGAGACCGGCAACGATACCGCTGTCGAGCCTGAAGCCGCCTCCGATGCCGCCGAGCCCCTGACCTTTGAACAGGCTTGGGCCCAGGCCGAGGCCGACGAGGCAAAGGCCGATGCCACGGCCACGCTGGGTGAGCCAGCCGACATGTCCATCTCGCCGGCCAAGACCCCGCAGCCGCGCCATAACATCGACCCCGGCAGCACGGCATCCTTCAGCATACTCGACGTGCCCGCGCAGGGTGCCCAGGCGCCCGCCCCCACGCATCGCCCCAACCTGGCTCGCGAGGAAGACACGGCCCGCCGCTCACCACTCGGCCCCATCCTCATCGCCTTTATGGCCGGCGTCATCGCTTGCTCGGCGATCGGAAATGTCTGGAGCCACGTGGAGCAACAGCGCAAAGACGCCGCCAAGGTCGAGATGTCCGTCGAGCAATCGCTCAGCCGCACGCGCTCGGTGCATGTGTCGGTCGAGGTTAAGGACGGCGCGACGTGGGATACCGCGCGCGGCGATAGCCAAATGCTCGTCCATATCGTGGGCCGCACGCTCAGGGGACAAGCAATCGACGAGTATCAATACGTCAATTCCGAAGGTGACGGTATCGAGCTCAAGCCCGGCGACTACGAGCTCACGGTTGATGAGCCGCCCGTCGCCACCGACGGCACGCGTTACCGCGCCTCAAAGCGCATGGTTCCGGTGAGTTTTAATTCACGGGCGCCCGATACGGTCGATAGCACGCCGCAGGGCGGGTTTGACCTTTACGCTATTGCTCAATAACTGCGCCTGACGCTCAACCCCGCCGCCAAGAGTGGGACAATAGCCCTCGATACTGTTGTTTATTTTTGGAGGAAGTAGCATGTCCACCGTCACCACCATCAAGCGCGGCGGCCTTACCGCGGCCATCGATTCCATGGGCGCCCAGCTCACGAGCCTTGCCCTCAACGGCAACGAGTATCTGTGGCAGGGCGACCCGGCCTTTTGGGGCAAGCACGCGCCCATTCTGTTCCCCATCGTGGGCTCACTGCGCAACAACACGGCGACGTCTGCGGCCGGCACCTGCGAGATGGCGCGCCACGGACTCGCGCGCATCGTCGAGCACAAGCTGGTCGAGGTCTCCGAGGACGGCTCGTCCGTCACCTACGAGATCACCGATACGCCCGAGTCGCTCAAGGCGTTCCCCTTCCACTTTAAGCTCAACATGACCTATGCCCTAACCGGCGACGCCACGCTTACCCAGACCTTTGCCGTCACCAACACCGGCGACGTGGACCTGCCGTTCTCGGTGGGCGGCCACCCCGCATTTAACGTGCCCGCCCCCGGTGCCGAGGACGAGACGTTCGAGGATTACGAGCTGGCATTTACCGAGGCTTGGACCAACGAGGCCCCCATCATCACGCCCGATGGCCTCATGACGTTCGAGGGCAGCTACAAGGCCCCCGATAACTCGGACGTGCTGCCCATCACGCACCGTAGCTTCGATAACGACGCCATCATGTTCACCGATACCCCGGGCTCTACGCTCACGCTGCGCGGTCGCAAGTCGGGCCACGGCGTCAAGATCGACTTTGAGGGCTTTAAGTACATCGGCGTGTGGTCTGCCGCCAACGACGCTCCGTTTGTGGCGCTCGAGCCCTGGACCGGCCACACCACCATGGACACCGAGGACGATGTCTTTGAGCACAAGGTCAATACCATCACCTTGGCTCCCGGCGCTACCGATAAACGTAGCTTTAGCGTCACCCTGCTCTAGAGGTTCCGCCGTTCTAACGAACGACGGACCAATCGACGCTGCGCGCCACCCAGAGCGACAATTTGTCATTCAAAAGGCAAGGCATGACCAGAAGGTCTATGCCTTGCCTTTTACATGACAAGTGGTACATGGGGGCAGGCTGCTTTGCGCCAATCGTCCTCGTGTGTCTATTAATTTTTCGCGCACATGCCGCGCTGCTGTTTGTTGACGTATATCCTGTCTTATTGTCAGCAAAACGACATAGGGAAGGCATCAGATGCAACCTCGACTACAGCGCGACGCGCAGACCCAGCCGGTGTGCAGCCGTCGCATCTTTTTGGGTAGCGCCCTCGCTGCGAGCGCAACCGTTGTCGCCGGCGCGCTTGCCGGCTGCCAGCGCCCGTCCACGCTCAAGGTGGTCCAGCCCACCACGGGCGGCGGTCGCGACGACCTGTCCGATTCCGTGATCGGCAAGGACAAGATCCGTATCGGCATGGAGGCGGCCTACGCCCCGTACAACTGGCAGGTTTCCGAGGCCAGCGAGTACACTATCCCCATCGACAACGTGCAGGGCGCTTACGCCGATGGTTACGACGTGCAGATTGCCAAGATCGTCTGCAAGGCCCTTGGCGGCGAGCCCGTTGCCGTCAAGCAGAGCTTCTCGGGCCTCATCGATTCACTTAACAATGGCCAGATCGACCTCATCATTGCCGGCATGAGCGCCACGCCCGAGCGCGAGGAGTCCGTCGGCTTTTCCGATCCGTACTTTATCGGCTACTTTGGCCTATTCGTAAAAGAGGGCTCGCCCTACCAAAACGCGACCAAGCTCAGCGACTTTAGCGGCGCCACGGTGCTCGGCCAAAAGGACACCATGCTCGATACCGTCATCGACGAGATCCCGGGCGTTGTCCACAAGAACCCGGTCGATTCGGTCCCCACGGTGTTTTCGAACCTGCTGCAGGGCACCTGCGACGCCGTGACCTACAACACCGAGAACGAGAAGGGCTATATGGCCCAAAACCCGGGTATCGTGCCGATTCAATTTGCCGAGGGCGAGGGCTTTAAGCAGGAGGTCACGGCAAATGTCGGCTGCCGCAAGGGCTCGGACAAGCTGCTTAAGCTCATCGACAAGACACTCAAGGGCATTAGCCAAGAGGAGCGCGACCAAATGTGGGACGCGTGCCTCGACCGTCAGCCGGCATAGGGAGGCAGCATGAAAGCCATCAACCGTCTGGCCTCCTTTATCAAGGCCGACCACCGTTATGTATACCTGGGCACGAGCGTCATCGCGGCGCTCGGCCTGGCGTTTAGCCAGCGCAACCCCACACCGCTGAGCTTCTTGGCGCCCACGGGTGTGTTCCAGGACTGCCTCTGGGCGATTCTGTGGGCTTGGATTGTCGTATCGGCGGCAGCGCTCGTCACCAAGCTCATGCATTGGAATGACTATCGCCAAAAGTCGCCGTTTGCATCCGAGCGTTGCCGTCGCGGCGCGCGCCTGGGCAGCTATGTCGTGGTTGCCATCGCGGCGATCTTCTTTATCGACCGCTGCGTCATGTCGTTTGTCGACCTGGTGCAGGTGAGCATTGTCTCGGACTCCAATCCCAGCGATTTTCTGTCGAGCTTGGTCTACATGACCTACAAGAGCGGCGACTTCTTTATCCGCGGTATCGAGATCACCATCGCGCTTGCCACCTTCGGCACGGTCATCGCCTTCTTCTTGGCGCTGCTCTTTGTGTTCTTGCGCACCCAGACCTTCGATCGCGTCGACAACGACCTGGTGCGCTTCTTTAAGAGCATTGGCCGAGGCTTTGCGACCGTCTATTCCACCGTCGTGCGCGGCACGCCCATGATGGTCCAGGGCCTGCTCATCTATTACGCGGGCTTTACCGTTCTGCGCGGCGCCGGCTTGAGCACGGCCGAGGCCAACCAGATTTGGAGTACCTTCACCGCCGGTCTCGTCACCATCTCGCTCAACTCAACCGCCTACATGATGGAAGTCCTGCGCGGCGGCATCGAGTCCATCGATCCCGGCCAGGCCGAGGCAGCGCGCTCGCTGGGCCTGTCGCAGTGGCAGGCTATGCGCAAAGTCGTGTTCCCCCAGGGTATTAAAAACGCTATTCCGGCGCTCACCAACGAGCTCATCATCAACATCAAGGATTCGTCGGTGCTCTCGGTCATCGGCGTGTTCGACCTCATGTACGCCACCACCACCGTCGCCGGCGTGTACTACCGCCAGATGGAGGTCTACTGCGTGGCGCTCGTGGTCTACCTGATCCTGACGCTCGTGGCGAGCCGCCTGCTCGAGGCCTTTGGCAAAAAGCTCGGCGCCGAGGCTCCGGCCACGCTGCCCAGCTCCAACTAGGCGCAAGACGAGGAGAATCATCATGACAGATACCGCCACTAACGGCGCCGCGGCCGCCGCACAGACCAACGAGCCGCTTATCCGCGTCGAGGGCCTGCGCAAGAGCTTTGGCTCACTCGAGGTACTCAAGGGCATCGACTTGTCCATCAATTCCGGCGAGGTCGTTACCATCATCGGCGCCTCGGGCTCGGGCAAATCGACCTTCCTGCGCTGCCTCAACCTGCTCGAGACCCCGGACGCGGGCCACATCTGGTTCCACGGCCAGGACCTCACGGCCGAGCGCTGCAACATCAACAAATTGCGCGAGGACATCGGCATGGTGTTCCAGGGCTTTAACCTGTTCAACAACATGGATGTGCTCGACAACTGCACGCTCGCGCCCGTCACGCTCAAAAAGATGAGCAAGGCCGAGGCCGAGAAGGTCGCGATGGAGCATCTGACGAGCGTGGGACTCGAAAAGTTCGCGCACGCCGCCGTTGGTCGCCTGTCCGGTGGTCAAAAACAGCGCGTGGCCATCGCTCGTGCCCTATGTATGAATCCGCAGATCATGCTGTTCGACGAGCCGACCTCGGCACTCGACCCCGAGATCGTGGGCGAGGTGCTCGAGGTCATGCGCAAGCTCGCGGCCGACGGCATGACCATGGTTGTCGTCACGCACGAGATGGCCTTTGCCCGCACGGTGTCCGACCGCGTGGTCTTTATGGACAAGGGCGTGGTGCTCGAGGATGCCGCGCCGGCCGAACTCTTCGGCAACCCCAAACACCAACGCACCCGCGAGTTCCTCTCGCGTTATCTCGAGGACAAATAATCGACTGCAAACGCTTACGTGGCAGGGCCGCTCCGGTGGGGCGGCCCTCGTCATCACAATCGAAAGGATGTCATGGCCGAGGTTTGGCGCTTCTTTGCGCATGAGGATGATTTTGCCGATTTGGACGAAGCCGGCGCGAGCGAGCGCTTGGGTCGCGTGCTGTCGTTTCCGACCATCTCGAGCATGGATGCCGAGGTGGTGGACTGGCAGCCCTTCGACGACCTGCGCGCCTATATGCAGCAGGCCTGGCCGCGCGTGTTTGCGGCGGGCGAGGTCGAGCTTATCGACCATTCGCTGTTGGTGACGCTTGGCGGCTCCGACCCTGCTCTTAAGCCCGTTATGCTCATGGGCCACATGGACGTGGTTCCCGTGGTTCCCGGCACCGAGGCTGACTGGACGCACGCTCCCTTTAGCGGACATGTGGACGACACCTACATTTGGGGTCGCGGCGCCATCGACATGAAAGACCAGGTCGCGGGCATTCTCGAGGCGGTTGAGTACGCGTTGGCGCACGGTTGGGAGCACAAGCGCACACTGCTGCTCGCCTTTGGCCAGGACGAGGAGACTACGCAGTGCGGCGCAGGCGCCATCGGCCGCGCGCTCGAGGAGCGCGGCATTGAGCTTGAGTACCTGATCGACGAGGGCGATTACCGCATCGCTCCGGCTGCCGAGTACAGCGCGGGCGAGGGTTGGCTCATGCACGCCGACCTGGCTGAGAAAGGTTATGCTGACATTGTGCTCAAGACAAAGAGCGCGGGTGGGCATTCTTCCAACCCCTACGGCGGCACGTCACTCGAGGTGCTGAGCCGCGCCATCGCCGCAATCTGCAATATCGAATGGCCGACGCGTGTGACCGACTTGCTTGCCGCCCAGCTCGTCGAGTTGGGGCTCTACACGGCCGATGAAATTGCCGCCAACAAGGACGCCATCGTGCGCGAGTGCCTCGCCAGCAAGAAGCTCTATCCGCTCGTGACCACCACCTGTGCACCGACCCAAATCGAGGGCGGTAGCACCGGTGCTAACGTGATGCCGCAGGATATGTGGGCCAACATTAACTTCCGCATGCTCGAGGGCACGAGCGTGGCCGACGTTGTGGCGCGCTGCCGTGAGGCGGTTGCCGGGGCGGACCTTGCCGGTCGTGTCGAAGTGGAGCTGGGCCCCGGCAGTTCCGAACCCTCGCCGTCCCCGCGCATCGGTGGTTCCGGCCTCGAGGCGGTTCGCTCCATCGCCGCCCGCTATTTCCGTGATCCAAAGGGGATGGAGGAAAACGGATCATCCGAGCCGTTGACGATTGTCCCCTCGACCGTGATTGGCGCGACCGACGCTGCCAACTACCAGCACATTTGCTCCGAATGCATTCGTTTTTCGGCGTTTGTGGTCGACGATGACGAGTGCGACCGCGGCGTCCACGGCACCAACGAGCGCATCACCCGCCGCGCCTACCTCCAGGGCATCCGCTTCCTCGTCGCTCTGCTTCAAACGCTCTAGAATGTGACAAAGCGACAGTCCCTTTGTTAGCCGTTGGGGACGTTCTTAAACGACTGGTCGTTAAGGAACGTACCCAACGGCTACGTCCACTCATTCCGTGCGGGTTATATGCAGGTTTGTCTGCGCACGCTATCATGTATGGGTTAGACCGCAACTATGTACCCCATACGCGAAGGGATGCGCATGTATCTGAAGATCGACATGTTCTAGCCGGGCTTACCCCCGCAGTGGCGCCGCGCGCCCCATCAACTCTGCCGATTTTCACCTTCACGCATATAAAGGAGTCCCGCCATGCGCGACAAGCTCGAAAAGATTATCAAGGCCTACGAGGAGCTCGAGAAGAAGCTCTCCGACCCGGCCGTCGCCTCCGATATTAAGGAGTTCACGCGTCTCAACAAGGAGTACGCGCACCAGTCCGACCTCATCGCCGCCTCGCGCGAGTACATCGGCGCGCTCGATGACATCGAGGCTGCCAAGGAGATGCTCCACGATACCACCGATGCCGATGAGAAAGAGATGCTCCAGATGGACATCTCCGAAAACGAGGCCAAGCTTCCCCAGCTCGAGGAAGACATTAAGTACATGCTCATCCCGAGCGACCCCAACGACGATAAGAACACCATCGTCGAGATTCGCTCCGCCGCCGGTGGCGACGAGGCGGCCATCTTTGCCGGCGACCTGTACAAGATGTATCAGCGCTTCTGCGAATCGCGCGGCTGGAAGACCACCGTGCTCGATTCCAGCCCCAGCGAGGCCGGCGGCTTTAAGTCCATCGAGTTCAAGGTCGAGGGCGACCGCGTCTACTCCGTCATGAAGTTCGAGTCCGGCGTGCACCGCGTCCAGCGTGTCCCCAAGACCGAGTCCCAGGGCCGCATTCAGACCTCCACGGCTACCGTCGCCGTACTTCCCGAGGCCGAGGAAATCGACGTTCAGATCAACCAGTCCGACCTGCGCATCGACACCTACTGCGCCTCCGGCCCTGGCGGTCAGTGCGTTAATACCACTTATTCTGCCGTGCGCATCACCCACCTGCCCACCAACACCGTGGTGCAGTCGCAGGAACAGCGCTCCCAGATCCAGAACCGCGAAGTCTGCATGCAAATGCTGCGCGCCCGTCTGTACGAGATGGAGCTCGAGAAGCAGCAGGCCGAGCTCGGTGCCGAGCGCCAAAGCCAGATCGGCCACGGCAACCGTTCCGAGAAGATCCGTACCTACAACCAGCCCCAGGACCGCGTGACCGATCACCGCATCGGTTTCAACTCCACCTACAACGGCGTCCTTCTGGGCGATCAGCTCGGCACCGTCATCGAGGCGCTCGCTGCCGCCGAGCGAGCCGAGAAGCTGGCACAGGCAGTTTAAGTTACGGCGTTTTACCAAACGCCGTAACGGCTCGACGCTGCAAACGCCCCTAAGCGGCAATCTGACGTTCAATCGTCGGTCGCGTACCAAAGTACGCTTCCCTCCTCTTTCACGTCACCTTGCTCGCTTAGGGGCGTTTTCGCTGACTTATGCTCAACCTGTGGCGGGGCACTCATTGGGGACAGACTTAAATGAGTAGTCGTTGGGGACGTTCTTAAATGACTAGTCAAACAAGAACGTCCAACGACTAGGTTGGGTACATTGCTTTGGGATGTTATTCAATCTGCTTTGATAGTTATTGAGCCGTTCACCTGCGCAAAGCAATGATCGGCATGTGTCTATCGCCGAAAATAATGCTTAAATTATCGTTCGAGAAGTCGTGGGGCGAATTTTGGCGTGTCGCGCGTCAAGTGATTTGGCAAGTTCTTGGTTAGATATTGGTCAGTTTTGGGTCAACCTTGCCAAAAACTTGACGGATGCAGATTTAGACGTCGACGAATGAACACTTCAGGTGGGCTCCAAGCAAAAATCTGGGCTGATTCTCGATAATCGCCTTCAATCGTCCCTTGCCAAGCGCTGGCCTCGCGTACAATCTGCTCCGACATTCGCGCGCCGCCCGGCGCTTAAGAGGGGAGGACCCCATGGCAAACGAGATCTGGACCATCAAGCGTTGTCTCGAGTGGACCAAGGAGTACCTGGCCGAGCGCGGCGAGAAGCACCCCCGTCTTTCTGCCGAGTGGCTGCTGTGCGCCGCCACGGGCCTGGCGCGCATTGACCTATATATGCGTATGGACGAGACGCTTAACGCGGCCCAGCTCGAGACCATGCATGCGGCCGTCGTTCGTCGCGCCAAAGGCGAGCCGCTACAGTACATCACCGGCAGCACGCAGTTTCGCATGATTGACGTCGCGTGCGCTCCCGGTGTGCTCATTCCGCGCCCCGAAACCGAGATGCTCGTCGAGGAAGTTCTCAATTATCTGGATGCCGAGGTGCTGAGCCCCGAAGCTGCTGCCCGTCAGCGTGTTGAGCTGCCTTGGAACGATGAGGTCGAGGAGGCACGCAAGGCCGAGGCCGCGTTGGCAGACGAACGCGCGACTGCCGAGCGCCGTGCCGCTAACCTGACGGCTGCCGATGAGGCGGCGCTAGGCGGCGACGTACTGGGCAGCCGTGCCTATGCCGAGGAACTGGCCGATCGCGAGGCCGAGGAAGCCGCCGCGCAAGCAGCAGAAGCCGAAGCCGCGGAAGCCGCCGAGCCCGAGCTCGACGAATACGACATCGCCATCGAGGGCGCCGACCAGGAGACGGTTTCAGCTCAGGATGCCGCTGCGCCTGCCCCAGCCGAGCCCCGCACTGCCCGCGTTCTCGAGGTCGGCTGCGGCACGGGCTGTATCTCGCTCTCGATCGCCTGGGAGCGCCGCGGCCACGTTACCTGCACTGCTACCGATATCGAGCCGCGTGCCATCGACCTTGCTACCAAAAACCGTGATGCGCTTGGCCTCACGTCCGACGAGGTCGCCTTCAGCCTCACAAACCTGGTGAGCTCCATTCCCCGCGAAGAGTGGGGCACCTTTGACGTACTCGTCTCCAACCCGCCCTACATCCCCACCGATGTCATGCGCTCGCTGCCGCATGAGGTCAAGGACTTTGAGCCCGATCTGGCGCTCGAGGGCGGTGCCGACGGTCTCGATATCTTCCGCCGCCTGCTCAACGCGGCGCCCTACATGCTGCGTGCCGGCGGCCTGTTTGCCTGCGAGCTCTACGAGGGCGCGCTCGACGCCGCGGCCGAGCTCTGTCGTCAAGCAGGCCTTTCGGACGTGCGTATCGTCCACGACCTCACCGATCGCCCCCGCATTGTCCGAGCCATCGTCACCGAGCCCAAGCAACGCCAGTAATATTTATTAACTGGTTAGCAAAAATTATAAAGTAGTTTATAATTAGGACGGCTGAAAGAGGTCGGCCCATGCAACCTCCTACCTTTCGGGAAATCATTGCCCTACTCAAGCACGATGGATTCGTGAAGGTCGCGCAAGTCGGTAGTCATGCTAAGTATGTTTCTGGTGACCGCGTTGTCACCGTGAACGGCTCTGGTGGTGATCGACCAAAGAAGGGCACGTGGGCAAGTATTCGTCGCCAAGCTGGATGGTAGTTGGAGGCAAAATGAGGCAGCGATTTACCTATGACTGCGTTCTCATAAAAGAAGACGATGGTTACTGCGCTAGCTTCCCGCAGATTCCCGGCGCCTTTGCCGATGGCGATACGCGCGAAGAAGCGATTGCCCATGCCACCGAGGCACTGATGGCGTTTTTGGCCGACGACCTCAACAACGGTTTGACTCCGGCAGGGTACGAACGCTCGGCCGAGGTCGTGGCCCTTTCAGTCGAAATCGACCACGAGGACGCTCGGGAAGCGGCGTGCCGAACATTTAAAGACGCAGCGCTGGACCTCAAAGTCTCCGCTCCGCGGATTACCGCGCTGGTCAAAGCCGGAAAGCTCGATGTTGAACTCGTCGACGGCCGTCGGATGATAACGATAGACAGTATCGAGCGTTACGCCGCCCAAGAACGTCACGCCGGCAGGCCAAAGAAGTTCGTCGCAGTCCAATAACCCCCTCACTTTCACCGACTACTAGAGCCGCTCACCAAACCAACATGCGCTCTGGGCAAATAGGTTGAACGTTTCGTGCGAGAATGCCCCACAGTAAACAAACTTGCACCAGAGCGTAAGGGGCTGGCATACACATGCAGACGGTCTATCGGGTATACGAGGGAACGCGCGAGCCGCATCGGCTTGCCGTCGAGCGCACGGCCGAGGTGCTCGGCCGCGGCGGCCTGGCTTTGATCCCGACCGAGACCGTCTACGGTGTCGCCGTGGCAGTCAACGCCTTCTCGGACGCCGTGCCCCAAGATACAAGCGAATTCCCATCGTGGCCGCGCGATCCGCAGGCTGCCGTCAATGGCGCCGCAGTTCCTGCGCTCGGCACCGGCTATCGCCGTATCTTCACTCTCAAGCAACGTGAACTCACGCAAACCGTCGCTTGGCTGGTCGATGGCGTCGAAGCACTCGACCGCTATGGCGTGGATATCCCGGAAGATGCCCGCATACTCGCGCGACGATGCTGGCCGGGAGCCCTGACTATCGTGGTCAAGGCAGCCCCCTGCGTGCCGACCTTTATGCGCGCTGCCGACGACACGGTGGCACTTCGCGCTTCGGCCTCGCCCGTGGTGCAGGCGCTCATTCGCGCCTGTGGCAGCCCCCTTGCCTGCACCAGCGCCAACACGCATGGCGCGCCCGCGCCGGCAAGTTTTATCACGGTGGAGGGTCGCATCCTGGAGGGGGTCGATGTTGCCGTCGACGCCGGTGAGACCCCGTGTCGCGACGCCTCGACCATCGTGTCGTTTCAGCACGGCGAGCTCCAGATCCTGCGCCAAGGCGCACTTCCCGCATCAGAGATCGAACGGGTCCTGTCCGACCCGATGCAATAGAAAGGTTTAAGCGATGTCGTTGAATCTGGGCAGCCTGGGCATGGAAGATGCCTCGTTTGACTTTGGCGGTTCCTACATCATGGCGCTCGACTGCGGCACCACCTCGGTACTTGCGACCATCGTCGACGAGTACGGCTGCATCGTCGCGCAGGCACGTCGCAGCGTCAAAACCAGCTTCCCGCGTCCCGGTTGGGTAGAGCAAGACCCCATGGCGGTCCTTGCTAGCCAGATCGCCGTCATGATGGAAGTCCAGTTTAAGAGCGGTATTCACTCCGACCGCATTGCCGCCATCGGCATCTCCAACCAGCGCGAGACCACGGTGGTCTGGGATCGCGTGAGCGGTCAGCCGATCTATAACGCTATCGTATGGCAGTGCCGCCGTACCGCACCTCTGATCGACGAGCTTGTCGAGCAGGGCGCAGAAGGGCTGGTGCGCTCCCGCACGGGACTCACGCTCGACCCGTATTTCTCGGCCTCCAAGGTGCAGTGGATTCTCGACAACGTCGACGGCGCACGCGAAAGCGCGGCGGCGGGCGACCTCATGTTTGGCACCATCGACACCTGGCTCATCTACAACCTCACCGGCGGCCAGGTCTTTGCCACCGACTACACCAATGCCAGCCGCACGGCACTCTTTAATATCCATACGCTCGATTGGGACGACGACCTGCTGGCACTCTTTGACGTTCCACGCTCCATGATGCCCGAGGTTCGCTGGAGCTCGGGCGACTACGGCCGCGTCGCGAGCGACATCATGACCAACATGCCGCCCATCATGGGCGTGGCGGGTGACCAACAGGCGTCGCTGTTCGGCCACTGCTGTTTCCGTCCCGGCCAGACCAAAAACACCTATGGCACGGGTTGCTTTATGCTCATGAACACCGGCGACGAGATCGTCGAATCCAAGAATGGCCTGGTCTCCACCATCGGTATCGCTGCGGACGGCAAAGTCAGCTATGCGCTCGAGGGCTCTATTTTTGCCGCCGGCTCAACGATGAACTGGCTTCGCAACAACATGGGCATCATCTCGAGCGTGAGCGAGTCGGCACAACTCGCCGCTTCGATTAGCGACAACGAGGGCTGCTACTTCGTTCCCGCCTTTGCGGGTTTGGGTGCTCCCTGGTGGGACCCGCATGCTCGCGGTATCGTGTGCGGTCTGACCGGCGCCTCGAGCCGTGCGACCATCGTACGTGCCGCCTGCGAATCCATGGCATATCAGAGCTACGACGTGCTGCGCGCCATGGAGCAGGACGTGGGGCTTTCGATTGAGCGCCTGTCTGTCGATGGCGGTGCCTCGCGCAACGAGTTCATCATGCAATTCCAGGCCGACCTGCTGGATATCCCCGTGCTGCAATGCGAGACGGTGGAGACCACGGCAATCGGTGCCGCGTACTTGGCGGGTCTTGCCGTCGGCTATTGGGAAGACCTGGAAGAGCTGGAGCAAAATGCCCAGATTGTTAGGACCTTCCTTCCCCACATGTCCGCCGAGCGCCGCGAGCAAAACCTTGCGGGCTGGCGTGATGCAGTCAGGCGTTCGCTCAGCACCTCACAGTAGGGCTGCGATGGGCTGCTCGATACAACAAACCGCTAAACTAATGCATGGCGTGCGGCGGCAACATTGCTGCACACCTTGTCAGCAAGGCCGTTTTGCGGCCGCAACGAAAGGGGCAATCAATCCATGACCGTCACCTACGATGCGTCCCGTGTGACGCTTGTCGATCACCCGCTCGTCCAGCACAAGCTGTCGATCCTGCGCGACAAAAACACCGGCACCAACCAGTTCCGTCAGCTCGTGCGCGAACTCGCGCTTTTTGACGGCTACGAGGCCATGCGCGACCTGCCTATGGAAGACGTCGAGGTCGAGACCCCCATCACTACCGCCACGTTCAAACAGCTTGCCGGCAAGAAACTCGCCATCGTGCCCATCCTGCGTGCGGGCCTTGGCATGGTCGACGGCATCCTCGACCTGGTGCCCTCCGCTCGCGTGGGTCACATCGGCATGGAGCGCGACGAGGTCACCCACGAGCCGCACGAGTATTACTGCAAGATGCCCAAGGATATCGACCAGCGCATCTGCCTGGTCGTCGACCCCATGCTCGCCACGGGCGGTTCGGCCGAGATGGCCATCAGCTACCTGCGCGAGCGCGGTGTCAAGGACATCCGCATGCTGTGCATCGTCGCGGCCCCCGAGGGCCTCAAGTCGCTGACCGAGAAGGACCCAGATGTGCATATCTATACCTGCGCCATCGACGACCATCTCAACGAGGCTGCCTACATCGTTCCCGGCCTCGGCGACGCCGGCGACCGCATCTACGGCACGCTCTAGTCGCTGGGCTAAACGGCCGCGGCTGCAAATACGAAGAAACGGTGCGCGCGGACGAACAAAAGGCGACCGCGCGCACTCCTGTTAACGGACGTTTTGCCCTGCAGGGTTCGAGAAAAACGTATTACCGTACCTGCGGCATAAAGAAGGTCTTAAGAAAACGAACAGGTGCGTATTAACCGATGCTTTTTCGGTTGTACTTTAGCGATTGGCTCGTACAATAGTCACCAATGTTTGGCGGGAACTGTTCTGTGAAGCGTTAAAAAGGAAAGTGAGGACGCCAGTGTTTCAGATAGCCGATCTGCTCGCTATCGTTGCAGGCGCCATCGCGGGCGCAATTGCCTTCCTTCCCTTTGTCTTTACGCTCAAGCCGGTTCTTGACGATAAACAGAATGCGGACATGCTCAAGGGTATGGTGAGTCTGGCGGTCTCGGCAATCGCCCTGCTCGTCTTTACCTTGGTTGTGTTTGTGTTGTTCGGAGAGGCATTTCGCATGTTCCTCCTGGGCGAGGCGATCGGCTTCGTGGCCTTTATGGCCGCCTGCGCGGTTCGTGTCGCCAAGGCGCTGCGAGATCCTCATGAGGTCGAAAGGTAAGTCGTGGAAATTTTTGAAAAGCTGCCTGATGAGATTAATCATCTGGTCAGCGAGTTCAGCTCCACCCCTGTCGTGGGCGATCTGAGCTGCGGCATCACGCAGTACTCGTTTTGGCTGATCGTCTCCACGATCGTGCTCCTGATCGTCCTGGCCGTGTTCAAGAAGAAGCAGACCCTGGTTCCCAAGGGCTTCTTCGTCAACGGTTTCGAGTACATCATCGAGTACGTCGAGAACGATATCGGCAAGGGTGTCGTGGGTGAGAACTGGAAGAAGCACTTCCCGTTCCTGTGCTCGCTTTTCCTGTTCATCCTGATCAATAACATGATCGGCCTGATCCCGGGAATGAAGCCCGGCACCGGCGCAATCGGCTCCACCGCCGCACTCGCCATTTTCGCCTTCGTGTACTTCATCTACTACGGATGCAAGGCTCACGGCGTGATCGGCTACATCAAGAGCCTCGCCCCGCAGGGCGTGAGCTTCCCGATGAACGTGCTCGTGTGGGTCGTCGAGCTTTTCTCGACCTTCCTGCGCCTCATCACGCTCGCCGTCCGTCTGTTCTGCAACATGTTCGCAGGACACGTGGTCATGGGCTCGTTCGCCATCATGGCGAGCATGTTCATGCAGCCGCTGCTTCAGCAGGTTTCCGCGGCCCACGCCGTTGGCGCCCTGCCTTCGCTAGCCTGGCTTGCCATCCTCATCCTGATCTATGCGATCGAGCTTGTGGTCGGCGCCATCCAGGCTTACGTCTTCACGGTCCTTACCGCCGTGTATGTCTCCGAGGCAGAGGAGGTCGCGGAGGAGGAGTAGTCTTCCGTTCGCGCCTTAAAGGTAAGGCAATTCGTTAAACCGCCGGTGCCCGTACCCATGGAGCCCGGCAGTTATAAAAAGGTTATCCTGCGTGAAATAAGACACGCACGACAAAGGAGGAATCGTGGGAGTTATCGGTTACGGTCTCGGTGTTATCGGCGCTGGTCTTGCTATCGGCCTGTCTGCTCTGGGTGCTACGGGTGCTATGGCCCGTCAGCCTGAGGTCCAGGGCCGCGTGTTCACCGTCTTCATCATGGGCTCCGCCTTCGGCGAGGCTCTGGCTCTGATCGGCTTCGTTGTCGCGCTGATCGTTAAATAGCACGGAGCGTCAAGTATGAATCTTTCATCCCAGAAGAGCGCGATCGCACTCTCCGCGTCCGCGGCCGCGCTGCTCATGCCGGTTTCCGCGTTCGCCGAGGACGGCGCTGCCGGTGCGGACATCCTCATCCCTAAGATGGCGGAGTTCATCCCGGCGCTTATCGCCTTCCTGATTATCTGGATCGTGCTGGCCAAGGTCGCCCTGCCGGGCATCATGAAAACCATGGAGGAGCGCGGCAAGAAGATCGAGGAGAGCCTCGACGAGGCCGAGAAGACCAAGCAGGAGGCTATCGCCAAGCGCGCTGAGTCCGACTCGATCGTCACCGACGCCCGTCGTCAGGCTGCCGACATCGTTCTCGAGGCCCGTAAGGACGCCGAGTCCGAGCGCGCCCGTATCATCGAGGCTGCTCACAAGGAGGCCGAGGAGATCATCGCCAAGGCCCATACGACCGTCGAGGACGAGCGCAAGTCCATTTACGCCGGTGCCGCGAGCTCCATCGCCGACCTGTCCGTTGCCGTCGCCACCAAGATCGTGGGCGAGGCACTCGAGGACGATGCCGAGCAGAAGAAGCTCATCGAGCGCTACATCCAGGAAGCAGGTAGCCTGAATGCCGACTAGCCGCTATCAGGACAAGGTGCTCGAGACCTACGCGCGCTCCCTTCTGGAAGCCGCTAAGGCCGAGAACCATGTGTTCGAGGACCTCGAGATGATCGAGCGCTTGGCTTCTGCCGGCCCCGAGATCATCGCCGTGCTCGACACCATGTCCAAGCGCGACCAGCTCGACCTTCTTCCCAAGGTGGCAGCTGCCTTTAAGTATGTTGCCGAGGAAGACGAGGATGTAGTGGGCGTGACCGTCACCACGGCGATCCCGCTCGACGACGAGCTGCGTCAAACCATCACTAAGAAATGCGAGCAGGATTTCGGCCGCAAGGTATTCCTTATCGAGCAGGTCGACCCGTCTATCGTGGGCGGCCTGGTGCTCGAGGCCCGCGGCGAGCGTCGTGACATTTCCGTCAAGACGCAGCTGCGCATCGCGCAGGAGACCCTCGCAAACTCTGCTAATTCGTACGGAGGTGAAGCCTAATGTCCGAAACCCTCAATGCCCAGGATATCGCCAAGAAACTGCAGGAGCAGCTCACGAGCCTCTCCGCGACGGTCGATACGCATGAGGTTTCAACGGTCGACGAGGTAGGCGACGGCATCGCGCGCGTCTCCGGCCTCAAGAGCGCCATGGCAGGCGAGCTTCTGGAGTTCAAGAGCTCCGATACCGGTGAGACCGTCTTCGGCCTTGCCCAGAACCTTGACCGTGACGAGGTCGGCGCCGTTCTGTTTGGTGCCGTCGACTCCATCAAGGAAGGCGACGAGTGCCGCACCACTGGCCGCATTATGGATATCCCCGTGAGCCGTGCCATGCTCGGCCGCGTCGTCAATCCGCTCGGCCAGCCCATCGACGGCCTGGGCGACATCGTCGCCACGCACCGTCGCCCCATCGAGTTCAAGGCTCCCGGCGTCATCGATCGTACCCCGGTGTGCGAGCCGGTTCAGACCGGTCTGCTCGCTATCGACTCCATGGTGCCTATTGGCCGCGGTCAGCGTGAGCTCATTATCGGCGACCGTAAGACCGGTAAGACCGCCATCGCCATCGACGCTATCCTCAACCAGCGCGGCAAGGGCATGGTCTGCATCTATGTCGCCATCGGCCAGAAGGCCTCCACGGTTGCCAACATCCGCGAGACCCTCGCTCAGCACGGTGCGCTCGACTACACCATCATCGTTTCGGCCACCGCTGCCGATTCCGCCCCTATGCAGTACATCGCGCCTATGGCCGGTGCCGCTATCGGCGAGTTCTTCATGTACAACGGCGAGGACGGCAAGCCTGCCAGCGAGACCAACCCCGGCGGCCACGTGCTCGTCATCTACGACGACCTGTCCAAGCAGGCTGTGGCTTACCGTCAGATGTCGCTGACGCTGCATCGTCCGCCCGGACGCGAGGCCTATCCTGGCGACATCTTCTACCTGCACTCTCGTCTGCTCGAGCGTGCCGTCAAGATGTCCAAGAAGAACGGTTATGGCTCCATGACGGCTCTTCCGATCATCGAGACCCAGGACGGCGACGTCTCGGCCTACATTCCGACCAACGTCATTTCCATTACCGATGGTCAGATCTACCTGCAGTCCGAGCTCTTCTTCCAGGGCCAGCGCCCGGCAGTCGACGTGGGCATTTCCGTGTCCCGCGTCGGTGGCGACGCACAGACCAAGGCCATGAAGCAGGTCGCCGGCAACCTCCGTCTGGACCTTGCTTCGTACCAGGAGCTCGCCGGCTTCACGCAGTTCGGCTCCGACCTCGACGAGGCCACGCAAAAGCAGCTTACCCACGGCGCTCGCATGACCGAGCTCCTGAAGCAGCCGCGTTACAAGCCGTTTGAGGTTGGCGAGCAGATCGTTACGCTGTTCGCTGGCAACGAGGGCTTCCTGGATGACCTGGAGATCGCCGACGTGCTGCCCTTCCGTGCCGAGCTCATCGAGTACATGGACAATGGCTTTGGTTCGCTGCTCGACAAGGTTCGCGCCAAGAAGATCGATGATGACACCAAGGCTGAGCTCTTGCGCGTCATCGGCGACTTCAAGCAGCAGTTCATGGCCAAGCACCATTCGGATGTTTCTGGATCAGAGGAGAACTAAGCCCCATGGCCAACCTTCGCGACATTAAGAAGCGAATCTCCTCGGTTACCACGACCAAGCAGATCACGCGCACGATGGAGATGGTCTCTACGGCCAAGATCCGTCGTGCCCTCGATCGCTCCAAGCAGGCCGAGCCCTATAAGGAGGCGCTGACCGACGTCATGTTGACGGTCGCCGGCGACGCTTCCTGTTCGGGCACCGATCCCATGCTGCAGAAGCATGAGAGCGTCAAGCATGGCCTGATTGTCGTTATTGCCTCGGACCGCGGCCTTGCCGGCGGTTTCAATACGACGGTGGAGCGCACGGCCGAAAAGCTCGCCGCTTCTTGGGCGAACGACGGCATCGAGTGCGAGATCATCGCGTGTGGGCGCAAACCGGCCACGTATTTCCGTGACCGCGCAAACGTCGTCATGCACTTTGAGGGCAACTCCTCTGAGCCCGATTTCAATCAGGCCCGCATGATCTCCTCTCATATCTGCGATGCGTATCGTGCCGGTGAGCTTGACCGTGTCGAGCTTGTCTACCACCACGCCAAGAACCGCGTGGATCAGGAGCTTCGCGTCGAGCATCTGTTGCCGCTCGACCCCGAGATGATCGCTATGGCCCACGGTCCGCGTAAGAACGAGACCGACGCCCCTAAGCGCATCTCGTCCACGTTCGAGTTCGTGCCCTCTCCCGAGCATGTTCTCGGCAAGCTTGTGCCGTCTTATATCCTGACGGTCATCTACCAGGCCCTGATCGATTCGGCGGCTGCCGAGCAGGGTGCACGCCGCAAGGCCATGCACTCCGCGACGGAAAACGCCACCGCGATCATCTCGACCCTTACCCGCACGTATAGTCGCGTGCGCCAGGCTTCGATCACGACCGAGATTAACGAGATCGTCGGCGGAGCCTCAGCATTGGAGGAACAGTAATGGCTAATAACACCGTAAAGCTTGCGGTCGAGGAAGCCACCAAGAAGACGACTGCCGGTGATGGTCGCATCGTGCGTATCATCGGCCCTGTCGTCGACGTCAAGTTTGACGGCGCGGTGCCCCCGATCTACAACGCGCTCACGGTCGAGGCCGAGACCCCGATCGGTCATCTGAGCACGATCCTCGAGGTCGAGAGCCAGCTTCCGGGCGGCGTCGTCCGCACGGTCGCCATGTCCTCGACCGACGGCCTGCAGCGCGGCCTCATCGCCACCGATACCGGTGAGCCCATGAAGATGCCCGTTGGCCCCAAGACGCTCGGCCGCATTTGGAACGTCATGGGCAAGCCTGTCGACGGCAAGCCCATGCCCGAGGTGGAGGAGTTCTACCCCATCCACCATGCAGCGCCTCGTTTCGACGAGCTCACCACCAAGACCGAGATCTTCGAGACCGGCATCAAAGCTGTTGACCTGCTCGAGCCCTACATCCGTGGCGGCAAGACGGGCCTGTTCGGCGGCGCCGGCGTCGGCAAGACCGTTCTGATTCAGGAGCTCATCAACAACCTCGCCCAGGAGCACGGCGGCACCTCGGTGTTCACCGGCGTCGGCGAGCGTACCCGCGAGGGCACCGACCTGTTCCTCGAGATGAGCGAGTCTGGCGTTATCGACAAGACCTGCTTGGTCTATGGTCAGATGAACGAGCCGCCTGGAGCGCGTCTGCGCATCGGTCTGGCCGGCCTCACCACCGCTGAGTACTTCCGCGATCGTGGCCAGGACGTCCTGCTGTTCATCGACAACATCTTCCGCTTCTCCCAGGCAGGTTCCGAGGTTTCCGCACTGCTGGGCCGTATGCCGTCCGCCGTTGGTTACCAGCCCACGCTGGCTACCGAGATGGGCGACCTCCAGGAGCGCATTACCTCGACCAAGACGGGCTCCATTACCTCCGTCCAGGCTGTCTACGTCCCCGCAGACGACCTGACCGACCCGGCGCCTGCCACGACGTTTACGCACCTCGACGCCACCACGGTTCTTTCGCGTAGCATTTCGTCGCTCGGCCTGTTCCCGGCTATCGACCCGCTCGCGTCTTCCTCCGACGCTCTCGATCCCTCGATCGTCGGCGAGGAGCACTACCGTGTCGCCGTCAAGGTCCAGGAGCTCCTGCAGGAGTACTCCGACCTTCAGGACATCATCGCCATTCTGGGTATGGACGAGCTGTCCGAGGAGCAGCGCCTTACGGTCAACCGTGCCCGTAAGATTCAGCAGTTCCTCTCGCAGTCCTTCCACGTCGCCGAGAAGTTCACCGGCAACCCCGGTGTCTACGTCCGCGTCGAGGATACCGTCCGCTCTTTCGCCGAGATTGTCGACGGCAAGGCCGATGACCTGCCCGAGCAGGCTTTCCGCTATGCTTCCACGATTGAGGACGTGCGCGAGCGCGCCCGCAAGATGGGGGAGAAGTAGGTTATGCGTATCCGCATCGTGTGCCCCGTGAGCTGCGCCTATGAGGGCGACGCTGCGTTTGTGTCGATTCCGTCCACGGATGGCGAGTTTGGCGTCCTGCCTGCTCACTCCAGCGAGATTTGCACGATCGACCGCGGTTACGTTCGCGTTTCCGATAAGGCCATGGGCACTGTCGACCACACGTTTGCCGTGGCCGGCGGCTATGCCCAGGTTGCGGACGATGTCGTGACCGTTCTCGCCGAGCGCGCTTGCGATTTGGCGACCGTCGATGCCGACAAGCTTAAAGCTGATATTCAAGGTTTTGAAGAGAAGCTGGGTAATTTGTCGGAGGATGATGCACGCCGCGCCTACCTCTATAATGAAATCGCATGGTGTAAGCTCAAGCTTGCCCAATAGTCAAACGATTTAGCGTTCGACCATTTGCGAACACATCATGCCCGGGATGGCCCAGCCACCCCGGGCATGCTTTTTGAAAGGGTAGACCTTGGATATTATCCGCGTTGAGGGTGGCCACGCCATCGGAGGCTCCGTGCCCGTCTCGGGCGCCAAGAACTCCGCGCTCAAACTCATGGCGGCAACGCTTCTGGCGCCGGGCAAGACGACGCTGCAGAACGTGCCCGATATTTCCGATGTCCACGTGATGGGCAAGGTACTCAAGGGCATGGGCGCTACGATCGATGTTCTCGACGAGCACACGCTCGAGATTGATACCTCTCAGGTCGATTCATGGGAGGCCCCCTACGAGCTCGTTGCCAAGATGCGCGCTTCCACCGCCGTCATGGGACCCCTGCTGGGCCGCTTCCATCGCGCCAAAATTGCCATGCCGGGCGGCTGCAACCTGGGTGCTCGCAAGATCGATATGCACATTCTTGGTCTTGAGGCCCTGGGCGTTGAGTTCGATACCGCCCACGGTTACATCAACGCTAATGCGCCCCAAGGTCTGCGCGGTACCACCGTCACGCTCGAGTTTGCCAGCGTCGGTGCGACCGAGAACCTCATCATGGCCTCTGTGCGCGCACAGGGCACCACGGTTATCGACAATGCCGCCCGCGAGCCCGAGATCGTCGATCTCGCTAACATGCTCAACGAGATGGGCGCCAAGATTGTTGGCGCCGGTACGCCCGTCGTGACTATCGAAGGCGTGGAAGAGCTCCATCCCGTTACCCATCGCGTGGTGGGCGACCGCATCGAAGCCGGTACCTTTATCGTCGCCGGTGCGTTGATGGCGGACGATCGCGGTGTCGATGTCACGGGCTTTTGCCCCATTCACTTGGGCATGGTGCTCAAGAAGATGGAGCTCATGGGTATCGACTGCGAGCGCGTCGAGGATGGCGTCCATGTGAACCGTGCCGAGCGTATCAAGCCGGTCGACATCCAGACGCTTCCGTTCCCCGGCTTCCCGACGGACATGCAGGCGCAGATTATGGTACTCTCCGCCCTTGCCGATGGCAGCTCCGTTATCACCGAGAACATCTTCGAGAATCGTTTTATGTTCGCATCAGAGTTGGTACGAATGGGTGCCGATATTCGCATCGAGAGCCACCACGCCATGATTCATGGCGTCAAGGGTTTCTCGGGTGCGCAGGTTACCTCGCCCGATCTGCGTGGCGGAGCGGCCCTCGTCGTAGCGGGCTTGATCGCCGACGGGACGACCGAGGTTTCGGCTATCCATCACATCAAGCGCGGCTACGAGCAGTTTGTCGAAAAGCTGCAGGCGCTCGGCGCGCATGTCGAGCATGCTACCGTCCCCGATCCCGTCATCTACTAATACAGGTTGCCTATGTTTAATAAAAAGCCCCTCGCGGATACCACCACCCGAAGACCCTCAACTGGTGCGCAGGCCAAGATCTACAGTCGCGATAACGTGGCTCGCTATTCCGAGCGCGCTCGTCAACGCCGCCGTAGCCACACGATTCGTCACGTCGCGCTCATTGTCGTGCTTGGCGTGCTGCTGAGTGCCACTACCGCTGCCGGCCTGTGGTTTGCCACCATTATGGGCAAGCTCGGCGATTCTAATGTCATTACCGACAATCTGCGTCGGGTTCTGGTTGACACCGATGAGGCAAAGGATCCGTTCTACGTGCTGCTTCTTGGCACCGACGGCCGTCCGGGCGAGGATACGTATCGTGCCGACTCGATTATCCTGGCACGCATCGACCCCACGCAAAAGCAGGCGACGCTCATTTCCGTTCCGCGCGACACCAAGGTCGAGTACAAGGGCGAGACCATGAAGATCAACGCCTGCCATACCGTTGGCGGCGCCGAGGCCATGGTCGAGGCGGTCAACGAGCTGTGCGGTGTTCAGATTTCCCACTATGCCGAGGTCAGCTTCGACGGTATGCAGGCGCTGATTGATTCGGTTGGCGGTATCGACATTAACGCAACCGATGATGTTGACGACCCCGAGCACCTGGATATTAAGATTACCGCTGGCCAGCAGCATATGGACGGTGCCACCGCCCTTACCTATGCCCGCTGCCGCTACACCTATGCCGACGGCGATTACACGCGCATGCGCCACCAGCGTCAGGTGCTTGGCGCCCTTGCCAACCAGATTCTCAATAACTTCGATGCCACGAAGATCTTTGGCCTGGTTAATTCGCTGTCCGATATGCTCGTAACCGATATGAGCGTTCAGGATATCGTGGCTACGGTCAATGCCATGCGCGGTATGGATGTCGACGGTATCTACTCGGCCAACCTGCCCTCGTACGCCGACGACAGCACCATGATCGACGGTGTGAGCTACGTCTTTGTCTACGAGGACGAACTCAAGGAAATGATGGAGCGCGTCGATGCCGGCAAGGATCCCAAGGGTCCCAACACCATGGGTCTTTCCGACGGTTCCAGCTCTACGATCGGCGACCTCAGCAACAACACGTCTGACGACTACGCAAACGGTACCGCAACCTCATCGGTCAGCTCTGACGATTCCGATGACTCAAGCGATTCGAGCGATTCGGACTACTACGAAGAGCCCACCGGCGACGGCAACGGCTACGAAGCCAATTATTAGGGTTACGCGGGCTTACCAGCCCGCGTAACCAGTTGACGCTGCAAACCCGCCAGAGCGGCAATCTGCCTTTCAACTTCGGCGGCATGATCAAAAGATCAATGTCGCCTCGTTTCAAGGCACCTTGCTCGCTCTGGCGGGTTTTCGCTGTCGTTGCCAAAACATCGGCGTTGCCTTGGTCCGGACTAGTCGTTGGGTAGTCATTGGGGACGTTCTTAAACGACTAGTCAAACAAGAACGCCCCAATGACTACCCACAAAGCGAGAGTGGATCTCGTCATTTTGCGGCACTTGGGGACGTTCCTTTTCTGCCGGCAGTTAGGGACACTCCCTGTACAAAAACCGCCCTGTTCTCTGTAGAGGACGGGGCGGTTTGTCGTTTAGGCTTGTGCAGCCAGGCTTATGCAAAGCGGGCGACGAGCTCCTGGAGCACGTCGGTCATCTTGACGAGCGAACTGACCGGGACGAACTCGTTGACGCCGTGATAGCAATAGCCGCCGGTGGAAAGGTTGGGGCAGGGCAGACCGCGGAACGACAGCTGCGCGCCGTCGGTGCCGCCGCGAATCGGCAGCACTTGGGGCTCAACGCCGCAGGCAAGGTAGGCTTCCTTGGCAACATCAATAAGCTCGGGATAGTCACGAACGATTTCGGCCATATTTCGATACTGCTGCTTAATCTCGACCGTCACGCGCTCCTCACCCAGACGCTGGTTGAGCATCGAGGCGGCGGCATCAATAAGGTCGAGTTTCTGCTGGAACTTGGCGGCGTCATGGTCGCGGACGATGTAGCGCGCCGTGGCGTGATCGACGGTTGCAGATACGCCCTCAAGGTGATAAAAGCCCTCGTAGCCTTCCGTATACTCCGGGCGCTGCACGTAGGGGAGCAACGCGTTGAAGTCGCAGAACAGATTGCCTGCGTTGACCATACGGTCCTTGGCGTCGCCCGGGTGGATGGACTGGCCCTCAAAGCGGACGGTCGCCTCGGCGGCGTTAAAGCACTCCCATTCCAGCTCGCCGATGGGGCCGCCGTCGACCGTGTAGGCGTACTTGCAGCCAAAGGTATCGATATCCAACAGCTCGGCTCCGTGACCGATCTCCTCGTCAGGGCAGAAGCAAATGCCGAGTGCGGGATGGGGCAGAGAAGGGTCCTGAGCGATACGCGCGACAAGCGACATGATCTCGGCGACGCCTGCCTTGTCATCCGCGCCCAGCAGCGTGGTGCCATCGCTGCAGACCAGGTCCTCACCCGTGAGGTCGTTCAGGGCGGGAAGCTTGGCGGTGCTCATGGCAACGGGCTTACCGTCAACCGTGCCGCAGACCAGGTCGCCGCCCTCGTAGTGTACGATGTGCGGCTTCACGCCGGCGCCCGGTGCAACTTCGGTGGTGTCGAGATGGGCGATCAGGCCCAGGGCGGGCTTGTCCTCAGCGCCCGCACTTGCGGGGATATGCGCGCAGACATAGGCATGCTCGGTCACGTGGGCATCTTCCGCACCAAGCTCGCGCAGCTCTTCAGCCAGCACGTTGGCAAGGTCAAACTGAACGGCGCTCGAAGGTACCTGGTCGCAGTTTGCATCCTCGGACTGCGTGTTGATCTGGACGTAGCGCAAAAAGCGCTCGAGGACATCGGGGTTCGTGGTGGTGTTTTCCATAAAGACCGCTCCAATCTTGGTCGTCGTGTGCAACAAGAACTCTAGCACGGTATGCCACGGCATACCGCGACGCTTGGATGGGGTAGAATCAGCCATTGAATGCAGAAGGGACGGAAGATCATGGATACGACAAATAGCTCGCGCGAACTACATCTGACGGTGGCGAACGAAGACTACTTGGAGTGCATGGTTCGCATTGAAAGCGAAGAGGGGGAAACCAACGGCGTGCGATCGGTCGACATCGCGCAGCGCCTTGGCGTCTCCAAGGCATCGGTCAATAAAGCGGTTTCGGCGCTCAAGGCATCCGAGCTTGTCGAGCAATCGCACTATGGCAAGGTAATCCTGACCGATCGCGGCCGCGAGGTTGGCACGGCTATCTGGTACCGTCATCGCCTCATCCGCACGTTTTTGGTTCAGGAGCTCGGTGTCGAATTTGAGCGAGCCGATTCCGAGGCCTGCATGATGGAGCATGCGCTATCCGAGGACACGATGAGCCGCTGGCTCGCCTATCTCGAAAAGCAGGGAATCAGCGTCGAGGAATAGCGGGATATATATGGATACGAGTTATTACAACCGCTTTGGTGCCGAGGAACTTACGCGCCGCTTGTCGAGCGAGACCTTGTTGGCGCAGGGCCCCATGGGCAGTGTTCTGTTGAGTGAGTACGACGCCGCCGATATTCCACCGGCGTTTTGGAATCTGGCGGAGCCGCAGACCGTTTCTCGTATCCATCGCTTGTATGTCGCCGCCGGTGCGCAGGTGCTCATTACCAATACCTTTCAGGCATCAAGCTATGCCCTCAAGCACGACCAGATTGCGCCGTCCGTGGCGGAGGTCAATCGCGGGGCCGTCGACGATGCCCGCCAGGCGCACCCTCAGCTGCTGCTGGGCTCGATGGGTCCGATCGGTATTGAGTGGTTTGCCGAGGACTCTGCCGAGTTTCGTGAGATCCGAGGCATTGCGCGCGAACAGGCGCACGCCTTGCTCAATGCTGGTGTTGACGGTCTGCTGATCGAGACGGTGACGTCTATCCGTAATTTGCAGCCCATGCTTGCCGGCGCTCGAGATGCCGCTGACGGCATGCCTGTCCTGGTGAGTTTTGTCGTTGATGACAAAGGCGACCTGTTGGGCGATGGCCTCAACATCGAGGCAGCCGTTTTGTACGCCGAAAAACACGGCGCAAACTCGGTTGGTGTTAATTGCTGTTCGCTTGCGGCCGCGAACGCGGCGGTGCCCAGGATGGTTGCATCGGCGACTACTCCCGTCACGGTGCGTCCCAACGTGGGCGATCCGGTCCAGACTCAGGATGGCCCCGTATGGCACGAGAACCCCGAAGCTTTCGCGCGCGCATGCATCGAATGGAGACATGCCGGTGCCGCAATGGTGGGCAGTTGCTGTGGAACCACGGCAATCACTACGGCAGCGATGGCCGAGGCGCTCGATATATAAAGGGCAAAACCGCTCCATACGGGGCGGTTTATTTATTGCCTGCATGTCTTCGGCAGCATTTGCCCAAATGGTGAATGCTGGTGCCGGCAGGTTGCCGAGTGTGTATCGCGGGTATACCTCATGCGTACCATGATCCAAACACTGTGAGGTGTCTGCGCGTGTGCGCGATAATTCATTTTGGAACTGACGGTTGGCGCGCTCGCGTCGATGAGGACTTCACTGCCGATAACGTTGCCCGTATCGCCGATGCCGTCAGCGAGTTGTGGCAAAAGACCAATCCGGGCAAAACGGTATATATAGGGTTCGACACTCGGCCCCTGGCGCGCGAGTTCGCTGAGCTTGCGGCGGGTGTGCTAGCAGCGCACGGGCTAGACGCCGTGCTCGCTTCGCGACCTGTTCCGACCCCTGCCCTTACGTGGGCGGCGGCTTATGACGGTGAGGCGTGCGGCGCGCTCATGGTGACGGGGTCCCATCATCCGCAGGGTTATCTGTGTCTCAAGATTCGCATGGGTGACGGCTCGACCGCCAACCAGGATGTCATCGAAGAGCTCGAAGAGACCATGGCTCCCGAGCCAATGGGGATCGAGGGGCAATATCGCACCGCGGATATCATTCCTGACTATATGCAAGCGGTGGCATCGTTTGTCGATGCCGAAGCCATCCGCGCCGCGCACCTGCGCGTGGTTGTTGACCCCATGGGCGGCGCAGCCCAGGGCTATCTAGCCGACTTGCTGCGCGAGCTTGGCGTTGAGGTGCACGAGATTCACGCCGGGCAGGCGCCTGACCAAGAAGATATCTGCCCCGACCCCGTTGAGCCGTGGGTGGACGCTTGCGAGCATACGGTTATCGAGGACGGAGCTTGCGCTGGCCTGGTGACCGACGGCGACGCCGACCGTATCGGCGCGGTTGACGAGCGCGGCAGATATATACATCCGCATCAGATCATGGCACTCGTTTTGGGCGACTTGGTTCAATTTCGTAATTTGGAGGGGCGCGTCGTCGTCAATCTTTCGTGCTCGACGCTCGTGCGTCGCATTGCCGAGGCGCTTGGCTGCCGCGTGACCGTCAAACCAGTCGGTTTCAAATATATAGCGGCAGAGATGAAGAAGGGTGGCGTCCTCATGGGCGGCGAAGAAGCCGGTGGTATCGGCATCGCCGCGCATATGCCCGAGCGCGATGGAATCCTCGCCTGTCTGATTCTGTGTGAGCTTATGGCAAAGACGGACGCGCCTTTGGGCGTTCTGGTCGACCAACTCGAGGACAGTTTTGGTAAGACGAGTTACGGTCGACGCGATTTGCGCCTTGAGGCCGAAGATGCCGAAACGTTACGAACCCTGCTGCCGGGCGTAAACCCCAAGTCGATTTGTGGCAAGGTGCCGCAAAACGTTAGTCATATGGATGGCTTGCGTTTAGCATTCGAGGATGACACGTGGCTGCTGGTCCGTCCTAGCGGGACCGAACCAGTGGTGCGCGTCTACGCCGAGGGGTTCTCGGTGGAAGAACGTGATGAGTTGCTCGATGCTGGCTGTGCTTTAGCTAGGGGAACGTATCCGCTTTAACCATGAGACTGCCTTATATAAAGAGATGCTCGGTGAGCGGTAGTTAACGGCTGGCAAACGTTAGTCGGATCCCAAATTGTGTAGGAAATGTGTACGCCCAGATTCCCGCCCCCGGCGCCCCTCCGGTCTGGCAATATATCTCCTTGCCGCGCGGCCCGGTGAGACCGGATGAGCCGCACAGCGTGCACCTTGAGAACCGGATACTGCGAGGATGGACACATTCAGTGTCGCATCCGGGCAGACATCGAACCATTTGAAATGGTCTAACTTGGATTTGTTTTTCGCAAGGCCGCCGAGAGGCGGCCCCGAGAAATTCCTTTTCCTATACAGAACCATATGAATCGAACGGAA
>USAX01000005.1 GCA_900552705.1 uncultured Collinsella sp. | reverse complement strand
CGGAAAGCGCGACCTTGCCGTAGCCGCACATATCGTTGATCAGCAGCAGCTGAGTGTTCTTCATGAGGGTCTCCCTTGTTTCGGGCGCGGCGCAGCAGCGCCACAGTGCGACTAAGTGTAGCGCAGGGGACGTTGTGAGCGGAGGCGAGAGGTGCGAAGTGCAAATTGTTGGGAAAGGTTACGAAAACGAGGTAGTCATTGGGGACGTTCTTAAATGACTAGTTGACACAAGGAGTGTCCCCAAATGCCGGCACATAAGGAACGTCCCTAAGTGCCAAAACGACTAGTCGGGCAACGCCGATGTTTTGGCGAAGTCAGCGAAAACCCGCCAGAGCGAGCAAGGTGCCTTGAAACAAGGCGGCATTGACCTTCTGGTCATGCCGCCGAAGTTGAAAGGCAGATTGCCGCTCTGGCGGGTTTGCAGCGTCGAGCCGTTACGCGGTTTGGTAAAACCGCGTAACCACTAGTTTGGTACCTTGACATTCTCGTGTGGCGCTCCTAGATTAGTTAGGCACAAAACAATTCAACTACCTAACTAAAGAAAGGAGCGAAGCTTAGATATGTGTGTTGAACCACTCGTCCTTCCGCATGAGCCCGGCGGTGACCCGTTGCAACCGGTAGACATGCCCGAAGCGGTCAGCGCCGAAGACAAACTCGCCAAGCGCATCCTGAGCGGCTTGGGCTTTTGCGGCCATTACATGCATTTTCATGGCGGAGGCGTGTCCGGCAAGGCGCCCATCATCTGCCTGCTGGCCAAGCAGCCCGGCGGCGAGATGTCTCAGCAGGAGCTCGGCATGCACTTTGACCTCAAGCCGGGGTCGCTTTCCGAGATCCTGTCCAAGCTCGAGCTCAACGGCCTCATCGAGCGCAGCCGTAACCCCAAGGATCGACGGCAGCTCACCATTCGCCTGACCGAAACCGGCCGGGAAAACGCCCGCATCGACCAGGCAGCCCGCATCCGCTTTAGAGAACGGGCCTTTAGCGCGCTCACCCACGACGAGCGCGAGGACCTCGCCGAAATGCTCGATAAAATCCGCGTAACCTGGGAGGAACTGGATGATTAAAACCCTCATGGGAAGCATCCGCGACTATATGAAAGTCACCGTTGCCACGCCGTTGCTCGTGCTTGGCGAGGTGCTCTGCGAGATGCTGATTCCATTTATCACCGCCAACCTGATCGACGCCATCAAAGACGGCGCCACCGTAGCCGAGATGCTTCCCACCGCAGGCTTTTTGGTGCTCATCGCGCTGACGTCGCTTGCTTTTGGCGCCGCGGCCGGCGTCACCTGCAGCCATGCGAGCTGCGGGTTCGCCAAGAACCTGCGTCACGACCTGTTCTACAAGATCCAGACGTTCAGCTTTGCCAACATCGATGAGTTCTCGAGCTCCTCGCTCGTCACGCGCCTGACCACCGATATCAACAACGTGCAGCAGGCCTTTATGATGATCATCCGTATCGCCGTGCGCGCGCCGCTGGTATTGATCTTCGCCTTTACCATGGCGTTTATCATGGGCGGCAGCGTCGCCATGGTCTACCTGGTCATCATTCCGCTGCTGGGCTTTGGACTGTTCTTTATCATCTTTAAGGTGCGCCCCATCTTCTCGCGCGTGTTCCACAAGTACGATGCCCTTAACGAGTCCGTCGAGGAAAACGTCACCGGCATGCGCGTGGTCAAGAGCTATGTGCGCGAAGACTTTGAGAAGGAGAAGTTCGCGACCGCCGCGCGCGACGTCCAGATGGACTTCACCCGCGCCGAGAAGCTGCTCGCCTTTAACAACCCCATGATGAACATCTGCGTCAACGGCGCGTTTGTCGTCATCATCTATCTGGGCTCCAAGCTCATCATCACGAGCCAGGGCACGCTATTCGACGTGGGCCAGCTCTCCTCGACCTTTACCTATGGTTTCCAGATTCTCATGAGCCTGATGCAGCTGTCGATGATCTTTGTCATGGTGACCATGGCCGACGAATCGGCACACCGCATTGCCGAGGTGCTGGCCGCCGAGCCCACGATCGCCGATCCTGCCGAGCCCGTGCTCGAGGTTGCCGACGGTTCCATCGACTTTGACCACGTGAGCTTTAAGTATTCCAAGCATGCGAAGCGCCAGGCGCTCGATGACATCGACCTGCACATTAAGAGCGGCGAGACCATCGGCATCATCGGCGGCACCGGCTCGGCCAAGTCCACGCTCGTTAACCTCATCGCCCGCCTGTACGACACCACCGAAGGCGCTGTGCGCGTGGGCGGCGTGGACGTGCGCGACTACGACCTGGACGCGCTGCGTCACCAGGTCGCCATGGTGCTGCAGAAAAACGTGCTGTTTAGCGGCACCATCGCCGAGAACCTGCGTTGGGGCGACCCGAACGCCACCGACGAGGAAGTCCGCGAGGCATCGCATCTGGCCTGCGCCGACGAATTTGTCGACGGTTTCCCCAAGGGCTACGACACCTGGATCGAACAGGGCGGCTCTAATGTTTCGGGCGGTCAGAAGCAGCGCCTGTGCATTGCACGCGCCCTGTTGCGTCGCCCCAAGATCTTGATCCTGGACGACTCCACCAGCGCCGTCGACACCAAGACTGACGCCAAGATTCGCGCAGGCCTGGCAAGCTATCTGCCCAACACGACCAAGCTCATCATCGCCCAGCGCATCAGCTCCGTGCAGGACGCAGACCGCATCATTGTCATGGAGGGCGGCCGCATCGCACAGATCGGCAACCATGACGAGCTGCTTAAGACAAGCGAGATCTACCGCGAGACCTTTACCTCGCAAAACAAGATGTCTGCCGAAGGTACGCAAGACGCCGACGACGTCTCTGGCGACGCGAACACGGCGGCAGACAACACCGACATGACCGCAACACAAGCTCAGACCCAGGAAGGAGGCGAGGCACATGAGTAAGGCAACGACCGCCGAGCGCGCGCTCAACCGCAAGGGCGGCACCATGTCGCGCCTCATCAAGACGCTCTTTGGCTTCTATCCCGTGCTTTTGCCCCTTGTCGTCGCCGGCGTGGTGCTCTGCGCCATCATCAACTCCATCGGCGCGACCTTCCTGCAGAGCGCCCTGCAAATTATTAGCGAATCGTGGCAGTCGGGCGATTGGGAAGCCGCACAGCCCAAGATTCTGCAGCTCGTGACCACCCTCGCCTGCATCTACGGCGTTGGTGTCCTGTCCTCGCTCTTCTGGAACCGCGCCATGGCTATCGTCACGCAAGGCTCGCTCGAGAAGCTGCGCGAGATGATGTTCAACCGCATGCAGGACCTGCCGATCCGCTACTTCGACACGCACCAGCGCGGCGATATCATGAGCCACTACACCAACGACATCGACACGCTGCGTCAGATGATCAGCCAGTCGCTGCCCAACCTGCTCATGACGATCATCATCATCGTCACGGTGTTCTTTATCATGCTGTACTACAGCGTGTGGATGTGCCTGGTCATCATCGCCGGCGTCGCCTTTATGACCTTTATGACCAAGCTGCTCGGCTCCAACTCCGCGCGCTTCTTCATTGCACAGCAGACCGAGCTCGGCGTGGTCGAGGGCCATATCGAGGAGGTCATGAACGGCCAGAAGGTCGTCAAGGCGTTCTGCCACGAGTCTGCCGCCGAGGCCGATTTTGACGAGCGCAACGAAAAGCTCTTCGAGGTCTCCCAGAAGGCCAACATGTACGCCAACATCCTCATGCCCATCCTTATGAACCTGGGCAACCTGCTCTACGTGCTGGTCGCACTGGCGGGCGGCATTTTCCTGGCACTGGGCGTGCCCAACCTGAGCATCTCGGGCATGGCGCTGTCCATCGCCGTCGTGGTGCCGTTCCTCAACATGACCAAGCAGTTCTGCGGACAGATCGGCCAGATCTCACAGCAGATCAACGCCGTGGTCATGGGCCTCGCCGGCGCCGACCGCATCTTTGAGCTTATCGACGAGGAGCCCGAAGCCGACGAAGGCTATGTGACGCTCGTCAACGCGCAGGTCAACCCCGATACCTGGCAGCTCGAGGAGGCTGACCACCACACCGGCATGTGGGCGTGGAAACATCCGCACCGCGCAACCGGCGAGATCGAGTACGTGCCGCTGCGCGGCGACCTGGTTATGGACAACGTCGACTTTGGCTACACGCCCGACCACGAGGTGCTGCACGGCGTGTCCGTGTTTGCCAAGCCGGGCCAGAAGGTCGCGTTTGTCGGCGCCACCGGTGCCGGCAAGACGACCATCACCAACCTCATCAACCGCTTCTATGACATCGCCGACGGCAAGATTCGCTACGACGGCATCAACGTCAACAAGATCCGCAAGGCCGACCTGCGCCGAAGCCTGGGCGTCGTGCTGCAGGACGTGAACCTGTTCACCGGCACCGTGATGGACAACATCCGCTACGGCAACCTGGACGCCACCGACGAGGAGTGCATTGCGGCGGCCAAGCTCGCGGGCGCGGACGACTTTATCACCCGCCTGCCCGACGGCTACGACACCATGCTCACCGGCAACGGCGCCCAGCTGTCGCAGGGCCAGCGCCAGCTGATTTCGATCGCCCGCGCTGCCGTCGCCGATCCGCCGGCAATGATTCTGGACGAGGCCACGAGCTCCATCGACACCCGCACCGAGGCTATCGTGCAAGCGGGCATGGACAAGCTCATGGAGGGCCGCACGACGTTTGTCATCGCGCACCGCCTGTCCACCGTGCGCAACTCCGACGCGATTATCTGCCTGGACCACGGCCGCATCATCGAGCGCGGCAACCATGATGAGCTGATCGCCAAGCGCGGGTACTACTACCAGCTGTACACCGGAGCGTTTGAGCTCGAGTAGGCAGGTTTGTTCCACGTAGGGTGCCCCGGGGGCGGCGGGGTAATTCCTCCGTGCTCAAACATTCTCGCTGCGCCGCGAAACTGCGCGCGGAGGAAATACCCCGCCGCCCCCGGGGCACCCTCCTGCGCGCAATCAGCCCGTCATTTAGAAGGAAATAATAGTTTGTGAGCCCCTGGCCGGTTGGCCAGGGGCTCGTTTTGTGTAAATTTGTCGCATGCTTCGGGTTGTGGTATAAACGTAACATGCTACGGAAAGGATGGTGGCTGGAATGGTTCCCGAAGATACTGTTGGACCCCTGTTTAAGGTAATCAACGAACGCATGCAGGCGTCTGCCGATGCGGACCTCAAGGAGCAAGGGCTCACCTTTGCGCAAAGCCAGGTGATCGTCTACCTCATTGAGCATGCGGGCCGAGCGCTCCAAAAAGAGATCGAAGCTAACCTCAAGGTTTCCCACCCAACGGTCTCCGGCCTCGTCAGCCGGCTCGAGAAAAACGGCTTCGTGCGCACCTGGGTAGCCGAGGATGACCGACGCAATAAGGTCGTTGAGCTTACGGACAAGGCACACGATGCCGGTGATCGCATGCGTGCCACAATGCGCGAACGCGATCGGGAGCTGCTCGCCGGCCTTGATGAACGCGAGCAGACGGAGCTCATCCGCATGCTCAGGCGGGTCTACGCCAACGTCTGCAAACAATAAAGAATAGCTTCATCAGCACCCGTCGCCCACCGGATTCGATCCGCCTGCGACGGGCTTCTTTACGCCCTATTCCGTAGCTTGCTACATAATTTCAGCCCGATTCGTACAGAAAGGAACATGCATGATACGAACACTTGGACGAAGCCTGCGGCAATACCGCAAGAGCTCCGTCACCGCCATCCTACTTTCCATCCTGGAGGTGATACTCGAGATCGCTATCCCGCTCGTCATGAGCGACCTCATCGACCGCGGCATCCAAGCCGGCAACATGGGCGAGGTCTGGCGCCTTGGCATCGCCCTGCTCGTCCTTGCCGTTCTCGAATTTGGAGTGGGCGCCGGCGGCGCTTGGATGGGCGCACGCGCCTCGGTGGGATTCGCCGCCAACCTGCGCGACGATATGTACGACAACGTGCAGACCTTCTCTTTTGGCAACATCGACAAGTTCTCTACCGGCTCGATCGTCACACGCCTCACCACCGATGTCACCAACGTGCAGAACGCCTACATGATGATCATCCGCATGGGCGTGCGCGGCCCCGTGATGCTCGCGTTCTGCTGGATTGTGTCGTTTACCATCAACCGACAGATCTCGTTTGTGTTCCTAGCCGTGATCCCCATCCTCGCCATCGCACTCGGACTCATCATGTGGCGCGTAAGCAGCATCTTCAACCGCGTTTTCGCTACCTACGACACGCTCAACAACGTGGTGCAGGAAAATGTCGCAGGCATCCGCGTGGTCAAGTCGTTCAACCGCGAGGAGCACGAGATTGGCAAGTTCGGCCGTATCAGCCAACGCATCTACGAGGACTTCGCCCGCGGCGAGCGCCTCATCGCACTCAATACGCCGCTCATGCAGGCCTGCATGTACGCATGCATGATACTCATCTCGTGGCTCGGCGCTAAGGCCATCGTGGCCTCGGGCAACAACGCCGCGCTCGGCCTCACCACAGGACAGCTCACCGCACTCTTTACCTACGCCACGCAAATCCTTATGGCGCTCATGATGCTCTCCATGGTCTTTACGCTTATCGTGATTGCCCAGAGCTCGGCCAAGCGCATCGCCGAGCTACTCAACGAACAGAGCGACATCGCGAGCCCCGAGCCCGGTCGCGCCGTCACGCAGGTTGCGAACGGCTCCGTGGAGTTTGACCACGTGAGCTTTGCCTACGCGAGCAAGGCCGAGAAAAACGTGCTCGAGGACATAAACCTCACCATCAAGAGCGGCGAGGTCGTGGGCATCATCGGCGGCACGGGCTCGTCCAAGTCAAGCCTCGTGAACCTGATCGCCCGCCTCTACGACGCCACCGCGGGTAGCGTGCGCGTGGGCGGCGTCGACGTGCGCGACTACGACCTCGATGCGCTGCGCGGCCAGGTGGCCATGGTACTGCAGAAAAACGAGCTCTTTAGCGGCACCATCGCCGAGAACCTGCGCTGGGGTGACGCCGAGGCCAACGATGCAGAGCTGGTGCGCGCCTGCGAGCTCGCCTGCGCGGACGAGTTTATCGATCAGCTGCCGGACGGTTACCAGACCATGATCGAGCAGGGCGGCACCAACGTCTCGGGCGGGCAGAAGCAGCGTCTGTGCATCGCCCGCGCACTCGTGGCCAAGCCGCGCGTGCTCGTACTCGATGACTCCACGAGCGCCGTCGACACCAAGACCGACGCCAAGATCCAACGCGGCCTTGCCGAGTACCTGCCCGCCACGACCAAGATCGTGATCGCGCAGCGCGTGAGCTCGGTCATGCACGCCGACAAGATCGTGGTCATGGACGACGGGTGCATCAGCGCGGTGGGCACGCACGAGGAGCTCTTGCGCACGAGCGATATCTATCGCGAGGTCTTTGAGTCGCAGCAGAAGGGAACGGCAGAGGATGAGTAAGCAGAAGAAACGCCCCGCAAACGGAGCCGCGGCGGGCGCCGACATGCCCGCGATGCAGCTCGATATGGCAACCGTCAAGCGACTGCTCTCGTATATGTCCTGCTACCGAGGACAACTTGTACTCGTCGTCGCGTGCATTCTGCTCTCTGCCATCGCGAGCGCCGCGTCGTCGATGTTTTTGCAGGCACTCATCGACGACTACATCGTCCCGCTTTTGGCGACCGACGCTCCCGTATGGGCGGGCCTTGCGCACGCGCTCATCACCATCGGCGCTGTCTATGTGGTGGGCGTCGTGGCCACACTCGTCTACAACCGCGCGATGGTCACCGTGGCGCAAGGCACGCTCAAACACATCCGCGACGATATGTTCTCGCACATGCAGACGCTCCCCTTGCGCTACTTCGACACGCACGCGCACGGCGACATCATGAGCCTCTACACCAACGACACCGACACCCTGCGCCAGATGATCGCGCAGTCGCTCTCGCAGCTCGTAAGCTCGGCATTCACGCTGGTCGCGGTCTTTGTGTGCATGCTTTGGATGAGCGTGGGGCTCACCGTGGTAGTCTGCGTGCTCATGGCGGCGGTGCTCGTGTTCGTGGGCCGCATCACGGGGGTCATCGGGTCGTTTTCTATCGAGCAGCAAGATACGCTCGGCGCGCTCAACGGCTACATAGAGGAGATGGTCGGCGGGCAGAAGGTCATCAAGGTCTTTTGTCACGAGAACGCCGCGCGCACCGGAATGGGCAAGCTCAACCGTGCCTGGGCAAAGGCTGCGACGAACGCGCAGGGCATGGGCAATTCGATCATGCCCATGATGAACGCACTTGGCTACCTGATCTATGTGGTGGTGGCCGTGCTCGGTGGCTACATGGCCATCGCAGGAACGCCCAACCTGGGACTTACCGGTTTCGACACGTTCACGCTCGGCGCCATCGCATCGTTTCTGACGCTCACGCGCAACTTTATGAACCCCGTGGCGCAAGTGTCCAACCAGCTCAACTCGATCATCATCGCGCTGGCGGGCGCGGGACGCATCTTTACGCTCATGGACGAGAAGCCCGAGTCCGACGACGGTTACGTGACGCTGGTCAACGTGCGCGAGGACGCGGACGGCGCGCTTGTCGAAACGAGCGAGCGAACCGAGCGCTGGGCCTGGAAGAACCCGCATCACGATGGCGGCTGCGGGCTCGCACCGCTCAAGGGGCATATTATGCTCGACCATGTGAGCTTTGGCTATGTGCCCCAAAAGCTCGTGCTGCACGATATCGAGCTCGAAGCCGAGCCCGGGCAGAAGATCGCGCTCGTTGGTGCGACGGGCGCCGGCAAGACCACGATTACCAACCTTATCAACCGCTTCTACGACATCGACGACGGCAAGGTCCGCTACGACGGGATCAACATCAACAAGATCCGCAAGGCCGACCTGCGCCGGAGCCTGGGCGTGGTGCTGCAAGACGTGAATCTCTTTACGGGCACCGTCATGGACAACATTCGCTACGGCTGCCCCGGCGCCACGGACGAGCAGTGCATCGAAGCAGCGCGCCTGGCCAACGCCGACGGGTTTATCCGCATGCTGCCGGCGGGCTACGATACCGTGCTCGAGGGCGACGGCGGCGGACTTTCGCAGGGACAGCGCCAGCTGATTTCGATCGCGCGCGCCGCGGTGGCCGACCCGCCCGCAATGATTCTGGACGAGGCCACGTCGAGCATCGACACCCGCACCGAAGCATTGGTGCAGCGTGGCATGGATGCGCTCATGGAGGGCAGGACCACGTTTGTGATCGCGCACCGCTTGAGCACCGTACGCAACTCCGACCTAATCTGCGTGCTGGATCACGGGCAGATTATCGAGCGCGGCAGCCATGACGAGCTGATTGCCAGGCACGGGTATTACCACCAGCTGTATACGGGCGCGTTTGAGCTCGAGTAGGTAAACCCACGGGCTCCGTCTCGGGAGGGCGGCTATTACCTCCGTGCTCAAACATTCTCGCTTCGCTGCGAAACTGCGCGCGGAGGTAAAATGCCGCCCTCCCGAGACGGAGCCCTGCGCGCAGTCAATTCCTCATTTGAACGGAATAAAAGTTAGTGAGGTCCTGGCCAAATGGCCAGGACCTCTTTTCATGGCAGTCTTTTTGGGACGGGGCTTTTTTAGCTGCCTTCAAATTAGCCGCCCTCTGTTACAGGCTTACCGTTCCTCGCGTTGCGACCCGGCTGCCCCGGCTGTCTTTACGCGGTTCTTGTCGATGTACATGTTTTTGTCGGCCTGGGAAAAGAGCTCGCGCATCGTAGGCGGTTCATCAAAATCACTGGAAAGCGCATAGCCCACCGCGTAGCTGATAGGCATGTCGGGGTGAGCCTTGGAATACTCGCTCACGTTCGCACGAATCCGAGCGAGACAGGATTCCACGGCAACTCGATCGGCATCCCACAGCACCGCGATAAACTCATCGCCGCCGTCGCGGCCCACAAAGCAGGTCTCGGACGCCACGCGCCCCAGCTGATGGGCAAAAGAACGAATGTACTCGTCACCCTTCTCGTGGCCAAAACGATTATTGACCGTATGCAGGTTGTTCAGATCGAAAACGCACAGCGCAACGGGCGCTTCGGCGGAAACGGGATGCCCCTGCCCCAAGATTTCCTCGCACTTGTTCTTGTTGGGCAGTCCCGTGGCTTCATCGAGATAGACTTTGTTCTGCAGCTCGCGATTGAGCGCGGCAGTGCGCACCGCGCGAGCGAGTTCGACCGCAAAGGTCGCCACCAAGCCCACGATGTCGATGATCACCAAGCCCTCAAGACAATTGAGCGCCGTCGCCTTCTCCTGGGAGTAGTCCTCCGCGAGCCTCGTGGCATCGTCACAAATGCCAAAGAATTCCTCACTCATGGCAATGATGTCGGTGTTCTCGTAGCCGACTTCGCGCACACGGGCGATCTCGGTGCGAAGCTTGTCAAAATAGCTCGCGAGTTCGGTCATCTTTGCCTGATACTCATCGTCATCGAGACGGACGAGATTGAGGTCGTCGCTTCCGTAGCGCAAACCATTAATGTATGAATCCACAGCCTTGAGCAGGTCGTCTTGTGGCTGGCCTGCGTCCTCGAGCTTAACGATTCGCTGCGTGGTGCCGCGTACCAGACCGGCGTAGTTGACCACGCGCGCCGTGCCCTGGATGTCGGAGACGAGCAGCATGACATTGATGAAGAAAAAGATGAGAACCGCCGTGAGCGCCATCATGAGAAGGCGCACCGCCCGGCTGGCCTTCTTGGCGACAAAAGTATTCACAAGCTCACTCCCCAAAATGGCAAAAGCTCTGGCGGCACGCAGTGTGCTGAAATTCACGTGAGGCAAACTCTACCATAATGGACCAAGAGCCTCGAACTTGCGCAGTCTTTGGAGCGGAGCTCTAGGAGCGACTCGACCGCACCTCGTTTTGTGTGGGTGCTTTGGTTGGCAGGTACTGCATATTATTCGTATAATTTATCGTAAGTTCCCGTACATCGATTGGAGCCTTATATGCCTGCCATTAAGCCTGTTTCCGATTTACGCAATTACAACGAGGTGCTCTCCGATGTCCACGAGGGCTCCCCGGTGTTTCTGACCAAAAATGGGCACGGTTGCTACGCTGTGCTCGACATGAAAGATTACGACCGGTTTTGCGCCATCAGCACGCTGATGTCTGAGCTTGAGCGCGGGCGCAGCTCGGGTGATGAGAGCGGATGGGTCTCGTCGGACAACGTCGCCGCCCACTTCCGCCGCAAGGCCGCAAGCCATGCATAGCTGCGAGGTCGTCTACTCTCCGCTGGCTCTACAAGATCTCGACGACATCTGGGACTACATTGCCGTCGAACAGGACAACCCCGCAGCAGCGGAGAGAATCGTAGAGGGTATCCTCGCTCGGATAGACCTGCTATCCAGCTTCCCAGAGTCGGGTACGCCACTGTCTTCAATCTATCCCCTGCGCTCCGATTACCGGTTCGTGGCCTGTGACAACTATCTCGCGTTTTACCGTTTTCACCAGAAGGTCTATATCGACCGCGTCCTCCACAGAAAGCGCGATTACCTGCAGGTGCTGCTTGCCGAATAAACAGGCCCCGATATAATTCGACCCCTTATCCGGATCCCATGCCCGATGCAGCTAAAAAAGCCCCAAATTAGCTAGTTGAGGAGTTGGGCCATGGCGTTGACGAATTTTTGTACTTGGAGGGCGGGCTCGAGCGGGTAGTGCAGAAAGACCGGCACCTCGCGGCCGCACAGGAATGGCACGCCCACAAAAGCCGGGTGCACGCCCGACCACGCTCCGCAGGTGAGCACCGCGTCGCCCTTTTCCTCGGCTTCGTTAAAGAGCGCAAAGTCGAAGCTATCCACATCGATCACGTCCACGCCGCCATCGGCCAACAGGTCGATGCGCAGGCTGTCCATGGCGTCGTTGCCGTGGCGCAGTACGCGCAGACGCATACCCTCCAAGTCGGCGATCGAAATACGATTCTTGCGCGCCAGCGGACTCGTGCGCGGCAGGTCGATATAAAACGGCACGTTGACAATGCGGAGCTTTTGGCAGGCGTCGCCCCAGCGCGGGGTCGAAAAACTCGACTGCACCACATCGACCTCGCGGCCCAAGCTGCGCATGACGGATTCGCGCTCGTCATAGAGATCGCTTACCGGCACGATCTCAAATCGCAGAGACGGTTCCAGATCGTGGATGCCCGACCACATCGACAGCGTCTGGCGCCCCGGGCACATCATCGACACACCCAGGCGCACGGCACCGCCATCGCCCGCCGCGCGTCGGGCACGGCGCAACGCATCCTCGGACTGCCGCATGATCGAGCGTGCGTCGTCCACCAGCAGAGCGCCCGCCGGCGTCACCTTGACGCCCGAGTGCGAGCGTTCGAACAGCGTGATACCAAACTCGGCCTCGAAACCCGACACCTGCTTGACGAGCGCCGGGGTCGACACGCGCAATTTTGCCGCCGCACGCGAGAAGCTTCCCAGCTCCGCAGCGGCCGATATGGCCTCAAGTCGTCGATCGTACACGTCAATCTCCCGTTTTCGCGCCCGTGGCCATGCGCGGCCACAGGGGGTCGTTTTGGCAGGTCACACACTCAGTTAGGACAAATCGTCCCGCGAGCTATAAACCATAGGTTTACGCCATTCTAACAAATATGCAATTCACCTGCGCGAACGCTAAGCATACGATAACCAGCGAAAACCACGTGGGTCGATTAATGGGAGCGGCCCACAGGAGGCACAAGAAGGGAAGTTCCTATGAGCAATTGGCTTAAGCTCGAGGGCGATGTCTGCGCCGTGACCGGCGCGCTCGGCGGCATGGGCGTCGAGATCTGCCGCGAGTTCGCCCGCAACGGGGCCAACGTCGTCCTGCTCGACCTGGACGAGGAGAAGGTTAAGGCCGCGGCCGCCGACCTCGCCGCCGAGTTTGGCATCCACGCCGAGGGCTACAAGATGAACGCCACCGACGAGGCCGAGGTTCAAGCCGCCGTCGACGCCACGATCGCCGACTTCGGCCGCGTCGACGTTCTCGTCAACACTGCCGGCATCCTGCGCTTCGCCGCCATGGAAGACCTGCCGCTGAGTGACTGGAACGAGGTCCTCAACGTCAACCTCACCGGTTACTTCATCACCTCGCAGCGCTTTGGTCGCGAGATGATCAAGGCCGGCCAGGGTCGCCTGGTGCACATCTCGACCGTTGCCAGCCACTCCCCCGAGACGTTCTCGGGCGTGTACAGCTCCACCAAGGCGGGCGTCAACATGATGTCCAAGATGCTGGCTGCCGAGTGGGGCCCCTACGGCGTGCGCTCCAACTGCGTCGAGCCCTGCTTTGTCAAGACCCCCATGTCGGCGAGCTTTTACGCCGACCCCGAGGTCGAGAAGAGCCGCAGCCGTCTTATCGCCACGCGCCGCATCGGCGAGGTCAGCGATATCGCCAACGCCGTCATGTTCTTGGCATCCAAGCGCTCGGACTTTACCACCGGCGACGCCATTAAGGTCGATGGCGGTTTCTCCAATATGATGGGTGACCTCACCGCCAAGCCCGGCGGCCGCCGCGCCTTTGCCGACAACTACCTCAAGAACAAGGGTGTCGAGCTTTGGTCCGACGAGTCCGGCGTCGCAAAGCCGACCGACCAGTAAACCAGCCCGACAGGGAGGCTCGCGGTGACGCCCGCCCCTCCCCCGCATCGATTAGAAAGAGTCCCATGGCTTCCACCAACTCCAACAAGGGTCGCGCCGTCGTGCTTTCCGCCGCGTGCGTCACCATGTTCTTCATCAGCTCCATCGCGCTGTATTCCGTCGTGAGCAAGAACCTGCTCGCCGTCTATCCCGAGTGGTCCAGCGCCCTTACCTGGGCTTTCCCGGTCTTTCAGACCATCATGGCCGTGACAGGCATCTTCGCCGGCCGCATCTCCGACAAGATCGGCCCCCGCAACGTCGTGATCGCCGCCGCCGTGTGCTACGGCCTGGGTTGGTTCATGTCCGGTACCGTCACCGAGCCGTGGCAGTTCTACCTGTGGTTCTCGCTCGTCGCCGCCATCGGCAACGGCCTGGGCTACAACCCTGCGCTCACCACGGGTCAGAAGTGGTTCATCGACAAGAAGGGCCTCGCCTCCGGCATCACCCTGGCCGCTTCGACCGCCGGCCCCGCCGTGCTGTCCCCGGTGCTCGCCTCGCTGCTCATCCCGAGCCTGGGCATCTTTGGCGCCCTTAAGGCACTCGGCGTCATCTTCTTTGTGATGATCGCCGCCTCCGCCCTGTTCCTGAAGGCCCCCGAGGCCGGTTGGCTGCCCGAGGGCTTCGAGGCCCCCAAGGGCGGCGCGCACGCCGGCACCTTCGGCGACCTCACCCCGGGCGAGATGGTCAAGACCCCGCGCTTCTGGGTCCTCATCGTCACCTTCGCCTTTGCCGCCACCGCGGGCACCCTGCTCGTGGGCAAGGTTGCCTCCATCGCCGCCGTCCAGCTCTTCGCCGACCCCACGAGCGCTGCGGCCGTCGCCCTCGGCGGCGTGGTCGTCTCCGTCAACACCTGCGCCAACCTGGTCGGTCGCCTGTCCTTTGGCCAGATCATCGACAAGCTCGGCGCCTACAAGTCGCTGCTCATCAGCCTTGTCGTCACCATCGTCGCGCTCGTCATCATGTCGATGAGCTTTACGCAGAGCATGTTCTTTGTTGCGCTCGCCCTGCTCGGCTTTAGCTTTGGCGCCCTGCTCGTCATCTACCCGCCGCTCACCGGTGGCGCCTTTGGTACCAGCAACATCGGCGTCAACTACGGCATCATGTTTTTGGGCTATGCCGCTTCCACCTGGATCAGCCAGCCCATCACCGCTGTGCTGTATCACGCCGAGGCCGGCAGCGCCGCCTACCAGCAGTCCTTCTACGGCGCCATCGTAATCGCCGCCATCGCCGTCGTGCTCACCGTCTACATGATGGTCTCCGACAGCAAGAAGAAGTCCGCCTAGTTTTACCGATGCGACAAAGGGGCAGCCCTTTTGTCGCATTCCACCGGTCACCAGTATTAAGGAGTCGAAATGTCTGAGCTCAACCCCGTCCGCATTGCCGTTATCGGCGCCGGTGCCATGGGCCGCAACCACATCCGCTTTGTCACCGAGGAGCCCGAGGCCGAACTCGTTGCCATCGCCGACGCCTTTGAGGGCGCCCGTGCCACGGCCGAGGCCGCCGGCGTGCCGTTCTTTACCGATCCCGCCCAGATGATGGACGAGGTCAAGCCCGAGGCCGTCATCATCGCCACCCCCAACGACCTGCACCTGGGCGTTGCCCGCGAGGCCATCAAACGCAACATCGTGCCGCTGGTCGAAAAGCCGATCTCCAACGATCTCGAGGATGCCCAGGCCTTCGCCGCCGAGGCCGAGACCGCCGGCGTGCCCGTGCTCGTGGGTCAGCACCGTCGCCACAACCCGTTTGTGAACAAGGCCAAGGAGATCATCGAGTCCGGCGAGCTGGGCAAGCTCACCGTGTCGAGCTTCCACTACATGATCTATAAGAATGACGAGTACTTCGATGTCGAGTGGCGCCGCAAGAAGGGTGCCGGCCCGATCTTGGTCAACCTGGTTCACGACGTGGACCTGCTCCGCTACCTGCTGGGCGAGCCCGTCGCCGTCCAGGGCATGCAGTCCAGCGCCGCCCGCGGTTTTGAGACCGAGGACTCCGCCGTGGTCAACGTCCGCTTTGCCGATGGCGCGCTCGCGAGCATGACCATCTCCGACGCCACCGCCAGCCCCTGGAACTGGGAGGCGACCGCTCGCGAGGATCCGCAGTACCGTCCCTTCGATGCCGATGCCTACTTCATCGGCGGCACCAAGGGCGCCCTGTCGCTGCCCCGCCTGCACCAGTTCTCCTACGACGGCGCCTCTAACTGGCACAAGCCGCTGCAGATGGAGATTCCGGCCGTCGACCCGGCGCTGCCGCACAAGATGCAGCTCAAGCACTTTGTGAAGGTCGTCCGCCGCGAAGTTGAGCCCGTCGTAACCCCCGCCGATAACGTCAAGACGCTCACGCTTCTCAACGCCGTCAAGGAGGCCGCCGAGACCGGCCAGCTCGTCGAGCTGTAGCACCTTAGGACAGGCCGCGGCAGAAACCCCATGCCGGGCCCCTCGGTCCGCCACAAATAAGCCCCTCTTCTTTGCCCCGCGAGCAGCCTCCTGCCCGCGGGGCATTTTGCTACGTTGCCAATGATTTTTCTGGGACGGGGGACTTTTTGCACCTTAGCTTGATTCGTTCGCCACGAAATGTGCCTATCTACTACGTTTAACCGATCACCCTCAACCATGCCAAATTTCGCGGAATAAAAACCGCAGGTAGACGGGTTGCGCATTTTCGGAAAACCGGGAGATGGTCGACCCACACGGTTCAAACGTAGTAGATAGGCCGCTTTCGTGGTTCCGCGCCAAAACAGTCTTTTTTGAGCGAAGTGGCAGGTGGTATCCTTGGTAGCTCTGTGCTGCAAACGCACCTTAAACGCAAGGAGTCCCATGGATCTTATCGCCCAGCTCGCCCGCGAGCTCAACCTTAAGGCCGCCAACGTCGAGGCGGCCGTCAAGCTCATCGACGAGGGCAACACCATCCCCTTTATCTCGCGCTACCGCAAGGAAGCCACGGGCGGCATGGACGACGTCGCCCTGCGCGCACTCGACGAACGCCTATCCCACCTGCGCAATCTTGAGCAGCGCAAAGAGGACGTCATCCTTCTCATCGACGCCCACGGCAAACTCACGCCCGAGCTCGAGCAGCAGATCCGCGAGGCCACGCAGCTCCAGCGCGTCGAGGACCTCTACAAGCCCTACCGCAAAAAGCGCATGACCCGCGCGCAGAAGGCCCGCGAGGCAGGCCTGGAGCCACTCGCCAACATGATCATCATGCAGGTCTCGGCCAAGGGCAGCGCGCTCGATGCCGCCGCGACATACGTCAACGAGGAGGCCGGCTTCGACACGCCCGAGAAGGCGCTCGCCGGCGCCGCCGACATCGTGGCCGAGACGGTGGCCGAGGACCCCGAGAACGTCGCCGACCTGCGCGCCTTTACGCAAAACACCGCCGACATCGTCGTCGAGGCCACCGACCCCGCCGAGAAGACCCCCTACGAGCCCTACTACAACTACGACGAACCCGTGCGCAAGATCCCCAACCACCGCATCCTTGCCATCGACCGCGGCGAGCGCGAGGGCAAGCTCCGCGTACGCGTCAACGTCGACGGCGCCGCCGCCACGGCACGCCTCGGTAGCCGTTGGCCCCGACGCCAGGGCGTCTTCGCCCCGGTCTTCGACGCCGCCATCGCCGACGGCTACAAGCGCCTTATGGCCCCCTCCCTGGAGCGCGAGGCCCGCGCCAAACTCACCGTTCGTGCCCAGACCGAGGCCATCAACGTCTTTGCCAAGAATCTCGAGGGCCTGCTCTCGGCACGCCCCGTGCACGGTGCCCGCGTGCTCGCGCTCGACCCGGGCTACCGCACCGGCTGCAAGGTCGCCGTCATGGACGAGACCGGCAAGCTGCTCGACCACGGCGTGGTCTACCCCACCAAACCGCGCCACGACGTCGCCGGCACCAAGCGCGAGCTCGCCCGCCTCGTCAAAAAGGACGGCGTCAACACCATCGTCATCGGCAACGGTACCGCCAGCCGCGAGACCGAAGAAGTCGTCTCGGAGTTCATTGCCGAGCAGGCGCCCGGGTTGCGCTACACCATCGTCAACGAGGCCGGCGCATCTGTGTACTCCGCCTCCGAGCTCGCCAGCCAGGAATATCCCGACCTGGACGTCACCGTGCGCGGCGCCATGAGCCTGGGCCGCCGCCTGCAAGACCCGCTGGCAGAGCTCGTCAAGATTCCGCCCCAGTCCATCGGCGTCGGCCAGTACCAGCACGACCTTGACCAAGCCGAGCTTTCGCGCACCCTGGGCTACGTGGTGGAGGACGTCGTCAACCGCGTGGGCGTCGATGTAAACACCGCGAGCGCGAGCCTGCTGGGATATGTATCTGGCATCACACCGAGCGTGGCCAAGAATATCGTGGCCTACCGCGAGGAAAACGGCGCCTTTACCGATCGCCGCCAGCTTAAGAAGGTCCCCAAGCTGGGACCCAAGGCATATCTCAACGCCGCGGGCTTCCTGCGCATCAGCGGCGGCAAGAACCCGCTCGACGCGACAAGTGTCCACCCTGAGAGCTACGAGGTGGCCACGGCCGTCCTGGAACGCGCCGGCGTTGCGACAAGCGAGCTCAGCCGTGGCGGCGTGCCCGACATCGAGCGCCGCCTGGGCAGCATCTCGGCGCTGGCAAGCGACCTGGACTGCGGCACCTTAACGCTCATCGACATCGTCAACGAGCTCAAGAAGCCCGGGCGCGACCCACGCGACGACGCGCCCGAGGTGGTCTTTAGCCGCTCGGCGCTTTCCATCGATGACCTGGAACCCGGCATGGAACTCAAGGGCACGGTGCGCAACGTCGTCGACTTTGGCGCCTTTGTCGACGTGGGCGTGCACCAGGACGGCCTCGTGCACATCTCCAAGCTGGCCAACCGCTTTGTCAAGCACCCGAGCGACGTGGTGCGCGTCGGCGACACGGTGAAGGTATGGGTAGAAAAGGTCGATCGCGACCGCAAGAAAATCTCCCTCACCATGGTGCAGGGGAAGTAAACCGTCAAAGCAAGGTACCCCCTGTAGCAACGTACAAAATCGCGAGTATTCTGCAATTTCCGCCGCTCCGAACGCCCCTCAGAGACAATAACGTCAAAAACAGCCCCCGTTTTAGCGTCATCAGAGCCAAAACGGGGGTTGTTCCGTGCTTCAACCAGCTGGTAAAAGCCTTTACCTTGCTGAATACTCTCAATTTTGCACGGCGCAGGCGGGGGTACCTTTGTCCACGGCAGGATATGGAAGCCCATCACCAACCTACTGGCAAGCTCGTGTCGGCAGCCCCGGCCTTTCCTTTGCCTAGCGCGACCCTCGCGAAGCGCGTGAGCGATAGGGAAAGGAAAGGCCGGGGCGAACAACCCGCGGCGCAGCCAGTGTTCGCGTTACGGCAGGATATGGAAGCCCAAAGCGGCGATATCCTTGGCAAAGCCGCGCACGGTATCGAGCGAGACCTCGTACGGGTCACGGCCGATGTTCTTGCGCTTGGCCAGGATGCCGTTGGGCACCGTGATAATCTGGCAACCGCAGGCTTCTGCCTGGTAAATGTTGATGAGCTCGCGCGTGGACGCCCAGAGGACCTCGCAGTTAGGTTTGGCGGCGGCCTTCTTGACCGACTCCGTCATAAACGGAATGGGATCAACACCAGTGTCGGCGATACGGCCGGCAAAGAGCGAGATGATGGACGGCGTCTCGGCGTCAACGGCCTCGACCATCTCGTCGACCTGCGCAGGCGTAAAGATGGTGGTGACGTTGACCTTGATGCCGTCGGCGGAAAGCTTGCGCACCAGCTCGGCGGTGGACTCACCCTTGGTGGTCACACACGGAATCTTGACATAGACGTTCTCAGCCCAGGTAGCGATCTCGCGCGCCTCGACCTCCATGGTCTCGACGTCGTCGGCAAAGACCTCAAACGACACGGACACATCGGTGATATGGGCCAGGACCTCCTTGGCAAACGCGCGGTAATCCGTCACGCCGCCCTTCTTCATAAGGGACGGGTTGGTCGTGAAACCCTGAACGTTGCCGTTCTCGTACATGTCGAGCATGCCCTCGAGGTTTGCACCGTCAGCGAACACCTTGATTGCCATCTGCCTGATTCCTTTCGCTTGCACAAGGCCGGTAAACTGCTAAACACTTTACCTACGTTTATCAAGGCGTGAGCTGCGGTTTTTTATCTTCTCGGCGAACGGTATAAACACCTCAGTGTTTGGATTGATAAATCGATTGAGCATGCAAAAGCAAAGAGTCGCAGTTTGAGCAAACGTCAGAAGGCGAGATTCATTAGATGAGGCCGAAATGTTGCATCGCGGTGACGGTGCCGTCGTGTGCGACGTCGTCGGTCACGTAGTCGGCGACCGCCTTGACCTCGGGCATGGCATTGCCCATGGCCACAGCCGTCTCGACGGCGGCGAGCATGCCCAGATCGTTGCCCGAATCGCCAAAGCCAAAGGTGCGCTCGTTGCCCACGCGACCCAGATACTCCAGCGCCCGCGCCACGCCCACGCCCTTGTCAATACCCTTGGGACTCAGCTCGCGGTTCGAACCACCGGTGTTGCACAGCTCAAACTCGCGATCGATAAAGCCATCATCGTTGGCTACGCGAGCCAGGTCGCACGCGTTAATGCACACCTTGCCCAAGCGCAAGCGGCCATCGATGCGCATTTCCTCGGCGCCATGCACCACAGCGGTGCCGATCAAAGACGATTGTTCAGCGCCCGCAGGCTCCAGCGCAAAGGTTGCCTCGTTGGCCTCGAAAAAGGCCTCAATCCCTGCCGCGGCCATACGGCGTGCAAGCTCCGCGATAACGTCCTCGTCAAAGCAGTCCTCATGCACCACGCGGCCCTCGACCTCGAGCGTGGCGCCCGCCATGGCAACGACGCCCGCGGGGTCGAGCGCACGCAGGCTATCGGCGATGAGCCACAGGGGGCGACCCGTGCAGATAAACGCCTTGTGTCCCGCGTCGCGCAGACGATGAAACGCCTCGACGACCGCCTGCGAGGGACGCACCGCCGAGAAGTCCTTATCGGTCATATCGTCGGGATCGAACGACGTCAGCGTGCCGTCCACGTCAAAAAACAGTACGGCGGAATCGGGGCACGCATCAATCATATGGGTTCCTTTCGAGGGCGATGGCAAACGAAGCATCCATCATATAATGGAGCGACGCAACCAGAGAGGTCACCCATGGAATTTTACGCAAGCTGCCCCGAGGGCTTTGAGTCCGCACTCGCCGACGAGCTTAAACGGCTCGGGCTTTCGCATGTCCGCCGCCTTAAGGGCCGCGCCACGTTTGAGGGCGAGCTTGAGCAAGGCCTTCGCGCGTGCCTGTGGTCGCGCCTGGCAAGCCGTGTGTTTGTGGTGCTCGGGCGTTTTGAGGCGCAGGGTGCCGACGAGCTATACGACGGCGTTTACGACATCGCCTGGGAAAACATCGTCCGCCCCGGCGCCACGATTGCCATCACCGCACGCGGCGTGACCGAGCAGCTGCGCAACACGCGCTTCTCGGCCCTGCGCGCCAAGGACGCACTGTGCGACCGCCTGGCCGAGACCACGGGCCGTCGTGCTGACGTCGATGCCGCCGATCCCGATGTCCACCTGCTGCTTTCGCTGCGCCAGCGCCGCGCGAGCATAAGCCTGGACCTTTCGGGCGATCCGCTGTTCAAGCGCCTGCCGCCCGCAGCGACCCGCTCCGGCGAGGGCGCGCACGTGTTGCGCCCCGACTACGCTGCCCTGGTGCTGGCGCAGGTCGGCTGGACCGCGCTGTGCGAGCGCGAGGTGACGGCCGACGACTACGAAAACGAGGCCCTGCCCACGCTGATCGACGCCTCGTGCGCCGGCGGCGGTCTGCTGCTGGAGGCAGTGAATATCCTAACCGACCGCGCCCCGGGCGCCGCCCGCGAGCGCTGGGGCTTTGAGGGCTGGCAGCTGCACGATGTTGCCCTGTGGGAGCAGCTGCGCGCCGAGGCGCGCGAGCGCGAGACGGCGGCACGCGAGCGCCAGGCACGCATCGTGGCCGTAGACATCGACCCCGCCGCCCGCAAGACTGCCGAGCGCATGGTCAAGTGCGCTGGCTACAAGCGATTTGTCGATTTTTGCGCCGCCAAGTCCGCCACCGTACTGGACCACGCGGGCGCCGTCGCCGGTGCCGCCGTGGTCGCGGATACGACCGAGACGCCGCTTTCGCTCATGCATGACACCATGACGCTCATCGGCGAGCTGCGCCGCGCGCCCGAGCTTGCCGCGGCGCCGGTCGCCGCGCTCACCCGCGACGGATTGCTGGCCCGCGCGCTCCATGCCGAGCCCGCGCGCTCCATCGCCGTCATGCCCAATAACGAGGAGGCGGCTATTGAGGTTTGGCCCTCGCTCGACCACGTCGCCGCGGCATTCGAAGCTGCGGCCAGCGCAGATGCCGAGGCCGAGGTTGCGGATGCCAACGAAGCCAACGACGAAGCCGCCGCTTCCTCCATGCCCGAACCTGCCGCCACGCTCGACTTGGGCGACGGCAAGCCGCTGCCCGTGCTCATCCCCGAGTCCGAGCAGTTCGCCAACCGCCTGCGCAAGAACGCCCGCCTGCGTCGCAAGTGGGCAAAGCGCGAGGGCGTGAGCTGCTACCGCGTCTACGATGCCGACCTGCCCGACTACTCCGCCGCCATCGACCTGTACGAGGGCTGCCCGCAGACGCCGGGCCGCTGGCTCGTCATCGCCGAGTACGCCGCGCCCAAGACCATCGACCCCGCGCTAGCCCAGGCCCGCATGCTCGACATCTTGGCCATCGCGCCGCGCATCCTAGATGTTCCCGCCGAGCATGTGCACGCCAAGGCCCGCATGCGTTCGCGCGGCGGCTCGCAGTACGGCAAGCAGGGCGCCGGCAAGGGCGGATCGGGCGAACGCGCCAACATCGCGCGCCGTCGCCTGCCGCTCATCGAAGAGGGCGGCCTCACCTTTGCCGTCAACTTTGACGACTACCTGGACGTCGGCATCTTCTTGGACCACCGCGTCACCCGCAACCTGGTGCGCGAGCACGCCAAACAGGCACGCCGCTTCCTCAACCTGTTCGCCTACACCGGCACCGCCACCTGCTATGCGGCCGACGGCGGCGTCGAGGAAACCGTGACAGTCGACCTTTCCAACACCTACCTGGACTGGGCCGAACGCAATATGCGCCAGAACGGCTTTGTTGGTCCGCAGCATCATTTTGTGCGCGACGACGTGCTTGCCTGGATTCGCGACCAGCGCCAGACGCGCAACCGCTGGGACCTGATCTTTGTCGACCCGCCCACGTTCTCGAACTCGTCCAAGATGGGCCGCCGTACCTGGGATGTCCAGCGCGACCATGTTGAGCTTTTGGCCGGCGTATCTCGCCTGCTCGCACAGGGCGGACATGCCATCTTTAGCTGCAACCTGCGCGGCTTCCGCCCCGAGACACGCAAGCTCGCCCGCGCGGGCGTCGTGCTAGAGGACATTACGGCACAGACCATCCCCGAGGACTTCGCGCGCAACCAGAAGGTGCACCATTGCTATATCGTGCGCCGCCTGCCCATCGAGGACGCCATGGCCGAGGTCGGCTTTAGCGCCGAGGAGATTGCCGAGCGAACCGAGGAGCTGCGCAGCCCCGAGGTCCGCAAGCCTCGCGCAGCAACACCCGCGCACGCGCAGGCCGGCAACGGCAAGTCCAACTTTGCCGGCAAGCCCTCCCCCGCCGGCAAGCCCAAAAAGAAGAAGTTCTACGCCAGCAATCCCAAGGGCAAATAACAAAGTTACGGTGGAATACGGACTGTTTTGCCTGGAATTAGGCAAATTTAGACCGTATTTCACCGCAACTCATATTGGGATGGCGGACGCCGTCTATCCCTGGGTGACCAGCCGGTAGCCGATACCCACGTGCGTCTGGATATAGCGCGGGTGCGCGGGGTCGAACTCGATCTTCTTGCGCAACGTGCCCATAAAGACACGCAGGCTCGCCAGGTCGCTCTTGGTTGCCGTGCCCCAAATCTCGTGCAGGATAAACTGGTGCGTCAGCACCTTGTCGGCGTTATGCGCTAGCAGGCACAAAAGCTTGTACTCGATCGGCGTCAGATGCAGCTCCTCGCCATCCATCGTGGCGATGCCGGCATCAAAATCGATATGCAGCTCACCGGTATCGAACGAGCCCTCGGAGGCAACGCCGCCCGTTTGCGCATACGAAAGGCGCCTGAGCGTCGTGCGAATGCGCGCGAGCAGCTCCTCGACCGAAAACGGCTTGGTCAGGTAGTCGTCGGCACCGGCGTCGAGCGCGCGGATCTTGTCCGCGTCCTCACTGCGCGCCGAGACCACGATGACCGGCATGCCCGACCACGCGCGCACCGACTCCACCACCTTGACGCCGTCCATATCGGGCAGGCCCAGATCGAGCAGCACAATGCTCGGCGCCTGCGACGAGGCGGCGGCGATGGCGGCATGGGCGGTCTCCACCGCCATATGGCGCAAGCCGTGCGCCTCGAGCGCGGCAACGATAAGGTTGCGGACGGCGGGATCGTCCTCAACGACCAAGATGAGCGGTTTTGCGGCAGAGTTCGGCACGGCGCTACTCCTTATCAAACGAAACGTCGGCGGCGGGAAGCTCAATCGTAAAGACCGAGCCGTGCGGGTCCGCCGCGGTAACCTCTATGCTACCGCCATGTGCCAGCGCAATGGAGCGGCAGAGCGAAAGCCCCAAGCCCACACTGCGGCAGCTGTCGGCCAGGCCATGGTTGGCGGTGTAGAACGACTCAAAGATCCGCTCGCGGTCCTCGGGCGCGATGCCCGGGCCGTCATCGGCCACCGAGCACGTCACGTGCCCATCGTCGACGCCAATCGAGATTACGATATGCGAGCCCGCAGGCGTATAGGCGATGGCGTTGTTCACCAGATTGACCACCAGCTGCACCATCAGGCGCGCGTCGACGTTGACGAGCGCCGGCTCATCGCACGCCACCACCTTAAGGTCGTGCTCGCGCACGGCCGGGTTCACGTGGCGCAGCGCCTCCTCGACGATATCGTCCATGAGCTCGAGCGTGGTCGACAGGCGCATACCGCCACCCTCGAGCTTGGTGATGGCGAGCAGATTCTCGACAGTGGCGTTGAGCCATTGCGCGTCCGAGCGAATGGATAGGAGCATGCCGCGGCGTGTCTGGTCGTCGAGCACGGCCGTGCCGGTCGAGCCCTGGTCGAGCAACACGTCGGCATTACCCGAAATACTGGTGAGCGGCGTGCGCAGGTCGTGCGAGATGGAGCGCAGCAAGTTGGCACGCAGCTGTTCGTTTTTGGCGAGCACCGCCGCTTCCTCGCGAGCCTCCATGGCGCGGGCGCGATCGAGCGCCAGCTCGCCTTCGCTCACGATGGCATCGGCAAGCGTCCGCTCCTCGTGCGTCAGCACGTCGGACTCGGCAACGATAGCCAGCACGCCCACAACCGAGGCGGGGTCGCCCGCGCGCACCATGGTGTCGCCCGAGCGTACGGTCAAGTAGATGCCAAAGAACGCCGAGGCGCCATAGGTGGCATCGAGCGGTGTTCCCACATAGGCGGACGCCGAGAGCCGCTGCGGCATCTGCGACGCCAGCTCGTGCACCGGCACGGCATCGCCCACGGCCGTATACGTCGCGCGCGGCAGCAGGTCATCATCATCGGCATCATCGCTGTACCACACGACCGGGCAGCCCGAAAGACGCGCCAGCTGCGTTGCCATGGCGTGCACAATCTGCTGCTGATCGGCACAGCGCTGCAGCATGCGGTTGGTCTCGAGCACCATCTGCGTGCGGCGGTCGCTGGCGGCGGCCTGCGCCAAGGCGCGGCGCAGGGCCAACGCGATCGAACTCGACACAAGCGAGACCGCAAACATGATGAAGAACATGCCGGGATAAACACGGTCGATAAACGACAGCGAGTAGCGCGGGTCAACAAACAAGAAGTTGTAGAGCGCCACGGCGGCAGCCGAGCTCAGCAAGCAATACAGGCGGCTCCAGGTAAAGAACGCGCACAGCTGCACGGCGAACACATAGACGATCATGATGCTCGGCGCGAGACCCGGATGGTCGAGCAGCGCGCCCGCAATCGTCGCCGCGACCAGCAGCCCCGCCGATACGCAGGCGTCATACAGAGGGCTGCGACGCGTCAGCGTCGTGCGCCGCCACCAAAAGTTCTCGGCAATATCGCCGTCCGCATGGACGTCCATCAGCGCCCCGCCCCTCTCTCAAAAACAAAAACCACCACAAAGGGGACAGGCACCTTTGTGGTGGTTTCCCCTTGTGGTGGTTCCAAGTGTATAGCCTTTACAGCCTGCGGTCGTTAGACAAACAGCACGTGCGCGAGCAGGGCGCACACGCACACCGCTCCAAATACCAATGCCACGATCGAAATCACGCGATCGACCATGTCCATGTTGGCCCGATTCGTAAAGAACCGATCTTCGGCGGCGTCGACGCGCGCCTCACGAACGTCAAGTGTCCTTGCATCCATGTTTACCTCCCCGGCTTTAGTTTTGCTCATCGATAACCAACTCCGTGTAGTCTCCGTCGGCTACGGGCGCTCGTTGGGGGCAAGGCGCTGCATCTTGCTCACGGCCTTAAACTTGGTGAACAGCGGCACGTACTCAAAGCTCACGTTGGAGTTCTCCAGGCCGTACCAGCGCGCGGGCGTGCCGGCGGCGCGGCGGATGATGTACTTGAGCGTGATGGCCGTGCGCTCGCTCGGCTCCACGTCGCTTTCGGGCGCCAGCAGCTTGCGGATCATGACGAACTTGAACGTGCCAATGTTGCCCGGATCCTTATAGACCGAGTAGTCGTGCGTCTGCGACGGCAGCTCGCCGCTGGCAGCCAGGTCCTGAACAACTTGGCGCAGGTAGGCATTGACGCGTTGGTTAATCTTGTAGCCCAGGTACAGATGCACGCGGAACACGTAGTCGGTGCCGAACGTCTCGACCGAATAGGCAAAGGTATGCGGCTCGTCCATGGTCTCGACGTTCACGAACCACCAGGCGCGAGCGCGCTTGGGATGCTTGTCCAAGATCGAGTAGACGATATCACGGTCGATGTAGTCGGTATGGGTGTCCTTGGTCAGGTACACGATGTTGTCGCTCATGCGCTCGTAACGGTCGTCGTCGCGCAGGCGCTTGAGCTGCGGCAGATAGCTGCGCAGCGGCAGCAGCGTAAACTGGCGCTGTTCGACCGCCGTGCCGTTGTACCAGCACACCATAATGCCCATGATGAGTGCAGCCATGAGGATGGTGAAGTAGCCGCCGTGGAAGAACTTGGTGAGTGAGCTCACGAAGAAGAAGCCTTCGAGCAAAAGGAAGAAGGCCGCGAAGATCCACGGAGCAACCTTGAGCTTGCGCTCCTCGTGCAGGTAGAAGAAGAGCAGCAGCGTGGTGCACATCATAGTCAGCGTAATGGCAAGGCCGTAGGCGGCTTCCATATGAGCCGAGTTCTGGAACAGCAGCACCACGATGACGCAGCCGACAAGCATGACGTTGTTGACCATGGGAATGTAGAGCTGGCCTTTGGTCTCGGCCGGATAGAAGACCTGCATGTGCGGCATGAGGTCCAGGCGACTGGCCTCGGACACCAGCGAGAACGCGCCGGTAATGAGCGCCTGCGAGGCAATGATGGCCGCGATGGTTGAAAGGCCGACGGCAAACGGACGCAGGCCCGGGGCGAGCATCTGGTAGAACGGGTTAAGGTCGGCAATGCCCATGAGCTCGGGGTTGGCAGCGTTGTTCATAAGCCAAGCGCCCTGGCCCATATAGGACAGCAGCAAGCAGCACTTAACGAACGGCCAGGTGGCGTAAATGTTGCCGCGACCCACATGGCCCATGTCGGAGTAGAGCGCCTCGGCACCGGTGGTGGCGAGGAAGCAGCTGCCCAGAATCATGATGCCCGCGTGGTTGTTGGGGCTCAGCAAAAAGGCGATGCCGCGCACCGGGTTGAGGCACAGCAGCACGGCGGGGTGCTGGAAGACAAAGAACAGACCCGTGCCGCCCAGGAACAGGAACCACAGCGTCATGATGGGGCCAAAGGCGTGACCGATCTTGGCCGTGCCGATGCGCTGCACCAAGAAGAGCGCAATGATGATGGCGAGCGTGATGGCGACAACGCGGCCCTGGTCATCCCCGAGCACGGCGTGGACCGCCGGAATGGTGCGCAGGCCCTCGATGGCCGTGGTAACGGTAACAGCCGGCGTCAGGATGCCGTCGGCGAGCAGCGCGGCGCCACCCAGCATGGCGGGGATGATAAGCCACTTGCCGCAACGCTTGACCAGGCTGTACAGGGCAAAGATGCCGCCCTCGCCGTGGTTGTCGGCGCGCAGCGAGATCAGCACGTACTTGACGGTCGTCAGCAGCGTGACCGTCCACACGACAAGAGAGAGCGCGCCGAGCACGAACTCCTCCGTCACGCTTCCGATGCCGCCGTTGCCGGCAACGAGCGCCTTAGTTACATACATGGGGCTGGTGCCGATGTCGCCGTACACCACGCCCAGCGTGACGAGCATCGCCGAGATGCTCACAGGAATCGCAGCGTGCGAGGCTGCCTCCTTGGCCTTTTGTTCCATAAGCCGGTTTCCTCCCAACTTTAATGTTCGAGGGGATTATAGGCAATCGGCCCATGTTTTAATGCACTGTTTTCCCAGCTAAATAAACATTTATACGGCCTTTAGGCCACCTCGGCGATATGGAATGTGACAAAGGGACTGTCCCTTTGTCACATCACCGCATTCGTTACTTGCCGAGCCAGTTTTTGAACCACCACTCCATGGAGCGGCTCATCTCGGCCATAAAGGGGCTCGTGTGCTTGCGGGTGTAGATATCCACGACGCGCTCCCCCACCTCGCGGGCATGCGGACGGAACATCGCGTCCATCTCGGCCACCTGCGCGTCCATGGTCGCGGCATCCGCACGGCAGTAGCGTTCCTCGTGCACCAGGTTCACTACGGGATGCGCAATGGCCGGGCGCTCCTTACGGGGCGTGCCGATGATGAGCATCGACAGCGGCATGGTATAGGGCGGCAAGTCCAGCAACGCGGCAACTTCCTCGGCATTCTCGACGATGTCACCGATGTAGCAGCTCCCCAGCCCCAGGGCCTCGGCGGCAATCACGGCGTTTTGCGCGGCGATTACGGCATCCTGCGCCGCGATGGCAAAGTCGCCCAAACCCGGCGCGCGGCGGGGCGCCTTGCCCGTACGCTCTACAAACTCGGGCTCAAAGCAGCCCACGTGCTCAAACAGATCGATCCACTTGGCATAGTCGACCACAAATATAAGTGCCCAGGGCGCCTTGGCGATCATGGGCTGGTGATCGCACAGGTCGGCCAGACGGTCCAGCGTAGCCTGCTCGCGAATGCTCACGATGGAATACATCATCATGGCGCCCGCCGACGGTGCGCGACTCGCCGCATGCAGAATCGCCGCCCGCTGTTCGTCGGTCACCGCCACGGGACGGTCATCGTCATCACGCGCGAAGGCACGCGCAGACGAGCGATGCTCCAAGATGTCCAGTACCGCGTTGCCCGTAGTCTCGACCGGATAGCCGCACACATCCACAGCCGTCGCACAAACCTGCTCGCTCATCTGCTCGCTCATAGCCCCATCCCTGCCATTTCTTTAAGAAGCCTTTACGTTTCCGTGTAATTCCCGTCCATTATCGCGCAGGTCGCCACAACATTGCGCAACACTGCCACACGCGCGCGTTAATATGGCTGGTTGTTGTGCGCAGTCACCAAATGCAGCGCATATCTTGGTAACAATCGGGTAAACCCCCGCTTTCGTAGGTTTTAGTTTGTGAGGAGTCTCAGCATGTTCGCTGCCGCCATCTCGCTCGTCGGTCTTGCGGCGACCGTCTACCTTGTCTTGCGCGAGGCCAAGGCCATTCGCGCTCAGTCGGGAACCGTTGCCAAAAGCGCTCTTGGGTGGAGCGTCGTCTTCGGCCTGTTCCAGGTCTTTTTGACTATTTGGGGCGCCGTGGGCCTCGTCGCTCAAAACGAGCCGCTCGCCTTTGTGATGCTCATCCTGACCAACGCCATCCTCACCGGCTGCGCTTGGGCCAGCATCGCACGCGACCGCATCGCCCCGCGCGTCTTTGCGTTCGCCGCGCCCGACGCCCCCGCTCCCACCGGCAAGCTCGCCCGTCTGCGCGGCGCCTTTGTGGGCAAACCGCTCGTCGCCGCCGTCCTGTGCCTGCTGCTCGCCGGCGTCTTTGCGCTGCTGGGCATGGAGGTCTCGTCCAACCACGACTTTACCTGGGTCTACCCCCTGTGCATCCTGCTCGAGTGGGCCATCATCACCACGCTCATGGTCGGCCTGTTCTTCCTGTTCCAGCGCCACGGCGCGGCTCCCGCGGTCCTGGCCTTTGCCCTCTTTGTCCTGGGCATTGCCGAGTTCTTTGTCATCACGTTTAAATCCATGCCCATCCAGCCGGGCGACCTTTCGGCCATCTCCACCGCCGCCGCAGTCGCCGGCAACGGCTACACCTTCTCCATCTCGCTGTTCTGCGTGCTGTCCATGGGCTTTACCGCCATCGCCATGCTGCTATGCGAGTACGCCGGCCTGGTGGCACCGCACCGTCAAAAGGGTGCCGCCAACGCCAAGCGCATGCTGCTCATCAACCTGCTCGTGGCGGTGCTGTGCCTGGGCGGCGTGACCGCGCATGTCACGCTTATCGACTACTACAACACTCTCGGCATCACCGTCTACACCTGGCGCCCGCTCGAGAGCTACTGGCGCGAGGGCTATCTGCCTGCCTTTATTAGTGCAGCACAGTCCATCAAGCCGCCCAAACCCGCCGACTACTCCGTCGACGATGCCAAGGCCACGCTCAAAAAGTACGCCAAGGCCTACGACAAGTCCGACGCGGCCAAGAGCGACGGGCGCGCCGCCGCCCAGGAGCAGTTCGATAGCGAGAAGCCCACGGTCATCGCCATCATGAACGAGACCTTCTCGGACCTGTCGATCTATCAGAACATGCGCGCCGGCTACGAGGGCCCGCAGTACTTTAAGAACCTTTCCAACTGTCTCAGCCGCGGCAAGCTCTATGTGAGCGCCTACGGCGGCGGCACGGCCAATACCGAGTTTGAGTTTATGACCGGCAACTCCATGGCCAACCTGGGTTCGGGCGTGTACCCCTACACCATCTACAACATGGAGACGACCGGGAACCTGGCAGAGCAGTTCAAATCGCTCGGCTATTCCACCACGGCCATGCACCCCAACCACGCCACCAACTGGAACCGCGAGAACGTCTATAAGGACTTTGGCTTTGACCAGTTCCTGTCCATCAACGATTTCCAAGGCGCCGATACCCTGCGCGGCATGGTGACCGACCAGGCGACCTACGACAAGATTCTTGAGCTGCTCAATCAGAACGCCGATCCGCAGTTTATCTTTGACGTGACCATGCAGAACCACTCGGGCTACGACACGGGCCTGCTGCCGGCAGATAAGCAGATGCACCTGAACATCGACACGACCGATCTGGACGCCAAGACCGTCGAGGACGGCACGCTGTCCGATGTCGACGAGTACGTCTCGTGCATCGAGCAGTCCGACCAGGCGCTGCGCTACTTCCTCAACGCCTTGAGCAGGCTTGACCGCAAGGTGGTCGTGGTGTTCTGGGGCGACCATCAGCCGTTCTTCCCGTCCAAGTTCAACGATAAGTGGTTTACCGACGAGGACGACGCCACGCATCAGGAGCGCTTGTGGCAGACCGACTACATCATCTGGGCCAACTACGACGTTGCCGGTTGCGACCAGACGAGTGAGACCGACGACCTGTCCACCAACTACCTGTCCACCCAGCTCATGCAGCTGATCGGCGCACCGCTGACCGACTACCAGAAGGCGCATATGACGCTGCGCGAGTCGCTGCCCGCCATCAACTCCGTGGGCTACGAGGACGCCAGCCTGCGCTGGGCGCTCTCCTCCAACGTCACCGGTGACGACGCCGCTGCCGCAGCCGCCACCAAGGCGCGCGAGGATTACGCCAAGATGCAGTACTACGAGATGTTCCGCGACGGCAAGAACGTGTATACCGAGCACTTCCAGACCGAAGCCAACGAGACCGACCCCAACCTGGCGCCGGGTACGACCAAGATTAAATAGCGACACGTCTTAACTGGTTCGTCTGCCCGGCGGCGTGGAACGTAAGGTTCCCTGCTCGGACAGTCCTGCTCGCACGGAGAGCACATTAAGTGCTCTCCGGCTCGTGCGGAACTCGCGATGAACCTTACATTCCGCGTCGCCGGGCAGACGCCTCGGTGTTGAAGCGCGGCTTGTCATGAGAGCATCCGCAACATATGTAAGTTGTAGGCCACATTAAGTGGCCTTCTTTGTATTCGGAAAGCCCATCCCACTCTGAACGCATCGGGGCATGGAACTATCAGCTTATTAGGCCTTCCATCAATAAAGGGGCGCCCTCCTGGGCGGTGCGTTTAGAAGATGGACCTAGCGCTTATCCCTCCTGGACAAAAGCAGCGCGGCCATGAAAGCGATGATTGCAAGCGTCAGCAACACCAAGAGCAATGCGAGCGTGCTGTCGCCGGTTGCCGCCAGGCCAAACAGACCGTGGCTCTTACTGCCAGCAGGTTGTACGGGAATCTTCTCGCCATCGTCCTCGGCGGTGATTTCCCAGCGGATGGTCTTGCTTGCGTCGGCAAGCTCGTTGCCTACCGACGTCGGGACACTTAGTTGCAAATTGAGCACCGTGCTGCCATCGCTCGCAAACGTTGCGACCTGCGTGGGATAGGCAAACACGCTGCCCGGCGTTCCCGTCTGGAGCCAACCGGCAGACGCATCGCCCGCCGACGCTGTCAAGGTAATGGGCGACAGCAGGTGTGCCGTCTCGTGATCGACAACGGCCCGCACAAACACGCGTACCTGGGACTTTACGCCCGTGGCACGAACCTCGATCTGCTGCTCGCGCACATCGCCGGGCATCAGATCTTTAAAGGCCAAAAACAGATCGGGCTCCCCCGAAGAGCCCGTCGCTCCCGAGACCGTCAACTGTCGCGCATTTCCGTCATAGGCAATCGCGGGAGCGTCGGCAAACGCACGAGCAGGCGCGGCGAGCGCGACAATGCAGAAAATGGCCGCGACCACGCAGCGCAAGGAAGTCGCAACGTCTTTGCGAATTGGGAAAGCCATACTTACGCACCCCCATGCGGCGGCACCAGCACGCCATCCTCGACTGCACAGCCCCATGCCTCTGCAACTGCATCGTCGGGCGTGGATTGAATTGCCTGGGTCGAAATGTCAACGACCAGGTTCTTCCCACCTGCTTTATGCTCAGTCACGCTCTTGATGAGCACATCGGTTTTGTCCATCGGTGAAACGGGAGACGTCCAGTAGTAGAATCCGTCGGACGCGACAACCCAAGAGGCGGCTCTGTTGGAAGCAGATGCCTTGGACACACTGCCCCAGTCAATGACGTAGTCGGTGCCGGCAACCGGCTCATCCCACAGGCGCGCGCCATCCTGGTCCTGCCAGTAGATATCCACCGCAACACGCAGGTATGCCGGGGCCGAGCCCTTGTTTGTAATCGTGACGTCGCTCTTCACGTTGTCATTGAGGTTCTCGTCCACCGAAGGTGCCACCGAACCAAAGCCAAACTCGTTGACCAGCACCCCCGTAACCGAAAGCCACGCAAAGGTACCGGCGGCGCCAGCCAACAGGAGAACGCCAACAAGGAGGGCAACGATCTGCTTGCGCTTAGTCATCCTAGTCCTCCCTCCTCAGCGTGCCGTTTTCCCAAACATTCTTGGCACGCGAGCCGCCATCGACCCATTTGTCATTCGCGCGCGTGTTGACGCACGTCACCACCGCATCGCCCGCGCTCGAAGCAGACGAAATCGTCAGCTCGGCAGATTTACCGGGCGCCTTGCCCGGCGTGCTCAGCTCGCCCTCGTAGCGCCATGCCCAATTCGTGTCTTCCTCGACGGTATAGATGCCCGTCGGCGCGGCAAATTGCACGCTGCCGACATACCAGGTCTCGCCGTCTTCGTCGCGCCTCTCGCTAACTTTCACCTCGACCATGCGCGTCTCGGCAGGAGAATCCTCCGACGCCTTGCGTGCCACCTTAAAGCGGAACGGTTGTCCCATGGCGCTGGCATCGGTGGTCTTTTTGACGATCGTCAGCGCATGGGTCTTGGCGAAGTCGAACACGGCATTGCCGTCGCCTTGCTTGCCTTCGCCCGTCTTCTTGGACTCCAGGCGGTTGGCCAAGTCGAACGAACCGTTACCCGAGCCCAAGCTGTAGAGCGAGACATACTGGTCGTTAACGGGTTCCTCCGTCATGGACGCATCAGGACCGTAGCTCGCCCGCTTAACGGTAACAGTCAGCTGCGTCCCCATAAACGGCTCAGCAAAGCAGACCTTAAAGGGTGCTTTGTCGGCGCTATTGTCGACTGTGTTGGCGGCGTTGGGATCGAGCAGCCATTTAAGCTGCGCGGTGGTCATGGTTACGTGGTTCTCGGGGTCTGATGTATCCTTGGCGACCACGCGATACGTCACGGGATACAGGTCCATGTCGCCCTTAACCGACTCGTCCTTAAACTCATCCCAAGACTTCGCAGCGCCACCGTCAGGCACATATCGCCACTCCAGGAAGAGTTCGCGCACGTCACCGCTGGCCGCCCGTTCATCGAGCAGCGCGACGATCTTGGAGTGGGCGTCCGGGTCGTATGCCACGGACTTTTTCTCCATCTCGGGATTGCCGTCGTTGTCATAGACCGGGTTGCCGCTCTCATCCACCTTGGGAACATCGACGTTATGGACAAAGCCGGCGCCCGTCGCGCGCTCGCCGTCCGAGTCGACCGTCGCCGTAAAGACGACCGACCCGTCGACACCGTGATAGCGAACCTTATACGGCGCGATCTTGTACACCGCGGTGTAGGTCACGCTCTCAAAGGGCTCGCTGCCCTCGAGGGGATACTTCTCGTCATCGGTCAACAGGGTGTATTTGCCATCGGAATCATAGTCGCGCGACCAGCCGGCAAAGTCGTACTTGGTGCCGTCAATGCCCACAACCTCCTTGACAGCCTTGACCTCAAGAGAAATCTGGTCGCCGGAATCAGTACGGCCGAGACCGCGGACAAGAGCAGGATTCGCGAGATTTGAGTCGATGTTCGATTGAACGGTAACCAGGCTGGGACGGTAGACCGGGTACAGCTCCATGGGGGCCCTGACCACGGTAGAAGCACTCACCATGCGGATACCCTCCGACCAAGCGACATAGCCCTTGCCAGGTGCCGGCTTGGCTTCCGTCCAGCCCACGAAGGCGTTGAACGCACCTCCTGTATCCCTATCGATAGCGCTGACGTCATAAGTGGGCTTCGGGATGCTGCCATCAAGGTTGCCGAGCATATCGCCTTGCTGAGCAACTTTGCCGTCAACATCTTTGGCATTGAGATGGTACACGACCGCCAACGGCGAATAGTACGCCACAAATGTATAGGCCCCGCCGGGTTCCACCTGATGGGAATACGAGTTATCGCCGTTAGGTTCGATCTCTTCAGCTTCGCCATTCGGAAGCTCGATCTCAACCTTCTGCAACTTATACAGCTCACCGCCTGCTTTATAAACCGGAGTCGTGACGTCAGGGGTCACCGTTGCCGTAGCAGGGTCGGTGCCCGCGTTGATAACGGGATCGATGTCGTACCTAGGCACATTGACCTTGTCCGTGCCCTTAAAACCGGCGCGATACAGGTTGGTGGTGTACCTAACATCGTACTTCGCGTACACCGGATAGGCATCCTGCCACTGGGTGACCTTAAAATCTGGTTTCACCAGATACGGTTCGGCCTTATCCGGGTCGGACGTAGTGAAGGAGTCGCCATTCACGTCATAAATATAATTCCAGACCGCAGAGTCCTTCCGAACCTCAGCCGTAGAGATCCAGCCCAGGA
>USAX01000004.1 GCA_900552705.1 uncultured Collinsella sp. | reverse complement strand
TGATCTCGTTGCCCTGCTCGATAAGACCGAGGAGAGCGTGGGCGGTGTTGCTCACGGCCTCGATCTGCTCGACGGGGTTGTTGCCGAGGGCGTTGCCGCCAAGGGCGACGACAATACGATCGGGCTTGCCAAGAGGCTTAGACATTGCTGGAATCCTTTCTGTAAAAGGCCTACAACCCATTAATAACCCGCGTCCGTGCGATACGCGAGTTTATTAAGGTTTATATTCTCTTTATCGCTCATTTTATTCATTTTGAAAATACCTAAGCGGCGAACGGTCGTTTTTACCCGCTCAGCGTAAAGAAGCCCAGCTCAGGCATATCTAAGCCATTTACGTGCAAATTTATTTAAATAGAGCAGAGATTAGAGCAGATTATGCAAACTATATCTTTGCTAAACACAAAACGGACAGCGCAATATCTTACTCGCACTATACGCGATTCTATACATAAATGAGACGAGTATGCACCCCTGCAAAAACATGGGGCTTTTCATCCAACAGAAAGGATAGTCGATCGTGCTTCACCCTGCGGTAAGCGACTGTGAACAAGTTGCGCTGTGCCCAAGCGTCCAAAAAAATCTAAACAGGGATATTGCTTCGGCTCCCAAGGCGTGATACTTTAGCCAAGTACAGCACGGGCTGGGGCGGCAGGCATCTGTCGTGAAGTTTGGGTTCGGCGACCCCGTGGCTGTCTTCTCCTTTATCCGCCAGCGAGCCCCTTGAGCGACGGATTGAGGAGGTCCTTACTATGACAAAAATGCTCAAGATTACGCTGAATGGTGAGACGTTTCTCGCCGACATGCTCTGGGACAAAGCGCCCGAAGCATGCAGATTGTTCGAAGCGTCCTGTCCGGTCGAGTCGCGCATCTTTTCGGCAAAGATTTGCGATACCGAGGTGACCTATCCCGTATCGGGCCCCATCGCCAACTACGAGCACATCGAGAATCCCGTCTTTAACGAGCCGGCGGGTGCGGTGAGCTGGTACGGCGGCTGGTCTTCGGTCTGTATCTTCTTTGATGTTTGCGAGCCTTTTGGCACCTGCAACATGTTTGCCCGCATCTGCGAGGCCGACCGCGAGCGCTTTGCCACCGCTTGTCGCAACATTTGGGACAATCAGGGCATGTACATCAAAAACGAAATCGTCGAGATCGAAGCGGAGGCCTAAAGATGATGAATATCGACACCCTGCTTGTACTCGACCTTGCGGAGTACACCACTTCGCTAGAAGCCCTTGCCGACCAAATGATGCTTGAGGAGCCGCGCGATATCGACTATATGCGTCGCCGCAAGCTCGACACTGGCCGCGAGTTCGCAGTATGGAACTTTACCGTCGGCTACTGCATGAACGCTGCCGACGCCCTTTCGCTCCTGCGCGCCCAGGCAGCCGAGAACGTCAACGGTAACACCGCCGACTTGGCCACCCTCAACAACAGCGCCGCGCGCCTGTGCGACTGGTTCTCGGGCGCCTTTGACGTCACCGGCAAGATGGACGATACGACCGCCGTCCTCGCCCGCAGCCGCGACCTCTACGCCCAGGTCGAGACCCATGAGCAGTTTGCCGCCCTCACCCGCGCCACCGAGCGCTATCTGGTCCAGCTGCAATTTTGGGTCGATCGCCAGATTCCCTGGCCGGCCATCAGCGACCTGGTCCACGGCTACCGTCTGCGCACCGAAACCGGCGAGACAAGGTAAACCGGACTAGCAGCACCAACCGCACCCCATCACGGGGCCCAAAGTAGTAATCAAGAGGCTGGAGACGCAAGCAACAGCGTCCCCAGCCATTTTGCATGGTACCGCGCCGGTTCGATGGCTTTGAGACCTAAGCGAATCTTCGCTATCTGCCAATTTCTGTATGATTTGGGTCATTTCTAACTGCCAATTTTTGTACTTATAGGGGCAATCCTATCTACCAATTTTTGTCATTTAGGAGTTTTAATGCCACCCAGTAAGATCATTGATGGGCTTTTGAACTGGCAAAACAACTCCAATAAGGCGTTGCTTGTTATCAGCTCCCCCTCTATACCCAGAGAAGCGCGTGGTTTCGCGGCAATGCCGCGAAACAGCAACCGGGACAAAAGGCCCTGCCAACCACGCCCCCCCGTTCAGCCCCACAATCCGAGGACGTAGTCGTAGCAGGATCTGAGGGCTAACCTTCGCGGACACTCCGCAGGACGAAAGAACCCCCGCCGCACGTAGTGCGCAGCGGGGGTTCTTTCATGTCCGAGGACGTCCGCGAAGGTTAGCCCTCAGATCCTGCGGTGGGAGACCTAGGCCTCGTTGTACACCGTCTTGAGCTTCAGCAGGTGCTGATAGCGGTCCATAGCGGCCTGCTCATTCTCCTTGAAGAGCTCCTCGGCGCGCTCGGGGAAGGAACGCGTCAGCGAAGCGTAACGGGCCTCGTTCATCAGGAACTCCTGATAACCGCCCGCGGGCTCCTTGGAATCGAGCGAGAACTTCTTGCCGGCAGCAGCCTCGGGGTTGAAGCGGAAGAGGTTCCAGTAACCGCACTCGACAGCCTTCTTCATCTCGGCCTGGCAGTTCTGCATGCCGCCCTTCTTGATGGAGTGCATCTCGCAGGGGCTGTAGCCGATGATGAGGGACGGGCCGTCGTAGGCCTCGGCCTCGTGGATGGCCTTGAGGGTCTGAGCCGGGTTGGCGCCCATGGCAACCTGTGCCACGTAGACGTAGCCGTAGCTCATGGCAATCTCGGCCAGAGACTTCTTCTTGGTCACCTTACCGGCAGCGGCGAACTGAGCGACCTGGCCCAGGTTCGAGGCCTTGGAGGCCTGACCACCGGTGTTGGAGTAAACCTCGGTGTCGAAGACGAAGACGTTGACATTGTGGCCGGAAGCCAGGACGTGGTCCAGGCCACCGAAGCCGATGTCGTAGGCCCAACCGTCGCCGCCGAAGATCCAGAAGGACTTCTTGGTGAGGTAAGCCTTGTCGGCGAGGATCGCCTTGGAGGCGTCGCAGCCGCACTTCTCGAGCTCGGCAACGTAGGCAGCGGCAGCGGTCTTGGAGGCCTCGGCGTCGTTGACGGAGTCGATCCAAGCCTGGCCGGCAGCCTTGAGCTCATCGGACGGGCCATCGGCAGCGATGATGTCCTGGGTAGCGGCGATCAGCTTGTGCTGAACGGCCTCATAGCCAACGGCCATGCCCAGACCATGCTCGGCATTGTCCTCGAACAGGGAGTTGTTCCACGCCGGGCCGTGACCGTCCTTGTCCTTGCAGTAAGGAGCGGTGGCAGCGGGGTTGCCCCAAATGGAGGAGCAACCGGTGGCGTTGGAGATGAACATGCGGTCGCCGGCGACCTGGGTCACCAGACGTGCATAGGCGGTCTCGGCGCAGCCGGCGCAGGAGCCGGAGAACTCCAGGTAGGGCTGCTTAAACTGGCTGCCCTTGACGTTGGCCGCGATGAGCTCCTTCTTCTCGGAGACGTTCTCGACCATGTAGTCCCAAACGGGCTGCTGGTCCATCTCCTGCTCGGTGGGAACCATCTCGAGGGCGCCCTTGGGGCAGACCTTGGCGCAGTTGGTGCAGCCCATGCAGTCGAGCGGGGACACAGCCATGGTGAACTTCATGCCCTTGGCCTTGGGGCCCATAGCGTCGAGCGTGCGGGTAGCCTCGGGCGCGGCGGCAGCCTCGTCCTCGGTCATCGCAAACGGACGGATGGTGGCATGCGGGCACACATAGGCGCACTGGTTGCACTGGATGCACTTGGTCTCGTCCCAGTGAGGAACGACCACGGCGACGCCGCGCTTCTCGTATGCGGAGGCGCCCAGCTCAAACTGGCCGTCGGCGCAATCGGCAAAGGCGGAAACGGGCAGGCTGTCGCCATCCATGCGATCGATGGGCTCGAGCAGGTTCTTGACCTGCTGGGCGATGGCGGACTTGGTCTCCTCGGAGAGCTCGACGGGAGCAGCATCCTCGGCGGTAGCCCAGTCGGCCGGAACCTCGAACTTACGGAAGGCGGTAGCGCCGGCATCGATGGCCTTGTGGTTGGCGTCGACGATGGCCTGGCCCTTCTTCATGTAAGACTTGGTGGCCGCGTCCTTCATGTACTGCAGAGCGTCCTCGGCGGGCAGGACCTTGGCCAGCGCGAAGAAGGCGGACTGGAGCACCGTGTTGGTGCGCTTGCCCATGCCGACCTTAGCGGCCAGGTCGATAGCGTCGATCAGGTAGACGTTGACGTTGTTGTTCGCGATGTAGCGCTTGGCCACGGCGGGCATGTGCTCGGCGAACTCCTCGTCGCTCCACTGGCAGTTGACCAGGAAGGTGCCGCCCGGCTTGACGTCGCGGACCATCTTGAAGCCCTTAACGATGTAGCTGGGGTTGTGGCAAGCGACAAAGTCGGCCTTGGTCACGTAGTACGGCGAACGGATCGGAGAATCACCAAAGCGCAGGTGCGAAACGGTGACGCCGCCGGTCTTCTTGGAGTCGTACTGGAAGTAGGCCTGAACGTACTTGTCGGTGTGGTCGCCGATGATCTTGATCGAGTTCTTGTTGGCGCCGACGGTACCGTCGCCACCCAGACCCCAGAACTTGCACTCGATGGTGCCGGGGGCTGCGGTGTTGGGCGCATCCTCGGCCTCGGGCAGGCTCAGGTTGGTTACGTCATCGACAATGCCGATGGTGAACTCGCGCTTGGGCTCGTCCTTCTTGAGCTCCTCGAAGACAGCGAACGCGGACGCGGGAGGCGTGTCCTTGCTGCCCAGGCCATAACGGCCGCCGACAACCTTGATGCCCGTCTTGCCGGCCTCGTAGAGAGCGGAGACGACGTCCTGGTAGAGCGGCTCGCCGATGGAACCCGGCTCCTTGGTACGGTCCATGACGGCGATCTTCTGGACGGTCTCGGGGAGAACGTCGACGAAGTGCTTGATGGAGAACGGACGGAACAGACGAACCTTGACCAGGCCGACCTTCTCGCCGTGAGCGTTGAGGTAGTCGATGACTTCCTCGAGCACGTCGCAGAAGGAGCCCATGCACACGACGACGCGGTCGGCATCGGGAGCGCCGTAGTAGTTGAACAGGCCGTAATCGGTGCCGAGCTTCTCGTTGATCTTCTTCATGTAGCCCTCGACGACGGCGGGAAGCTCGTCGTAGACCTTGTTGCAGGCCTCACGGTTCTGGAAGAAGATATCGCCGTTCTCATGGCTGCCGCGGGTGTGCGGGTGCTCAGGGTTGAGCGCATGGTCGCGGAAAGCCTGGACGGCGTCCATGTCGCACATCTCGGCAAGATCCTTGTAGTCCCACATGGCGACCTTCTGGATCTCGTGGCTGGTGCGGAAGCCGTCGAAGAAGTTAAGGAACGGGGTCTTACCCTCGATGGCGGCAAGGTGAGCCACCGGCGAGAGGTCCATGACCTCCTGGACGTTGCCCTCGGCGAGCATGGCGAAGCCGGTCTGACGGCAGGCCATGACGTCGGAGTGATCGCCAAAGATGTTCAGGGCGTGCGAAGCGACGCAACGCGCGGAGACGTGGAAAACGCCCGGGAGCTGCTCGCCCGCGATCTTGTACATGTTCGGGATCATCAGGAGCAGACCCTGAGAAGCCGTGTAGGTGGTGGTCAGAGCACCGGCGCCCAGCGAACCGTGAACGGTACCGGCTGCACCTGCCTCGGACTCCATCTCGACGACCTTGACCGGGGTGCCGAAGATGTTCTTGCGACCCTGGGCCGCCCACTGGTCGACATGGTCGGCCATCGGGCTGGACGGCGTAATGGGATAAATTCCCGCTACCTCGGTGTACGCATACGAAACATATGCGGCCGCCTCGTTGCCGTCCATAGACTTAAACTTACGCGCCATATACCCCTCTCCTCTCATATAGGTATACAGGCCCCGGCGATCGCCGGGATGTTGGCGTGATGGGATTTTCGCTGTTGCTTCCAATCATCTGGCAGGCGGACTTGGCAGCAGGTGCATGGCGTGGAGAGAAGGCATGCCAAGGCGAGGGGCGCTTGCGCACCGCAGGCCCAGCTACCCGTCTTGCACATGACCGAGCGCCGCAAAGGCCGCATGCCGGATGCTCCCGGGCACGCCCCGGCGATGGGAGGCGCCCGCAACGGAAATCCGCATGCGGGTTTATTGTACCCCGCCGTCAAGTGTAATTTCGGCAAATATAGGCGGGCGGTAAAGGTTTACCTTGGGTGACCGCCAAGGGCCAAAATGGCCCCTCCATCCCCGGGCGACTGGCTCTGACGCGCCAAGGAGTGTCCCCAAGTGCCGGCAGAAAAGGAGCGTCCCTATCTGCCGGCTAGAGGGCACCAAGGAGGATGGCGTAGGTGGTGGATTCGCCGAGTTTGAGCTCGTCGCCGGGGTTGAGCTGGGCGGAGCGACCGGGCTCTACTTGAACACACACACTCGTGGCCCCGTTTACCACCACGGTGCCGTTCGTGGACGACAGGTCCTCGACAAACCATGTGCCAGAATCGTCGCACCAGATATGGGCATGGCGGGCCGAGACATCGTCGCCGACATCGGTGATGTCGCCCTCCCCCGTTGCCAGCGCGCCGATCTCGACGCCTTCCTCACTCGGCTGGATCCAGCGCGGGGCGCTCACCACGTAGCCGTTTTGCACGCGCAACAGTCCCAACGGATGCGCCGGCGCGGCCTCGTGCTCGCCCGCGACCGAAGATGTGCTCAGCGAGCGCGGCGTCGACGTGGCGCCGCCACAGGTCGCATGAGCGTAGTCGATGGCATAGGTCACCGACGAGCGGACATCTGCCGAGCAACCCACGGCGACAAACAGCACCAGGATGGCCTCGGCGCGCTCGGCGGGCATGAGCTCAGCCGCCTGCGACAGACGCTCGAGCGCATTGCGATAGAGATTCGTGTCCTGATGGCATTCCTCGAGTGCCCGCACCATGGGCTCGCCAGCCGGGCCGCACACCATATTGGTCACGGCCGCGGCGTCCATGGGATTGCGACGGCGCAGGGCCAGCTGCGACATAATGCGCGCGGCCGAGGTGCCGTAATCGGCAAAATAACGTTCCTGCAGCGTGCCGACCGGCGCGCGCACGATAAAGCGCGAAACCCAGGAGCGATCGGCGGCACGGCTCTGCGGACTACGGCCGTCGGCGAGCGGGCGGCTCGAGAGCACCAGGCCGCACAGTTCGATATGGCTCAGGTGCGCTGCGCGCTTAAAGATGTCAAACATTGCCCCGCACGGGGTGAGCTCGGCTTGAGAAGCCATGGCTTAGCCCTCCTTGGTCGCAGAGATAGTGTCGGATACTTCGGCCGGCCCGCCAAAGGCGCGGGCAGCCGCGGCTCCGCCGGCAAGCGGCGTCGCCATGGGAATTTTCACACGTCGCGCTGACACGACGGGAAGCTCAAAGGCAAACCCCATCGCCAGCAAAAACCACGTGAGCGCATAGGTTGCAATTATGGCGGCCACCAGGCCACCCGCCACGGCATGCTGGGAAAACACGGTACATGCGAGTGCAGCCAGAGCCGGGACCTCGCAGGCGGAAAGGGCCAACACGCCCCGCAGGAACCCCGCGCGGCGATTGCGCGCCAAGGCTCCGGCGGCAATGCCCACCATGCCCGGCAGCGCCAACGCCAGCGCGGCGATAATGGCTGGCAGCTTCCCGGACCACATAAGCGGTCCCACGATGAGCGTCACATGGGCGCCCGACGCCAACAGCGCCGCTGATACCACGACCACAGCCCAAAGCACGCCGCATACCGCCGTCGCACCAACCATCGCCGCGCGCCGGGCCGTGTGCCCCGATACCTCCATCGGGCACGGCATGAGCGGCTCGGCGCGAAGCGAGCGGGCGACATTTTGCGCATAGTGGTCACAAAATGCCGAGAGCGCCGCCTCCACCGCAGCCGGCTCGGGACGATCTTCCTGATGGCAGGACAGGCAGGCCATCACCACATCGAACAGCTGAGCGTCGACAAACGCCAGCGCATCGCGCAAATCCTCGGAATTTGGATCGAGCCCCAGCTGCTGAGCCTGCTCGGCCGCGGCAAGTGCCACATCGGGCTCGCGTCGCAGCAGTTGCGTCAAGTCGCAGCCGGGCGCGTGGGCGCCGACGGGATAATCGGGCAGCGTATCCATCTTGAGGCGATAAGGGCTGGCGATATCGCGCGTCTTTTTGCGCGATCCCGAAGTACCCGACGCACCCGGCGCCACTTCGTACGGCGCGACACCGGCGATGAGCTCGTAGACCGTACTCGCCGCCGCATAGACATCGATCGCCGGCGACATGCGAAGCATGCGCAGGTCGGGGATATCGTCGGTGAGCATCTCGGGCGGGGCGTAGGCCACCGTCGCGCGGCGCAACGTGGCATAGCGCTCGGTAAACGACGCTTTGCCGCCGGTGCCGGCCACCGCAGAGGCGGGCTCGAGCGCCAGCGACGAGCCAAAGTCGATCAAGCACAGGTCGAAGGTGCCTTCGGCAAGCTGTCGGTCGAGCGGCAGGCGCGCCGTGCGCACCATAATATTAGCGGGCGAGATATCGCGATGGACGAACCCTTCGCCTACCAAGCTCATGCGGCAGAGCAGATCGAACAGGTCGCGACCCAGGCGCGCCGCCACGAGCGGCGACAGACGCCCGGCATCGTCCACGGCAAGGCGCGAGCGCAGGCGAGCGAGCGTCTCGCCCTCGACCCACTCCATGACAATCGCGGGCACGCCGTCGACCTCGCCCCACCCGTATAAGCGGGGAAAGCCCTTAAGGCCCGAAAGGGCACGATGGCATTCATATTCCTCGCGAAACGCCGCCTTGAATTTGGTGACCAGCGTCTCGTGGGCGACATCGTCATCAAATTCGTCGCGCGCCGGCAAGATGAGCTGCTTGAGCGCCACAGCCTCGCCCTGCGCGTTGACGGCACGCGTCACACGGCCGATACCGCCGCGGCGCATGGTGGCGTCATCGGCAAACAGCATCGTAAAACGGCGCAGGTAGGCGGGAAGCTCGTCCGTGCCCAGGGCTACGGCCGGCTCAAACCCGTCGACGCGCGCCAGGCGCAGGCCCACCATGGGATCGTGGGCAAGCGATTGGGTTGTGGCGGAAACGAGATTGGCCATCATAGAGCGATCGCCGCCACATTGGTGTTAAAGTTGTTGAGCGCGACGTTATCGTCGCCGTAATGTCCGACCCATTGACACAGGTTTGTGTAGCAGCCCCACAGGTTGGCGAATTGTCGATACCACTTTGACTGGGGAGGAAACGTCTGCCGGCCAAACTCGGCGCGGATGACAAACATGTCATTGACCAGGCTATCGCACGGTCCGGTATCGCCCGTGGCGTTATAGGTCGACACCACGCTATTGGCGCGGGCGACATAGCCATCGAGCATGTTGTATTTGGTCACGAGCCAACTGTGGATACTCTCCTCCTCGGCAGCCGAGAGGCCACCCGTGCCCGTGCCCCCGCCGGCATCGCCGTCCGTCGAGCCGCCACTCGAAGATCCACCGCCAGAGGCGGAGCCCGAACCGGAACCGCCGTCCGAACCCGCCGAACCGGTGCCAGAACCGGACCCGTCCGAGCCGCCGGGCTTACCCGCCTGCTGCGTATCCTGCTCCTTCTGCTGCTCAGCCTTGTTAATGACAGAAGCCACGCTGTTATTGGAAAGCTTCGTGATGATCTTGGTGTTGGTGAGCACGATGGTCTTGCCGTTTGCCAGCGTAACCTCGTTGTCCGATGTTTCGGGACTGTCCGCATCGTCGCCACCGAACACAACATGCGAGACCACGCTCGCCCACGCATATCCAGTTGTCGTTCCCAAGTCGCTTTTGGCCTTGCGCCCAATATGCAGCTCGCGCGCAGCATGCGCCTGCACCATGGACGGCACCGTCATACCATAAGCCGAAACACCGGCTATGACCAGCACGAGCGAGCAAGACAGCAGCCCATACGACCGAGGCGCCAGGCCCAGCCGGCATCGCATGCGCACCGTGGCGCCACGCTTTGTCTGAGTGCCCCCGGGCCGCATGCGTTCTCCTCCAACAAAAACACGCCGCTCAGGAGCGGCGCATTCTTTCATATCCATATTTGAGTGTATCAGCGAACCCAAAAGGTTGCGCAACGAATGGGAAAATACGAGGTGCAAGCAGACCCATCCACGCGATAAGCGGATGAAAAGCAGGTTTGTTGCACAACAAATGCATGAACGCGCGCTCGATTATGAGCGCCCCGTGCGGCAGACCGACGTGACATGCCGCGGAGCTGACACCGCCTAGATCGCGCGGCGGGCCTCGATAGCGCGGCCAAGCGTAGGCTCGTCGGCATACTCCAAGTCGCCGCCCACGGGAAGGCCGCTCGCAAGACGCGATACCTCAACGCCCAATGGCTTGATGGTACGAGCAAGGTAGCTCGCCGTGGTCTCGCCCTCAATGTTGGGGTTGGTGGCGATAATGACCTCGTGGATGTCCTCGTGGCCCAGGCGCGCCAGCAGCTCGCGGATGTGCAGCTGCTCGGGACCGATCTTGTCCATGGGGCTGATCACGCCGCCCAGCACATGGTACAGGCCATGGTAGCTGCCTGTGCGCTCAATCGCCTGGACGTCGCGCGGCTCGCCCACCACGCAAATGCGAGTGGTATCGCGCATCGGGTCCTGGCAGATGGAGCACTCGTCGGCCGTGGCGTAGTTAAAGCAACGGCTGCAAAAGTGGACCTCCTGCTTGACCTCCAGGATGGCCTCGGCCAGGCGGCGGGCCTCCTCGGCATCGGCCTCGAGCAGGTAATAGGCGATGCGCTGGGCCGACTTGGGACCAATGCCCGGCAGACGACCCAGCTCATCGAGCAGTTTTTGCAGACTGTGATTCGCACTCATATATATGCGTGTCTTAGAACGGCATGCCCGGGATGTTGAGGCCACCGGTGATGGCGCCCATCTGCTTGTTGGCGAGCTCGTTGACGCCGCGAACGGCCTCGTTGACAGCAGCCATGATCATGTCCTGCAGCATATCGACGTCCTCGGGATCGAGGGCATCGGGGTCGATGGTGAGGTTGACGAGCTCCATCTCGCCGTTAACGGTCACCTTGACCATGCCGCCGCCGGCAGAGGCGTCGACGGTCTGGGACTTGAGATTCTCCTGCGCAGCGGCAAGCTGCTCCTGCATCTTGCGGGCCTGCTTCATCATCTGTTGCATGTTCATACCGGCCATAATGGCTCCTTTACGTGCGGCCGCGCGACGAGCTGCAAGGGCAGCCGGGACGCGGCGGGACTTTCAAACTCAAAAATCGTACCACGGCGCGAGGCCAGCGAGCGGGGCGGACACGCTACCTCAGTCGATATACATGTCCTGGAGTGCAAGCCGCACCCAAAGATTATGCAAAGTTGAATAATTCGCATCTGAATAATATTGAAAGCTAAATCTTGTAGAGCCGGAATCCAACATTTTATGCGTACCACTAAATGGCTAAATGCCGAACCGCTGCTCGAGGTGGCGCGCATGACGGTGGGGTATAATTTGATTGTCACAGATAGCAATTTGGAGGTGCCCCATGAACGACCCCGACGTGCTCCAAAACATCCGCTCAAAACACCCCGTTGCATATGTGGTTCTCTATCTCTTTGTCGGCTGGGCATTGCTGGTTGTCATCACCCATGTCATAGCCTTTGGAGCAGAACTGCTGGTAGCCAGCTCGGACCAGCCCGTCGTCAAATGGGAAGCGACCGATGAGTGCACCGATGGAACCCGAACTGTTTACTACAACAGCCCGTCCCTCTACCAAGAGTTCAAGGTCAAGATAAAGGACTTCAAGATTGTCGATGCCGAACCGGGCTCTTTATTTACAATCGGGGCAACCATCAACGCCGAGCAAGTCGAGTACACGGACAGCCACGCGACGTATCGCATCGACCTCAGCATCCTAGGCCGACCGTCACGCACCTGTCTGCTCGAATGCGATATACGCGACACCACACTACACATGTCCGAAATACAGATGTGCCCGGACAAAACCCCTGAAGAGCTAGGAGTCCTAAGCCCGGCGAGCGATTCTCAGCAGTAGAACGATAGCCCGCCGGTTGTTTCTTTCCAACGTTTGCAAATCAGCGCATGGTTAGATGAAACAAACTGCATGATATCGCGTAAATCCCGAGCAGGAATATCGCCCTTGTTATGGGCCAGCTTGCATCCGCCGGAGCGAGTAAGCCATATCTTGGTCGCCTCGGCAGTAGGGCGCTTGACCGCTATATGAACATGGACGGGTTCACCGTTCTCCCCTGTCCAGAAAAAGATGACGTACGGCCCGAGTCGGAAGAGACTAGGCATAGACTCGTCCGCCTTCGTAAGCAAAACGCAAGATAAGCGGGGCGTTATTACGCACAAAATCATCGAGGTCTTTGAGGTCCGCTTCGCTAAAGCCCTCGTGCGACACCCAGTTGAATGCCGGCAAGATACATTCCGCCGTGTCAAAGCCCCAATCGCGTGGGCGCTCCACAACGATCTTCACCGTGTTGTCCTCGCGGACTTCGGAATACGAGATTTGCGTATCGTCCTCAAGACGGACATATTCCCACATCATAAGCTCGCTCCGTTCAAAGAGGTCTCTTCTTGAGCAGTATACCCGCCCGCGCAGCTACTCCACCGGTTTGAAGATGGTGGACTGGCCGAAGACACTGCGGATGAGGGCTTTGGCCTCGTCCTCGGTCTGCGGGATGCTTGGGGCTGCGCCCTGATGGCCGAAGGGGCTGCCCGCGCCGGGGTTGGACTCCCAGGGAGCCGCAGGAGCGTCCTCCTCTTTGGGGGCAGTTGCAGCGGGCTTGGGCGCGGACGCCGCACCCGGCACGTCGAACGGGGGCAGATCGTCCCCGCCGGCATCGGCAGCAAAACCGCCGACCATGGCATCGTCGTAGGGAACCTGCTCGGATTCCCACGGCGCAGACGGCGCGGCGGGCTGAGCCTTGGAAGCGGACGCGCGCTCGGGCGCTCGGGGTGCGGGCTCGGTCGGGAGCTTGCCCGTGGCAGGAGCGCCAGCAGGGTTGTCAGAGCGCAGCCAGGGTGCCTTGGCCAGGTCGGATGACTTGGGCGCAGGCGCGGCGGCAGGATTGGGCGCGGGGACCGGAGCAGCCGGTTTGGGCACAGCGGGTTCAGGCGCCGACGGGGTCGGTGCCGCTACCGGTGCCGCTTTTGGCTGCGTCGCGCTGGCGCTCGAGGATGCAGGGGCCGCCGAGGACACGGGTTGCGGGTCCGCAGATGCCGCAGCCCGTGCAGATGGAGAATGCTCCTCATGTTGAGGAGCCGGCGTGCCACCCCCATCCAGGACATAGTCGACGGTACGACGACCGAAGACCGCGCAGACCGTCGGCAGGACCACCGACTGCGTGTCGGCGCGACCGAGCATCTTGATGGCAAAGGTCGAGCCCGCGGGGAACGAGACCGTGAGCTTGGAGCCGTCATCTGACGTGGCGCGGGCATTGAGCAAAAGCCCTGCGTAGGAGGCCTGACGGGCCTTGACGCGTTCGACGACCTCGGCCCATTTGCGCTGGAGCTCGCCGGCGTCCTCGACCGCAGGGGTCTCGGCTGCGCCGGCGGCGGCAACCTGGGCGGCGTTGTTGGGCTTGGACACCGGCACGGTCGATGCGGCAGGCGCGGGAGCCGGAGCCGTAACGGGTTGAGGTGCAGGCGTTACAGGTTTGGGCGCGGGAGCCGGAGCCGCGGACTTGGGCGCAGGCTGGGCAGCTGGAACAGCAGCGCCGCGGTCCCAAGGCATGCCACCCTGATGCGCGGACGTAGCAGCGGGGGCGGCGGTCGCCGCAGGAGTAGCAGCTCGGGCACCCGAGATCAGCGTCGGTTGCTGCGTCGTCGCAGGTGCAGCCACGACAGCCGCAGACGCACTCGCTTGAGCAGCAGCCACGCTCGCCGGAACGGCGGCGTTGGCAACCATGGCCTCCAAGCGCGCCACGCGCTCGGCCAGGGCCTCAATGGTCAGATCGGCCTCGGGACGCGTCAGGCGGGTGCAGGCGATCTCGAGCACCAGGCGCACGTCGCTCGCGCCCCTCATCTCCAAGGCGGCATCGTCGAGCACCGTCAGCACGCGAGCCAAACGATCGGCAGGATGCTCGCCAAAGGCAGCGGCCTCGGCAGCAAGCGCCTCGGCCTGCTCGGCCCCGCCCTCAAACAGCTCGGCGCGGGCGCCGGCAACGCAGGCCACGTACACATCGCGCACATGCGCCACCAGGTCGCGCGTCAGCTCAAGCAGGTCATTGCCTTCCTCGACCTGCGCGCGAATAAGCCCATACAACTCGGCGACATCACGATCGGCAATGGCACGCGCAAACTCGCCCAGAATCTGGTCCGAAACTTCGCCCAAAAGCGAGCGGGCATCGTCCGCATGCACGGTGCCGTTGCCAAAGACGCTCAGCTGCTCCAGCGTGGAGAGCGCGTCGCGCATGCCGCCCTTGGCATGGCGTGCCACGATGGCAAGCGCCTCGTCGTCGTAGTCGAAGCCCTCCTGCTCGCACACGTATGCCAGGCGGCGCTCGATATCCTCGTTACCGATGCGGTGGAAATCGAAACGCTGGCAGCGCGAGAGGATGGTCTCCAGAATTTTTTGCGGGTCGGTGGTGCACAGCACAAAAATCACGTGTGCCGGCGGCTCCTCGAGCGTCTTGAGCAGCGCGTTGAACGCCGCCGTCGTGAGCATGTGGACCTCGTCGATGATATAGATCTTGTACTTGCCGCGCACCGGGGCAAAGTTGACGGAGTTGATGATCTCCTCGCGCACATTGTCTACGCCGGTACGGCTTGCGGCATCGAGCTCGTAGACATCGGGGTGGTTGCCCTCGGCAATGAGCTCGCACTCCTCGCAAGTACCGTCGGGCATGCAGCCGCTTGCACCCTCGGCGCGCGCCGCCTCGGCATTGCGGCACAGCAGCGCCTTGGCAAGGATGCGCGCCATGGTGGTCTTGCCCGTGCCGCGCGGTCCGCAGAACAGGTAGGCGTGGGACAGGCGTCCCTCGGTGATAGCGTGCTCGAGCGTCGAGACGATATGCTGCTGGCCCACCACGGAGTCGAAGGTGAGCGGGCGATACTTTCGGTACAACGATTCCATGGGTGCTCCCCCGGGTATACTGAGACTTGTTGCCGCGACGGCCATGCGGTCGCACGGCATACTGCATTCATAATAACCCGTACGGCGAGCCCGCCGCGATAGGAGTCCAAAGAGCATGGCAGACGCAGAGAGCAACCTCATTCCCTCCGAAGCAGCCGACCAGGTCGAGGTCGCGCTCGAGGCGCAGGCCGCAGCCGACGACGGCATTCTGTACCTCAACGAGTACCAGTACGAAAACGACCTCGTCACCGACTTCGCCCGCCTGGTCGCCTCGCCCAGGCGCCGTGGCTCCCTGTACGTCGCCGCCGTGATTGCCGCGCTCATCGGCATCGGCATGCTGGTGGCCGGCGGCAGCTGGATCAAGTTCGGCGTCGTGCTGATCGTGTTCGGCGCCTTTTTGGCCTGGTGGAGCAAGAACCTGCACCACACGCTCGCCCGCGACTTTATCGACGCCGTCGAGGCCGACGAGTCCATGGGTGGCCGCTATCGCCGCGTCGCCGCCAACGAGGACGGCCTGATGGTTTGGGGCAAGAGCGGCAAGTCGCAGTTCTTCCCGTTTGACAAGCTCGACCACGTACTCGACGGCGAGCGCATCTTTGTGGCCATGTTCGCCGACCAGGGCGTGACGATCCCCAAGGACACCTTCGTCCGTGGCGATGCCGAGCAGTTCGGTCCCTTCCTCAAGGCCCGCATCAACAAAAAACTCCGCATCGAGACCAAGAAGAAGAAAATGAAGGCCGAGAAGGCCGCCGCCGAGGCCAAGCAGGGCGACAAGCCCCAGGAGACCAAGGGCAAGCAGCGCAAGCAGAAGAAGAACAAGAAGAAGCACTAAGGCCAAGCCAGACAGGCAGCCTCACATCCCATTATCCTCGCCATCCGCCCGAGCGTGCTACACTAGCAGCATCTATGCCACCGCGAACGGCTCGGCTCCGCGCCCGCCACTCGCAAACGAACTTTAAACGCACGAGGGTTGGCCATGCCGCTTTTCTCGCAACATACCGCCCGGTTCTCGCCGGACGTTCCTTTGGAGGGCACCAGCTCTCGCGAGCTGCTCAAGCGGTACCAGCCGCTCGAGACACTTGCGACCGGCGGTTTTGGCTCCATCGAGATTTGCCGCGACACGCACCTGCGCCGCCGCGTCGCCATTAAGCGCATCCCCCTTATCAACGGCGCCGGCATGCCCGCCAGCGACATCATGGATGTCCTGCGCGAGGCGCACACTGCCGCCATGCTTCAACATCCCAATATCGTGCAGGTCATCGACTTTACGCATGACACCGCCTATGCCTACCTGGTCATGGAGTATGTCGACGGTATGTCGCTGGCCGAGTTTTTGCATCGCGTGGACGGCCACTCGCTCACCTTTGACGAGGCCGCGGCCATTGCCGATGCCCTGGGCCAGGCGCTCACCTTCGCCCATAGCAATGGCGTACTCCACCTGGACATTAAGCCCGCCAACGTGCTCATCGACCACTCGGGCAATGTAAAGCTCACCGACTTTGGCATGGCGCGACTGTCGTCCGCCGGTGGCTTTGGCGGCTCGCGCGGCGGCACCATCGGCTACATGCCGCCCGAGCAGCTCGATATCGAGACCGGCACGGTCGACGAACGCGCCGATGTCTTTGCCCTTGCCTGCGTTATCTATGAGGGCTTGTGCGGCAGCGCTCCCTTTATGGCGGCCACGCCCGCCGACTCGCTCGGCCGTATCATCGGCGGCGCCACCTATCCCAGCGAGCTGATACCACACTTTCCCCCGGGAGCCGAGAGCGTGCTCATGAGCGCGCTCTCCCCCATGCCGCAGGACCGCCCCAACAGCATCGAGGCATTTTGCGACCAACTCCTTGCCGGTCTGGGCAGCGTGCGCGAGGGCCGTCGCAGTCTGGAGCAAATGGTTGGCGAGCTTTCGGATGACGAGCAGGAGCTCGACGATATCGAGCCGTCGTACTACGAGGACGACGCCATCGAGGTCGACCCCGCGCTCGGCTGGGCGGGCACGCGCTGGAGCCATGCGCGCGACTACACCATGCACGCTATCTCGGCGCTAACGTGCGGCGCCTTTAGCTTTTTGCTGATGCAAACGGCCGGGGTCGCGGCGCTTCCCGGCCTGGTCATTGCGGCTATCGCGATCGGAGCGGCGGCTGGCCTGGCCCCCCAGATCGGCTCGGCCATCTCGGCTGTGGGCTTTTTGGTGCTCATGGCCAACGCCACCATGCAGGCGCAGGGCATCCTGTCGATGTTGCCCGTCGCGGTGATCTTTGCCGCCGCCATGTCCGGTTGGTGGATCGCCTGGGGTCGCACCGAGGCTGCCGCGAGCGCCGCGCTCACCTGTGCACTCGCGCTTGGCTGTCTGACCGGCAATACCTTCCTGGCAGCTGGGGTCGCCGCCGGCGTCGCGTCATTTTGGCTCGGCCCGGCAAGCGCCGCCGCGGCAACGGGCATGGGCGTGCTTTTTGCCCGTCTGGCGACGGTCGCGCTTTCAGCCGGAGGCGTGCTGGGGCTCGGTAACGTTGCCGCAGCGCTGGAAGACCCGCTCCTTTGGGCTGCCTTTGTGCTGGTCGCGACAACTGCCGCAGCGTCATCTGCGCTGCTCAATGCCCATGCCAAGCGTGCCGACCAGGGCTCAAACCTTGCCGCAATCGCCGCTATCGCCGTCACCGGCATCGGCTGCGCAGCGGCATCCTGTCTTGCACACCATATGGAAATTGCCAGCCTTGCAGCCGCGGTCGCCGCCAAGGCGGCGGTTGCGGGAACCCTATCCTCTATAATCGTTGGGATATGCCTATATTTGCTCGGATACCAAAGAACCTATACGGAGAGTGATCTTTCGTGAACTTCCTGAACATCTTCGAGGACCACGTGGCCGGCATCTTCGGTGCCACCCGTGCCCCGTTCTCCTTTAAGAAGCTTGCCAAGCAGGCCGCTCGCGACATGGAGGATCAGACTCTGGTGATCAACGGCGTCAACACGGCGCCGGCACTCTATACCATCCTGATCGCCGCCGACGACGATCCCATGCTCGCCCCGTTCTACCCCGAGCTTTCGCGCGAGGTCCGCGAGTTTGTGAAGGCGCAGGCCGAAAAGCGGCGCTATGTCTTTGTCGGCGAGCCCCTCGTGCGCTTTATGATCGATCCGCAGCTGCGCGCCGGCAAGTTCTCGGTCTTTGCCGAGAACGTCGATGCCCCCACGCTCGGCCGCCTGTACGAAGAAGAGCGCGCCTATCAAAACGGCCTGGGCCAGAACAACTCCGCGGCAAGCCGTGCCGCCAGCGCCCCGCGCGCCGGCCAGCAGCAGTTTGCTGCCCCGCAGCAGCACCCCGCCGCCATGCCCCAGCAGCAGCCGACGCCTCGCGCCGCCGCTCCCGACCCGCTTGCCGTAGCAGACCCCTTCGCGCCTAGTGTCCCCGACCCCGCCGCCGCACCCATCCCGGTGCCGCAGACCGTCTCGCGCGACGCGCTTGCCGGCATGGGCGGAGCCGCCGCGACCGGTGCCGCCGTGGGCCTAGGCGCCGCAGCCGGCATCGCCTCCAACATGGCGAGCACTCGCGCCCCGCAGCGCCCGCTCGCCCAGCTCGTCGACGTCGTGAGCGGCGAGAGCCATAGCATCACCTCCGCACAGGTGACCATCGGTCGCGAGCGCTCAGTTTCCGACATTGCCCTGCGCGACCCCAACGTGTCGCGCCGCCACGCCCAGCTCACCTTTACGGGCTCGGATTGGTCGATCGAGGATCTCAATTCCACCAACGGCACGCTCGTCAACAACCGCCGCATTACGCGCTGCCCGCTGCGCAACGGCGATCTGCTGACGTTTGGCCTGAGCACCTTTGAATTTAGGGGATAGTCTCTTATGAACATCGATATCGTCCTTTTTGCAGGCCGCATCGTCCTGGTCGCCCTGCTCTATATCTTCCTGTTCGCCGTCATGAAGACCGGCGTGGGACTTGTGCGCGGGCAGCGTCGCGACTCGGCTATCTGGACGATCGATGTGGACAAGGGTCCGCGCGGTATCCGCGGCATCCACGTAGACATGCTCGGCCCCGTCATCGTCGGTCGCTCGCCATCTTCGGACATCTGCATCAACGAACCGTTCGTCTCGGCCTCGCATGCGCGCTTTTCGCTGCAGGGCCCGGCGCTCATCATCGAGGACCTCAACTCGCTTAACGGCACGCTCGTCAACGGCCGCCAGCTTGTGGAGCCCGCAACGCTGCGCGAGGGCGACGAAGTCCAGATTGGCGATGTGGTCATGAAGGTGAACCGTCGATGATCGACGAGGAGAACAAGTCCGCAACTATGACCGAGGCACCGGCCGCCGCCGTAGCTGCACCGGCCCACGCCGCTCCGGCGGACTCCACACCCGTGGAGCCCGAGGACACCGTGTTCTCCCTGCCTCTTTCGCATGTAACGCATGATATTTCGGATCTCGCCGATAACGAGGGCGAAGAGGATGCCGTAGCGGCGCCCATCGGCGCACATGCTGCGGAACAGCCCACAGCGCCCGAAGCAACCCCGGCGCCGGCTCACTTTGCAGAGCCCGTCGCCGCGGCAATCAACGAGAGCGCTGCGGTGTTTGCGGCACCCGAGCCCGCCGCGCCGGCGTTTCCCATAGCCCCGGCATCCGAGGTTGCGCCCGCGTCTACGCCGGCGCCCGAGCCTATAGACGTCAGCCCGCAAGACGACGAGTCGACCGCCCGCGTGTCCGAGGAGCCCGACTCCCCGGACACCGGCGATTCCGAATCAAACGCCGAGACCGACACCGTCTCTCCCGGTGACACAGCCGAAATCGACGTTGCCGCCGTTGAGGCCAAGCTCAAAGACCCCGGCTCGACCATGAGCTTTGAGCCCCTGACCGAGGAGCGCATCGAGACCGACTCGACCTATGATGCCGGCACCACCACGCAACTCATGTGGGGCGCCCGCTCCGACGTTGGCTGCGTACGCCCGCACAATGAGGATTCCTACCTGGTGCAGTCGCCGCTCTTTTGCGTATGCGACGGCATGGGTGGTCACGCTGCCGGCGAGGTGGCCTCTTCCATCGCCGTTGAGACTATTGCCAAGACGGCCCCGCAGTCCGCCGACGCCGCACGCCTGGCGGCAGCCGTCGAGGCCGCTAACGCCGCCGTAATCGAGGCCGCCTTGAATGGCCTAGGCAAGCCCGGCATGGGCTGCACAGCCACTTGCGCCTATATCGAAAACGATACGCTCGCCATCGCCCACGTGGGCGACTCGCGCGCCTACCTGCTCCACGAGGGCACGCTCATCCGCGTGACCCGCGACCACTCCTATGTGGAAGAACTCGTGGACGCCGGCGAGATTACGGCAGACGAGGCTCGCGTCCACCCCAACCGTTCGGTCATCACCCGTGCGCTGGGCTCGGACCCCGCCATGTATGCCGACCACTTCACTCTGCATATCGAGGAAGGCGACCGCCTGATCCTGTGCTCTGACGGCCTTTCGAGCATGATTCCCGATAGCGATATCGAGAACATCGCCACGCAGTCCTCAACCGCGCAAATCTGCGTCGACAACCTAGTGGACGCGGCGCTTGCCGCCGGCGGCCACGACAACGTGACCGTAGTAGTCGTTGACCTGGTTGACGATGGCGTTATGCGCGAGGCGCAACGCGTGCGTCGCCGCAACGTCACCATCGGCGTCGTCTTAGGTCTCGTCTTGGTGCTGGCGGCTGCCATCTGGGCCTACACGGGTGTCACCGGCTCGTACTACCTGGGTACCTACCAGGGCAATGTCGCCGTCTGGCGCGGCCTGCCCGGCAAGCCGCTCGGACTCAAGCTCCACTGGCTCGAAAGCGAAACCAGTATCAAGCTGTCCGACCTGCCCGAAGACACGCAAAACCGCCTCAAGGCGGGCATTCCGCAAACAAGTGTCGACGATGCGCAGGACACGATATCCAAGTACCGCCACCAGATCGACGAGGAGCAGACCCGCCAGGTGATCGACGCGCAAACGATTCGCGACAACACCGACCAGGGATCGACCTCCGAATCAGATTCCGAGAAAACCGCCGAACAGTCCGCCGAGGCCGAAGCCTCCGAAAAGAACTAGAAAGGGAGTGCCGCTTATGAGTCGCCGCAACACCGAGCTGCTCTTGCTCATCGCCTCGGCGTTCCCCGTCATCCTGCTGTATGCGATGTACGTCCTCACCGCGGGCGCTGCCATCTCCTTTGAGACGCTCGCCGTACCGATCGGCCTCTTTGCCGCCTTTGCCGCGGCCCACATTGCCGTGCGCATCTTGGCGCCCGGTGCCGACCCCGCCATCCTGCCCATTGTCTTTGTGCTTTCGGGCATCGGCATCACGTTCGTGACGCGTCTCGCCCCCGCTCTCGCCATCTCACAGCTCATCATCCTGTTTGTCTCGGTGGCCCTGATGGTGGGAACGCTCGCGTTGGTTAAGAACCTCGACGTAGTCATGCGCTACAAGTACACCTTTGGCATTATCGGCATCATTCTGTTGATGCTGCCTATCTTTATCGGCACCACGATCTCGGGCTCCAAGCTGTGGATTCGCATCGCGGGCTTTACCATCCAGCCCGGCGAGTTCGCCAAGGTCTTTATCGTGCTGTTCCTGGCCGGGTACCTGGCCGAGAACCGCGAGCTGCTCTCCATCTCCAACCGCAAGATCCTGGGCTTTAAGATCCCTCGCCTGCGACTGCTGCTGCCGCTGTTTGCCGTGTGGGGTGTGTGCCTGCTCGTCGTCGTCTTCGAACGCGATCTGGGTTCGGCCGTGCTGTTCTACACCATCTTCTTGCTGATGCTCTACGTTGCCACGGGACGATTCTCGTATGTCGTTATCGGCCTTGCGCTCTTAGCCGTTGGAGCCGTGGGCGCCTACAAGTTCCTGTCTCACGTTCAGGTGCGTTTCCAGGTTTGGGTCGATCCGTTTAAGGACGCCCAGGGCCAGGGCTACCAGATCGTCCAGTCGCTCTTCTCGCTTGCCGATGGCGGTCTGGTCGGTGTTGGTATCGGCAACGGCATGGCCAACAACATCCCTGTCGTCGAGTCCGACTTTATCTTCTCGGCCATCGGCGAGGAGATGGGCCTTTTGGGCGGCGGCGCCGTGCTCATCCTGTTTATGCTCTTTGCCGTGCGTGGCCTCACCACGGCTGCCCGCGCTAAATCCGACCTCGCCGCCTTTAGCGCCACGGGCCTTACGGCCGCCATCAGCTTCCAGGCCTTTTTAATCGTGGGCGGCGTTACCCGCCTGATCCCGCTGACCGGCGTCACCCTGCCCTTTATGAGCCAGGGCGGTTCCTCGCTGCTGGCAAGCTTTATCATCGTCGCGCTCCTGCTGCGCGCCGGTGACGAGGCGACCGGACGCGAGGCCGAGCTTACCGGCACCGGCACTATGGCCGCCATCACCGATGATCAGGTCGCATCTGCCGCCGCCCCGACGGGCACGCGCTTTGCCACCTCGTCTTCCTACGGCAGCGGCAGCCATTCCGTCGGCTCGCGCATGCGCCGTCGCCTGCTCGACACGCCTGAATCCGGTGTGCTCGGCCGCGTTGCGCTCGCCAACCGTCTAACCCGTGCGGTGCTCGCCTTTACGGCGCTGTTCGCCATCCTTATCGGCAACCTCACCTATGTCCAGGTCATCAAGGCCAAGGACTATCAGGATATGCCGACCAACAACCACACTATCGCCCGCTCCAAGTACATCCAGCGCGGTTCCATCATCACGTCCGACGGCGTGACGCTGGCCGAGTCGCTGCAGCAGGAGGACGGCACCTACGTACGCTCCTACCCCAACGGCAACCTGGCAGCGCACGTGGTTGGCTACGTGAGCCAGCAGTATGGCACCACCGCCATCGAGAGTGTCATGAACGACACGCTCACCGGCTCTAAGGATTACTCCAGCTGGAACAACGCCATCGCTTCGCTCGCGGGCCAGACCCAGCCGGGCAACACCGCCAAGCTCACCATCGACTCGCGTATCCAGACGGCGGCCGAGCAGGCGCTCAAGGGCTTTAAGGGCGCTGTAGTGGTCATCGACCCGCGTACCGGTGCGGTGCTCGCATGCGCCAGCTCGCCCACCTATGACAACACCAACATCGACGCCCTGCTGCAGGCGGGCGGCGGCGAGGACGGCTCCATGTACAATCGCGCCATGGACGCGCTGTACACGCCGGGCTCCACGTTTAAGGTCGTTACGCTTTCCGCGGCACTCGAGACCGGCACCGCCAGCCTTACCAGCACCTACCAGGCGCCCGGCTCCATGGACATCGGCAACGCGCCGGTCACCAACTATGCCAACGAGAGCTACGGCACCATCAGCCTGCAGCAGGCCTTTGCCGTGTCTTCCAACGTCGTCTTTGGCCAGGTGGCAAACGAAGTTGGCGCAAACACGCTCGTGCAGTTTGCCAACGCCTTTGGCTACGGCCAAAAGCTCGGCCAAGACCTGACCTCCGCGGCCTCCATCATGGCCGACCCGTCGCTCATGACCGAGTGGGAGACCGCCTGGGCCGGCGCCGGCCAGCCTGTCGGCATGGACCACACGCCCGGGCCGCAGACCACCGTCATGCAAAACGCCGTGATTGCCGCCGCCATCGCTAACAGTGGCGTGGTCATGGACCCGTACTTTGTAGCCCAGGTACTCGCCCCGGACGGAACTGTGGTCAAGACCACGCAGTCCCGCTCGCTGGGTCAGGCCGTCAGCTCCGCCACGGCCGACCAGGTCAAGCAGGCCATGCTCGCCGTCGTCCAGTCCGGTACCGGCACCGATGCCCAGGTCCCCGGCGTCAAGGTCGCCGGCAAGACCGGCTCGGCCGAGATCGGCGGCACCAACGTCAACTCGATGTTCGTTGGCTTTGCACCTTACGATTCACCCACGGTCGCCATCTCGGTGGCCTTGGAGGATTACGACAAACACGACGTCAAGGCGGCCAAGATTGCCGGCATCGTCCTGACCGCGGCGCTCGCCGCACAGGGAGCGTGATGCCCATGATCGAATCGGACACCCGAGGCGCGCCGCGGCCGAAGAGTTAGCGGCAACGCGCCACACGGCCCCAGCGGCCACATCGTAGGTACTACACACATCGTTGAGCGAATAGTTATGTTAGGAGCAGGAATGGAACAGAGGGTCCTCGGGGGAAGATACCTCCTCAAGGATAAGGTGGGGACAGGCGGTATGGCGACCGTCTACCGTGCGCAGGACCAGGTCCTCGACCGCACGGTAGCCGTCAAGATCATGCTGCCGCAGTATGCTGGCGACGCAACCTTCGCCGCACGCTTTAAGCAGGAGGCCCAGGCAGCAGCCGGTCTCTCCTCCCCCTATATCGTGGGCGTCTACGATTGGGGCAAGGACGGCGACACCTATTACATCGTCATGGAGTACCTGCGCGGCACCGACCTTAAGAGCGGCATCAAGAGCCACGGCGCCCTCGACCCCAAGAAGGTCGCCCAGATCGGCTCGCAGATCAGCTCCGCGCTTTCGGTCGCCCACAAGCACGAGATCATCCACCGCGACATTAAGCCGCAGAACATCATGGTGCTGCCAGACGGCAACATCAAGGTGATGGACTTTGGCATCGCGCGCGCCAAGAACAGCCACCTCACGCAAGACAACAACGTGCTGGGAACCGCCCACTACGTCAGCCCCGAGCAGACCCGTGGTCAGGACCTCGGCCCCACCTCGGATATCTACTCGCTGGGCGTCGTGATGTACGAGTGCGCCACCGGCCGCGTTCCCTTTGACGGTGACGACGCTATCTCGGTCGCACTCAAGCAGGTCAACGAGCTGCCTATTCCGCCGAGCCAGATCAACTCCGGTGTCGACGCCGACCTTGAGCGCATCATCCTCAAGTGCATGGAGAAGGACCCGGCAAACCGCTTCCAGACCGCCGACGAGCTGCGTCAGGTGCTCAACAGCTACCTGTCGGGCCGTGCCGTCAACATCTCGGAGCCCACGCGCATCATCGGTGCCCCCGGTGAGCTGGGCGCCACCAAGACTCGCGAGCTTTCCGATCAGACGCGCGCCATGGTGCGTCCCGTCTCGGGCGTGAGCGGCCAGAATACCGCCCGTAGCTCGGTTTCGGGCTCCACCGGCTCCTACGAGGTCGAAAAGCCCAAATCCAACAAGAACAAGATCATCGCCGCCGTGGTGGCAGCCGTTGCCGTCATCGGTATCGTGGTGGCCTTTGCCACAGGACTCTTTGGCGGCGAGCAGGTCACCGTGCCCGATGTGCTAGGCAAGGACCAGCAGACTGCCGTCGAGCAGATCAAGGAAGCCGGCCTCGAGGTCGGCACCATCGACCAAAGCTACAACGACGATGTCGACGAGGGCAAGGTCGCCGAGCAGACGCCCAACGGCAACACCAAGAAGGCCAAGGGCACCAAGGTGAACCTGGTAATCTCCAAGGGCCCCAAGCCCTCCGAGAAGGTCGAGGTTCCCCGGCTGGTCGGCCTGACCAAGGACCAGGCAGAAGCCGCGCTGGCAAGCGTTGGCCTGAAGGGCAACGCCTCCGAGGAGGCCAACGAGGCCGATGAGGGCCAGGTCTTTGAGCAGGGCACCGAAGCCGGTAAGGAAGTCGAGAAGGGCACGACCATCTCGTACAAGGTCTCGAGCGGCCCGGATACCACGTCCGTCCCCGACCTGACCGACATGACCGAGGCCCAGGCGCGCAACGCCCTCGATATGGCAGGCTTTGGCGTCGACGTCAGCTACCAGGAGAACGACTCCGTCACCGAGGGCACCGTCATTAGCTGGAACCCCAGTGGCAAGCAGAAGCCCGGCGCCACGATCACTGTCGTCATTGCCAAGAAGTCCGGCAAGGCCTCCGTCCCGGGCAACCTATACGGCAAGAGCATTTCCGCCGCCGTTACCGCGCTCAACAACGCCGGTTTCTATAACATTGGCTTCTGTGACCAGAACGGCAATCCCGTGAGCGGTAACGAGGATGCCACCGTTACGGGCGTCTCCCCCACCGGCAAGCAGTCCACCGACAGCACGATTATGCTGACGGTTTCGATTTCTGGCTCGGGTTCGGGCTCTGGCTCGGGCACGAGCACGGGCGACGATTCCGGTACGACCAACTAGTCGCCGCCCCACCGCCCATTACGGCTCCCGCCGCAAACATATTCGCTCACAGGCGCCCGCTTGCTCCCCCAGCAAGCGGGCGCTTCGTTTTTGACATGACATGAACCAGAAGAGCCCGGTACCGTGACGGTGTACCGGGCTCGATCAATCTCTGGTGTCCCCGGGCTGATTCGAAAACTCCCCCCGCGGGGAAATTGGTGACGCGGGTGTCGACGGCTCGAACCCTGCCCTTAGACCAGAAGAGCCCGGCACCGTAGCGGTACCGGGCTCGGCAAATCTCTGGTGCCCCCGGGCGGATTCGAACCGTCGACACCCGCTTTAGGAGAGCGGTGCTCTATCCCCTGAGCTACGGAGGCATGTTGTATTAGTGTAGCAGATTTACGCCGCTGTAATGCAGCGTATACCCACTCTTCGAAGTTGCGGTGGAACAGCCCTCCGGAAAGTGCGTCCCACTATCCAGGCAAATTCTGGGTCAGACTTTCCCCATGAGACCTCGCTGGGAAACTGTGTCCCAGAATTTCGGCTCGAAACGGGACACGGTTTCCCAAACGGGCCCGTTCCGGAAACTACATCCCGCAATCGGCACTCGAACCGGGATGCACTTTCCCGATCGAGCCTCATGGGAAACCGCGTCCCACTTTAGGGGGGCGCTCTTTAATGACTAGTTGCCTTTGTGGAAAAGGTTCTTGATGACGGAGGGGATGCTCTTGGCGCCCTTGGCCGTCACATCGATAAAGTCGGGCGAACGAACGAGCTTGTCCTCGTCAATGTACTTACGCACCGCGCGAAGCGTTTCCTTGTCATTGCGCGTCGAAAACGTAAAGTGGCCATTCTCTTTGGTAAAGATGGCAAAACGCGTAATCTTCTTGGTGCCGCGCAAAACCTCAGCGGCAATATAGTCGACCTCATCCCACGGGATCTGAATAAAATCCTCGGGATTGCGCTCGTTATAGTACTCAAACGCCTTATTGCCCACCATTACGTTACCGTGACTGGTAAGCCCCATCAGGCAGGTTGCCGGCGTTGCCAGATCGACCGTGCTGTTCTGAGATTGCGCCATGCGCGCCTCGCCCTCCAAATAAAACAATCGGACCGCATCCAGTGTACCCACCGGGTGCGGTCCGTTTCAATGGCTCAAAAGCCCTTGCCTAGCAATTCTCGGTCTTAAGCCGAAACGTGCTTACATGAAGCCGCAGACGCGACCGATGATGCCGATGGCGAAGAGAGCCAGGATGATGACGATCGGGCTGACCTTCTTCTTGAGGAGCTTGCAGACCAGCAGGGTCAGGCACACGGCGGCAAGGCCGGGGATGAGCTGATCGAGGTTAGCCTGAAGCGTGGTGACCTTCACCTGATCAAGGGCGTTAGCACCGATGGAGTTATACATCGTCAGTGCTTCCTTGACACCCTCAGAACCGGAGGGCAGATTAGCCCAGTCGATAAAGGCGCCAGCAGACTGCGTGACCTTGGAGACGACCGGGGTGAAGGAGATGGACACCCAGCGCTCGACCAGGGCGCCGATGATGAACATACCCAGGATGGAAGCGCCCTCGGTGACCTTGCCCATCAGACCGCCGGAGAGGTCCTTGGCGATGGAGGAGCCGACCTTGTAGCCAAACTCCTGCGTGTACCACAGGAAGGCGTAACGGATGATGTTCCACGCGAAGAAGAACAGCAGCGGACCGGCGATGCTGCCGGACAGGGCCAGGGAAGCGCCCAGAGCACCCAGAATCGGGCGAAGGGTGAACCAGAAGGCGGGGTCGCCGACGCCGGCGAGCGGGCCCATCATACCGACCTTGACGCCCTGAATGGCGACGTCGTCAATCGGAGCACCGTTGGCGCGCTCCTCCTCGAGAGCGAGGGTAACGCCAATGACGGGGGCGGAAACATAGGGGTGGGTGTTATAGAACTCCAGGTGGCGCTTAAGAGCGGCAATCTGGTCATCCTTGCTGGTGTAGAGCTTCTTGATCGCAGGGATCATTGCGAAGCACCAGCCGCCGTTCTGCATACGCTCGTAGTTCCACGAGCCCTGAAGGAACTGATGACGGAAGCAAACCTTCTTACGGTCAGCCTTGGTGAGCTGAATCTTGTTCTCTGCCATATGTATCACTCCCCTCCTACTCGTAATCGTTCAGAATGTCGCCGAGCGGGTCACCGGAGCCACCGCCCATGCCGCCACCCTGCTTGGCCAGATCCTTAAGGCCAAGGTAGATGAGGGCAAGGGAGATGCCGATGAGGCCAAGGGCGATCAGCGTGAGCTGAGGGATGGCAGCAAGGACAAAGCCGAGGATGAAGAACGGCCAGGTCTCCTTGGTGGCCATCATGTTGATGACCATGGCGTAACCGACGGAAGCGACCATGCCGCCGCCGACAGCCATGCCGCCGGACAGCCAATCGGGCATAGCGTTAAGCGCGTTGGTAACGGCCTCGGCCGGGATGATGCACAGAAGTACTGCCGGGATGGCGATACGAACACCCTGCATGAGGATGCCGGCGTACTGCCAACGCTCGATGCCGGCGAAGTCGCCCTTCTCGGCGCAGGCGTCCATGCCGTGAACCATAGCGGTAGCCAGGGTACGGCAGATCATGGTCAGGAACAGACCAGCGACCGACAGCGGGACGGCGACGGCGATGGCGGCGGTAACGGCCTTGGCCGAATCGGTGGCGCCACCGTTGAGGGCGAGCACCATGATGATCGAAGAAGCGACCGAGGCCAGAGCGGCGTCAGGCGCGACGGCGGCGCCGACGTTAGCCCAGCCAAGGGCCATCATCTGGAGCGAACCGCCCAGGAGGATGCCCTCCTGAAGGTGACCGGTTACGAGACCGATAAGCGTGCATGCCACGAGCGGCTGATGGAACTGGAACTCATCCAGAATGCCTTCCATACCGGCAAGCAACGCGACAATCGCAACAAGCAGAATAGTGATTGCAGACATGTATCGGACCCTCCTTTACTATGCTTGAGCGGCCAGTTCGGCCTTAGCTTTCTTCAACATGGCGTCGAGATCCTCGGAGGAATCCGAAGGAACCTTGCGGACCTCGAACTTGACGCCCTTGGCCTTGAGAGCCTCGATGGTCTTGACATCGTCATCGCCCATAGCGACAGCGTTGGTGACGACGACCTTGCCCTTGGAGTGGGCCATGGAACCGATGTTGGCTTCCTTGATGTCGACGCCGGCCTCGATGGCCCTGAGCAGATCCTGCGGGTTCTCGAACAGCAGCATCGCCTTGGTGTCGCCAAAGCGCGTGTCCTTGACGACCTCGGCCATCTTCTTGATAGGCACGACGTTGGCGTGGACTCCCGGAGGGGCAGCCTGCTCGATCATGGTCTTGCGGAGCTCGTCGTGAGCAACGCCGTCGGAGACCACGATGATGCGGTTGGGGTTGATCTGCTTGGTCCACGTGGTGGCCACCTGACCATGCAGCAGACGCGTGTCGATACGGACGTGGGCGATCTTGATGTGCCCGTCGCCGATCACCGTTCCCGGAGGAATGGCACCCGCAGGAGCAGCGGCGGCCGCAGCCGGCTTCTTCTCCTCGGGCTCCAGAGACTCGGGCTTGACGCGCACGCCGGCCTTAGCCTCAGTCACGAGATGTTTTGCGATCGCATGTGCAGTGTTCTTTGCGTCAAAGCGCTGCGAATATGCCTCGATGAGCATAGGCAGGTTGACACCGGTGACGATAGCCCAGGAATCATGGCCCTCGATGAGACCGCTGATCTGGTTGAAGGGCGTGCCGCCCCACAGATCAACGAGGAAGAGCACCTGCTCCTGGTCCTCGAAGGAAGCGATTGCTTCCTCGACCTTGGCACGGAAGTCGTCGGGGCCCATGCTCGGCTCGAGCGAGACCACGGCAACAGACGGCTGATCGCCAAAGACCATCGAGCCCGTCTGCTTGATTCCAGCCGCCAAGTCACCATGGCTAGCAAGAACAATACTTACCATCACATAACCTCCTTTTTGTCTACGTATTTCCTACACGACATGAACGAAGTATACCTGTTTGGATTGTGGAATTATAGCTGAATCCGCAAAAGGTTGGATTATTTGTTTAAACGTCTAGGTTTGTTACAAGTTGATTACGTTGCTATTTTTCGACTCATTTCCCACTAAAGCGTCGCTCATCAAGTCATGTATTTTACAGATACAAGCATGCTGTTCATTGATACCGATTTTAAGCAAGTGCGAATGCGCTTGTACTGCCGCTATTTTGTTTAAACAGATATGACTTGACTATTTTCGTGGCTTATGCAATAGCGCAAGTAGTCTTTGGGGACGTCCCCAAAGACCAGGGGCTAGACGATGTGGAGAGGGTTGGCGGCGTCGACGGCATCGGGGGCGTTGGAGAGGCCGTCGGGAGCAGCGTCTGTCGGGTCCTCATCGGGGGTCTCGATCTGCTTGATCATGACCTCCTGGCCCTGCAGCAGGTATGTCTCGCCGCTGCCGCAATGGGGGCAGGTCTTGCCGTGCTCGACCGTCGCGTAGTCGCAGCCGCACGCCTCGCAATGCGTCACGGCCTCGACGGGCTCCACGATAAGCTCCGAGCCCTCGGTGATAGGCTTTTTATCCGCCGCCCAACGCCAAGCGTCGAGCAGTAGGTCGGGAACGACGCCCGAGACCTCGCCCAGGAGCAGCGTCACGCTCGAAACGCGACACACGCCATTGGCGCGCGCCACATTCTCGACATCGCGAATGATGTGATAAACGATTCCCAATTCATGCAAGGTAGAAACCTTTCAACAACGGTTGATGCGATGCAAACTCAAAGCAAGGGGACGGCGAAATCTAGTCTGCGCCGTCCCCTTACCCGCCATGGTTACCTATTTACGACCGAACTTGATTTTGATTGCACGCTTTAAAGCATACTTGCCAAGGCTCGGGAGCTTTTGCTCGTATTTGACCATCGTGGAGCACTCGGGACGGTCGCGATCCAGGTGGATGGCATCGAAGGCGCACTTGGTGGTGCACAGGCCGCAGCCGATGCACTTGTTGGGGTCGACGATCGAGGCGCCGCAGCCCAGGCAGCGGGCGGTCTCGGCGCGCACCTGCTCTTCGGTAAAGGTCTCGACGTACTCGCTAAACGGCGCGGCCTTCTCGCGCTCGCGGTCCACGTGGGCAACCTCGCGGCTCGCGTTGTCGTAGCTCTCAATCACGACATCGTCGCGGTCGAGCGCGGTGTAGCGGCGCTGGTTGCGGCCGATGGTGAGCGTGGACCCCGGCTGCACAAAGCGATGGATGGACACGGCGGCCTCGTGGCCGGCGGCGATGGCATCGATGGCAAAGCTGGGGCCAGTGTAGACGTCGCCGCCCACAAAGATGTCGGGCTCGGCGGTCTGGTACGTCTGCGGATCGGCAAGGGCACCCTGGCCGCGGCCGAGCTCCACCTTGGAGCCAGCCAGCAGGTCGCCCCACACAATGGACTGGCCAATGGACATGACGACACGGTCGGCATCGACACGGCGCAAGTCGTTCTCGTCATACTCGGGCGCAAAACGGCCCTCGTCGTCAAAGACACGCGTGCAGCGCTTGAAGGTGATACCGCACACACGACCGGCCTCGTCCAGGTGAATCTCCTTGGGGCCCCAGCCGCAGCTAATGTGCGCGCCGTCCTCAATGGCCTCGCGACGCTCCTCCTCGCTGGCAGGCATCTGGGCCTCGCTCTCCAGGCAGAACATCTCAACGTGCTCGGAACCCAGACGGCAGGCGTTGCGCGCGACGTCGATGGCCACGTTGCCGCCGCCCACCACGATGGTGCGCCCGGGCAGCGCGTCGATCTTGCCGCTGTTAACCTCGCGAAGGAAGTCGACGGCCACGGTCACATCCTCGGCATCCTCGCCCGGAATGCCGGCAAGGCGGCCGCCCTGGCAGCCAATGGCCACGTAGAAGGCCTTAAAGCCCTGCGCGCGCAGCTCGTCGAGCGTCACGTCGCGACCGACTTCCACGCCATAGCGGAACTCGGCACCCATCAGGCGAATGACCTCGACCTCGGCCTCGATAACATCCTTCTGCAGCTTAAAGCTGGGAATGCCGTAGGTGAGCATGCCGCCCGGGCGCTCGTTTTTCTCGAACACGACGGGCTTGTAGCCCTTCTCGGCCAGATAGAAGGCGCAGGACAGACCGGCCGGACCGGCGCCGATGATGGCGATCTTCTGGTCGAAGCCGCCGGCACGCGTCGGGGTCACCACAGGTGGGACATAGCGAGTCGCGGCATCCAGATCGCGCTGGGCGATAAACTTCTTGACCTCGTCAATAGCCACGGCGGCGTCCACACGGCCGCGGGTGCAGGCATCCTCGCAGCGGCGGTTGCACACGCGGCCGCAGATAGCGGGCAGCGGGTTCTCGCGCTTGATGAGCGCCAGAGCCTCGTCGCAGCGGCCCTGCGCCGCAAGCTTTAAGTAGCCCTGAACGGCAACGTGAGCGGGGCAAGCCGTCTTGCAGGGCGCGGTGCCAGACTCGTGCGTCTCGATGCGGTTGTCGTTGCGGTAGTTGGGCGACCACTTGGTGTGGTCCCACTTGGTGGCATCGGGCAGCTCCTGGCGCGGATACTCGGGCACCTGTCCTCCCGCCTTTTTGCTGCAGAGCTTCTGGCCCAGTTTGGCGGCGCCGGCCGGACACACCTCAACGCAGCGACCGCAGGCCACGCACTTGTCTTTCTCGACCTTGGCGACATAGGCTGAGCGCGACAGGTTGGGCGTGTTGAACAGCTGCGAAGTGCGCAGGGCGTAGCACACGTTGACGTTGCAGTTGCAGATGGCGAAGATTTTGTTCTCACCGTCGATGTTGGTGATCTGGTGCACAAAGCCGTTGTCCTCGGCCTGGCGCAGGATGTCGTAGACCTCCTCGCGCGTCACATAATGGCCGCGGTCGGTCTCGACCACGTAGTCGGCCATATCGCCCACGGCGATGCACCAATCGGCCGGGTCGTCGGCGCAGCCCTCTCCCATCACGCGACGGCTCGTGCGGCAGCTGCAGGCGCTAGCGGCATATTTGCCATCGTATTTGTCGAGCCAATGCTCGATATGCTCGATCGGCACCGAGGTGCTCGCGGCATCGATGGCCTTCTCGACCGGAATGACATGCATGCCGATGCCGGCACCGCCGGGCGGCACCATCGGCGTAGCGCGGGACAGCGGGCCTTTGGATGCCTGTTCAAAGAACTTGGCATAGACCGGATGCTCCTCGAGCTGACCCATGCGCATGTTGAGGAACTCGGCAGAACCCGGCACCAGCATGGGCAGCACCCACTGCTTGGCGCGCTCGGGGTTTTCCCAGTTGTACTCGAGCAGACCCGTGTAGCTCATGTCGTCGAGCATCTTCTCGATATCGGCTTCGGGCATGCCGGTGAGCTTGACCATCTCGGGCAGCGTATAGGGACGGCGCATCTTCATCTTGCAGAGCACTTCGGCCTGCTCGTCGGTTGCGGCCTCGGCAAACGACCAGTACTCGTAGCCCAGCAGCTCGTCGCGGTGCAGCAGGCGGTTGGTGCAGTGCTCACACAGTTTGACGATGGCCTCGCGCGGATGCTCCGGTATCGGCGGCACGAACTCCGCGCCGATATCGGGCTCGGTATAGCTAATCCCCGGTCCGTTGAGAATCATAGTCGTCCCTTCTCTTGCCACAGCCCGGCGAGACCGCAGCGCCCCTCTTTTTTTGCAGGCCGGGCATGCCCCCATGCCTTTCACCCGCCATTGTTGACATTGTGTCAAAAATAGTATTGACGAACCGTCAACAATATTCAAGACTGTTAGGCGAACGGTCAGGCAAAAGAGGATGAAAGGCGGCAAAACATGGGCAACAACGCAGCAGATATCTCTGTGGTCGATGCCGTCCCCGCATCCGATAGCGCGGCAAAACGCCTGACGGGCGACGAGCGCCGTCGCGAGATCCTCGCCGCTGTGCGCGCCGTGAGCGCCGAGCTTGGTGTGTCCCATCTTTCGGTATCGGCCGTGACCAAGCGGGCTGGCTGCACGCGTTCGCTGTTCTACCACTACTTTGCCGATATGGATGCCGCCGTCACCGCCGTTATGGACGAGGCAATCGACGGCTTTATCGCCGAGCTCGAGCAGTGGAACGCCAGCCGCACGGTTGGCGACATCGAAGGCGCACTCGACACCGTTGCTCCGCTCTTTAAGCGCCTGGTCGTGAGCGGCCACGAGTTGCCGAGCACGCTCACCTCGAGCAGCGGCGCGCTCTACGGCGGCTTTTTGCACAACGTGGTCCAGCGCGTGGCGCAGTATATCTGCGATACCACCGTGGTGGATTTTGTCGCCCATCACGAGCTACGCATCGACCATGTCTACGAGACGTTCTACACCCTCATCATGGGGCTGCTGATGTATATCCGCACGCACCCCGATGTGCCCGACGAGACAGTCAAGGAAATCATCGCCTCGACGCTCCATATCGAGGGCTATACCGCCAAGTATCAGGAGCGCAAGCCCCAGAACTGACGACATTTGGCCAAACTGCCCGCGATCAGAAGAGGGGCCGCGGGCTTGTGAAAGGAGAGCAGCATGCTGTTCGATGTTTGGGGTAGCAATACCCTTATCCACTGGGCCGGCTGGGCCATGGTCTTTATTGGCCTGATCGTGCTCAACGAGGTCGGCCGCCGCACCAAGCTGGGCGCGGCCATCATCTTTGGCGTGGCTCCGCTGGCCATGACCATCTACTGCGTCGCTATCGCCATCGGCGTCTCACAGGGTGCCGAGTGGGCGCTCACCAACCCCACCCATGTGTACCAGAACAGCTGGTTCCACTACGCCAAGGTATACGCGGCGCTGGCCGGTTGCTGGGGCTTCATTGCCATTAAGTACCAGTGGGGCAAGATCGGCAAGGCGCATTGGTTCCGCGCGTGGCCGTTTGTGATCGTCGCCATCAACATCATGATCGCCGTCGTGTCCGACTTTGAGAGCGCCTATCACTTCTTTGTCCTGGGCGAGTCCACCTGGGTCACCTCCGAGGGCGCCACGCAGCTCGCCGGCTGGAACAACGTGTTCAACGGCATCGCCGGTATCATCAACATCTTCTGCATGACCGGTTGGTGGAGTGTCTACGCCTCTGAGGACAAGACCGACATGCTGTGGCCCGACATGACCTGGGTCTACATCATCGCCTACGATATCTGGAACTTCTGCTACACCTACAACTGCTTGCCCACCCACTCCTGGTTCTGCGGCTTTGCACTGCTGCTGGCGCCCACCGTCGCCGCCTTTATCTGGAACAAGGGCGGCTGGATCCAGAACCGTGCCTTTACGCTGGCTATTTGGTGCATGTTTGCCCAGGTATTCCCGTACTTCCAGGAGGAGTCCATCTTTGTGACCCACTCCACGCTCGACCCCGGCGCCGCTACCGCGGTCTCGATCGCCGCGCTGGTCGCCAACGTCGCCGCGATCATCTACATCGTCTACCGTGCCAAGAAGCTCGGCCGCAATCCCTACAAGCAGGACGTCTTTGAGGGCACCAGCGATTGGGAGAAGGCTACCGCTCGCCGCGCCAAGGTTGATTACGCGCACGCCGAGTAACATGCCCGGCGCAAACGCCGCTTGAATGTGAAGCAGCATAGCCGGCTCCGCGCAACTCAACGCATTGCAGAGCCCCCGGAATGTGATTCGTCCGCGTTCCGGGGGCCTTTTGCTGCCGCGAGGATGCGGCCGAACGATGCGCTCAGGTTAAATCGGATCTTATATTTCGTATGCGCTTTATATGGCTCCATTTTTGGGTACAGTGTTGAGCCGATATTGCATTGGGGGATATATGAGCGATGAGACGTATGGCCGCGAGGATGCGGCCCAGGATGCGGAAGCATGTGCCGAAGCCCTGGAGAGCCTTGACCGGATCGCGCTAGACGAGCTCTCGTTTAGCGATTCGGTCGTCGACGCGCAAGACGAGGTGCACGAAGACACTGAGGACGAAGGCGGCGACGCCAAAGACGCTCCTGACGAAGCCGAAGAGGACGATAGCGAGGCCGACGACCAGCCCGAATCCGACACGGGCGAGGAAACCGTCTTGCTCGACAGCTTACCGGCCGAAGATTCGCTGACTCGCGAGCTTCCTGGCCTGGGTTCCGCACCAGCCGTGGATGAGACCATCGCCATGGGCGATATTCCCCTGCCGTCCGTTCCCTCGGCACACGAAGCCGAGGTCCGCCATCGCAAGATGTCGCCCAAGCGCCGCAATCTGATGGTCGCCGGTGTCGTGGCCGTCGCGCTCGTCGCCGGCGGTGCAGGCTATGCTGCCTGGAACGGATATCAGCAAGAGCAGGCTGCCGCTGTCGCCGCCAATGCCCACACGATGATGTCGGTGCAGATTGGCGTGCATGCCGCGGGCCTCGACTGTTCCGCCGGCTCCAAGATTCCCGTACAAGTGAGTGGCCAGGATTCTGACGGCTCTTCTGTGAGCGAAACACTCTATGTTGACGAGCACGGCCGTGGCATCAAACTGCTACCCGGTGACTACACGCTCTCCATCGCTGCCTCCCCCATCGCGTCCGACGGCACCGTCTATACCG
>USAX01000003.1 GCA_900552705.1 uncultured Collinsella sp. | reverse complement strand
GCCGGCAACTTCGCCACAATGCGAACGCCGTCCTCGAGATATTCCTCATGCAGAAGGGTTCCCTGCTCATGCACCAGCGTGATGAGAGCGCCCTCACGATACGGGATATCAGCGGAGAGCAGCACATCGGTGGCAGCTGCCTCGCGAGCAATCCGGTCGACGAGATCGTCGAGCCCCTCGCCCGTTTGGGCCGAGAACAGAACGGCCTCCGGATAGCGACGACGGAAACTCAATCGATCGACGCTATCGAGAAGATCGATTTTATTGAATACGGTCAGCGTTAAACGCTCTCCGGCGCCGATCTCATCAAGCACGCGGTCGACAGCCTCCAGCTGCCGCTCATAGTCCTCGTCAGACGCATCTACGACTTTGAGAATTAGATCGGCACCCAAAACCTCGGACATCGTCGATTTAAAGGCATCGACCAGACCATGGGGCAGCTTTTGAATAAAGCCGACGGTATCGGTAATCGTCATGCCGCGACCGCCGGGCAGACGATACGAACGCGTCGTCGGGTCGAGCGTAGCAAACAGCTTGTCCTGCGAAAGTACCGTAGAGCCGGTCAGACGATTGAGTAACGTCGATTTACCGGCATTGGTATAACCGGCTAACGCGACGCGAAACGCCGGCGACTCAATGCGACTCTTGGATTGAACATCGCGACGCTGTTCAACCTGCTTGAGCTCACGACGAAGCGCAGCGATCTTATTACGAATGAGGCGACGGTCGACCTCGAGCTGACTTTCGCCCTGACCAAAACGTGAGCCGATGCCGCCGCGCGTCTGCTCCTTGGCGAGATGGCTCCACATGCCACGCAGGCGAGGCAACAAATATTGAAGCTGTGCCAGCTGTACCTGCAGGCGTCCCTCACGCGTCTGAGCATGCAGGCCAAAGATATCCAGGATCAGTGCTGTGCGATCGATAATCTTTACCGGCTCGCCCACGGCTTTCTCCAAATAGGATTGCTGCGAGGGGGTCAGGTCATCGTCAAAAATAACGACATCGGCATCCATGCGATGCACCAGGCCGCACAGCTCTTCAACCTTACCGGAACCGATAAACGATTTAGGATACGGCTTTACCAAACGCTGCGACAAGCGTGCCACGCACCGGGCACCAGCTGTGTGGGCAAGACGCTCCAGCTCATCAAGCGAGCGATCGAGCGGCCATGCATTGTCGCGCCACTCAACACCAACTAAAATGGCACGCTCGGGCTCGGGTGCCGTGGGAACAAGGGGGAAACGGGCCATTAGGCAGCCTCAATACGATGCAGGATATCCTCAACGACCTCATCGATCGTACATTCATCCATATCAAACCACACGATACGGTCATCGCGCTTAAACCACGAAAGCTGACGCTTGGCATAACGACGCGAACGCATCTTAATGAGTTCGCGGGCCTCATCCATGCTCATCACGCCATTGAAAGCATCAATGATCTCTTTATAGCCAATTGCCTGCATCGACGTCAGGGCATCTCCCAGACCCTGGGCCATAAGACCGCGGACCTCATCGACAAGACCCTGCTCAAACATCAGATCGACGCGCAGATTAATGCGCTCGTAGAGCACCTCGCGATTACGCGTCAGACCAAACCATAGGGCATGATAATGCTCGCGCGGAACACTAAACTGACTTTTTTGCTGTGCATAGGAGATACCATCATCATGCATCTCGAGCGCACGAATCACACGGCGCACGTTATGGGGATGAATAACAGCAGCCGATTCTGGATCGCGCTCGGCAAGCAGGGCATGCAGTTCTTCCTCGCCAATACGCTCGGCAAGCTCCTGATAGCCCGCACGGCGATCGTCCTCAAGTTCACCCGAGGGAAAGTCCATCTCATCGAGGGCTGCCTTGAGATATAGCCCCGTACCTCCGCAAAAAACCGGCAGGCAACCCGAACCAAGGAGACGTTCAACATGCGCGCGAGCGTCAGCCTGATAAAGCGCAGCAGAATATGCCACACCCGGCTCTACAATGTCGACGAGACGCAGCGGCGCCGTGCACTCATCGGGCGCCATCTTTGCGGTACCGATGTCCATGCCGCGATAGATTTGCATCGCATCGCACGACAGCACTTCGGACGAAAGACGAGCTGCCAAACGGTCGGCAACATCACTCTTACCAACCGCCGTCGGACCGACGATCGCAACGGCGGAAAGACCTGCCCCGGAAGAAACCATTAGCGCGGCTCGCCCACAACGGAACCGGATAAATACCAGGTCTTGGCAACGTCAACGTCAACATCAACGATCTTGCCAACAAGCTGATCGATGCTGTAACCCTCGGGGATAGGCGCATGCACGGTCTGATTCTTGGGACTCTTGCCCAGCAGGACCGCATCGTTCTTTTTACTCGTTCCCTCAATGAGCGCGGGAACCACAGTATGAAGCTCGCCCTGGTTATACTCGTGTGCCGTGGTCTCGATAACCTTAACCAGGCGGTTGAAACGCTCGAGAATAACCTCATGCGGCGTAGGATCGTCAATCTCGGCGGCCGGGGTACCGGCACGCTTGGAATAGATGAAGGTATAGGCCTGAGCATAGCGGACCGTCTCGGCAAGTGAGAGCGTCTGCTCAAAGTCTTCTTCAGTCTCGCCCGGGAAGCCAACGATAATGTCGGTCGAGAGCGCGATATCGGGCATGCGGTTGCGAATGCGATCGACCAGGCCCAGATAGTCCTCGCGTGTATAACGGCGATTCATCTCTTTGAGGATCCGCGTCGAACCTGACTGGACGGCCAGGTGCAGTTGCGGCATTACGGCAGGCGTCTCGGCCATGGCGTCGATGGTCTCGGGCAGCAGGTCCTTAGGATGCGAAGACGTAAAGAAGATACGCTCCACACCCGTATCGCCCACGGCACGCAGCAAATCGGCAAAACGCGGCTTGCCAAACAGATCGCGACCATATGAGTTAACGTTTTGGCCCAGCAGCGTAATCTCACGCACGCCCTGGCGCACCAGACCGGTCACCTCGTCGACAATCTCCTCGAAGGGGCGGCTCTTTTCGCGACCGCGTACGTACGGCACGATGCAATAGGTGCAGAAATTATTGCAGCCCGTCATGATGGGCACCCAGGCGTGATACTGAGTCTCGCGATGCCACGGCATGCTCATGGCATCCGTATCCTCATGCTCATTGGTGCGGATATGACGCTTACCATCAAGGAACGCCTCGGCAATGAGCTCGGCCACATGTGCAATGGAATGCGTGCCAAAGATGACATTGACGTTATCGACGTTGGTGAGCAGGCCCTCGCCATCGCGCTGCGCGATGCAGCCACCAACAGCAACCACGCGCTTGCCCGAAGGCGAAGGCGGCAGGCTTTTGCAGGAATTGCACTGACCGTACAGGCGAGTATCGGCGGCCTCGCGCACGCAGCACGTCATGAAGACAACGATATCGGCATGCGCGGGATCGAGCGCCATGAGGCAGCCATACGAATCAAGCAGACCGCTCACACGCTCGGAGTCGTGCTGATTCATCTGGCAGCCAAAGGTGCGGATAAAGTAGGTTTTACCGGCAAGAATATCGCGTACGGAACGCTGGTCCATGTGCATAAGTCCTAACGATGGGGAGCGAAACGAGGCAAGCAGAAGCTATGCCACAGGCTTAACATCATCCATGACGACGTTATCCATAGCAGCTCGATTGATCTGGTGAACGTAGATAGAAAGGCGGATGGCCGTGCGCGACTCCCCGTTAATGAGGATGTCGGAGAACACGGGCGCGCAGGAAATATCAAAACCGGTTGGAATCAAAAAACCGCGCGCGATAGCAACGGCCTTAATGGCCTGGTTGACGGCACCGGCGCCGACACACTGAATGTTGACGGGTACACCATCCTTGACCATGCCGGCGATGGCGCCGGCAACGGACGCGGGCGATGATTTGCTTGATACCTTCAGGCAATCCATGAAGAAACTCCTGCATTTAAAAGTACGTTTTAACTGCAATAACTGTATCGTACCGAGTGGACTCGGTAAAGGCACTATTCCTCTTTGGCAAGATCAAAGGTCACGGTGATTCGATCACGCGAAACACGAATCTTTGGGTCGCCGCAAAGGTTGAGATAGTACCGGGCAGCAAGGTCATTAAAGTCGCGCTCCACAGCACGCGAAAACTGTGCCATGTCATCCTTGGCAATACGTAGCCCGCGACGATCCTTCGCGAGATCGACAGGAGCCGGCGCATGCGAGGACGAATCACGCTCGCGCAGCAGACGCGCGGTCACACCGCGAACGGGCTTAATCTGCCCTGCCAAAATGCGATGGGCCGTGCGCTCGGACATCTCAAGACCCAAACCCGAACAGATACGGATAAAGTCCTCGGCATCAGAAGCAAGGCCTAAACGATCGACAACCGGAAGCTCGCTCTCGTCATCAATGAACAGGAGACGAGACGTATCGAGCCGGCTTGACGCCTGAGCATAAAGGGTCGCGGCAATCTCAGACGGAGAACCAAGATAGACATCGCAACCACGCAACTCCTCGAGCGCAAACTCACAAGCAGCGCGGATAATATTATGCGGACCGCGAGCACAGACATAACGTCCGTCCTCATCCTTGACGGCCTGGGGCCAGCTGGACTGATCGGCACGCTCACTGAGGCGGTCGGCCGCGACGCTCACCTTAAAGGCTGAACCAAGATCGACACCGGACGTGACCACACGGGCCTCATCGGTGTTCTGCTTGATCGAAAACAATGCCATGCCACGGCCGTGAACGCCCCAACGGTCCATCTTCATGCTCTCGAGCTTGGAGGTAACGCGGGCATCGAAGATTCGCTCTTGCATATCCTGCGGAACGCCCGAACCGTTATCCAGAAAGACAAGCGTGCGGACGCCATCTTCCTTGGTCGTGGCGAGATAGACCTTGTCGGCGCCGGCATCGCGAGCATTACGGAGCATTTCGATGACGATGTCCTCGACATGCTGAATGTCGTGCTTAGCCTGGCGCCGCTCGGCCTCCGAAACGCGGAGACGGACATACCCCTCGCCAAGGTTCTCCTCGACGCGAAGGTTGCCCTCCCCCGACATCGACGCGATAAATGAGATGAGCTCGTTCGCGTCGCTCATGTTATTTAGCGATATCGACAGCGCGGCTCTCGCGAATCACGACGACGCGCACCTGACCGGGATACTCCATCTCTTCCTCGATCTGATGGGCGATATCGTGAGCCAGGACCGTGGACTGGGCATCGGAGATCTTGTCCGGCTGGACCATGACGTGGACCTCGCGACCGGCCTGCATGGCATAGGTACGTTCGACGCCGTCATGGGAGTTGGCGATCTCCTCAAGCTTCTCAAGACGCTTGATGTAGTTCTCGGCAGACTCGCGACGGGCACCGGGGCGAGAGGCAGAGACAGCATCGGCGGCCTGCACCAGGACATCGAGCACCGTGTTGGGGTCGACATCGGCATGGTGAGCCTCAATAGCGTGGACGATAACGGGCTTCTCGCCATAACGGCGGGCAAGCTCGGCGCCGATGACGGCATGCGGGCCCTCGACGTCGTGGTCGATTGCCTTGCCCAGGTCATGAAGCAGGCCGGCGCGCTTGGCGGTCACAACGTCCAGGCCAAGCTCGGAAGCCATCACGCCGCACAGATCAGAGACCTCGAGGGAATGCTGAAGCACGTTCTGACCAAACGAGGTACGGTAGCGCAGGGCACCAAGGGTCTTGACGATCTCGGGGTGCAGATCGTGGATGCCGGTATCGAAGGCAGCCTGCTCGCCAGCCTCGCGCACGCGCTGCTGAACCAGGTCGGCGGCCTTGTGATACATCTCCTCGATACGGGCAGGGTGAATGCGGCCGTCGGCGATGAGGTTCTCGAGGGCGACGCGGGCGGTCTCACGACGGACCGGGTCGAAGCTCGAAAGAACGACGGTCTCGGGCGTGTCGTCGATCACGAGGTTGACGCCGGAAACCTGCTCGAAGGTCCGGATGTTGCGACCCTCGCGACCGATGATACGGCCTTTGAGGTCATCAGAGGGAATGTGCACGGAGGTAACGGTGACCTCGGCAGTGTGATCGGCAGCGCAGCGCTGAATCGCCAGAGACAGAATCTCCTGGGCGGTCTTGTGGCACTCGGCGCGAACCTGCTGCTCAGACTCGCGAATGATCGTGGCGGCCTCGTGGGTGACCTCGCCGCGAACCTTATCAAGGAGCTCCTTGTGCGCGTCCTCGCGGGTAAGGTCGGCGATACGCTCGAGCTCGGAGGTCTGCTTTGCGCAGAGCTCCTCGAGCTCACGGGAGCGCTTCTCGACCTGACCGGCCTGGCTGGACAGCTGATGCTCGCGCTTGTCGAGAGCGTCGTTGCGGCGATCGAGAGATTCCTCGCGCTGCATCACGCGGTTCTCGAGCGTACGAATCTCGTTCTTACGCTGCTTGTCCTCGGCCTCAGCGGCCTGCTTGTTCTTGATGATCTCCTCTTTAGCCTCGAGCAGAGCCTCTTTTTTGAGGGTCTCGGCCTGACGCTTAGCATCACCGATCAGGGACTCAGCCTGTGCGTGTGCCGACTGGATTTTTTCGTCGGCCTCGTGAAGACTACCCTGCTTGGCGGTGCGCATGTAGGCAATGGCGGCGATGGCACCCAAAACGATGCCAACGAGCGCTGCGATAATAGGCATGCTCACTCCTTTTTATGGATTCGTTACACAACAAAGCGAACCGTCCTTACGAACGGCTCGCGACATTTGAGTAATATGGGCGCAGCTTATGCGGGTCGGATACAGATAAACATATAAACAAACTCATCACAGATGAGCACATATCACAAAGCAAATGACAGTGTTTATCGTACGTTGAACCACAACAACTGTCAAATAAATGGCCCCAGCACGGCGGCTAAAACGCGGTGAACGGCAGGGCCACAAAACGCATACGCCTAAACCGCACATTCCTCGCGTTCGGCATTAAGACGTGCCTTAACGGCATCGGCGGCGATGTGATACGAGAAGCCCTTGCCCATCAAAAACCGAACCAGTTTTTCGAATCCGCGCGTCTCTGGAACACGCCGCTTGGCGAGCAGGGCTGACGCACGCGCCAAATCGTCTTCGACGGCAAAATAATCCTCGGGATAACCGGGAATGTCATCGAGCACGACATGACGGCGCTTGAGCTCGGTCTCGATTTTACGCTGTCCCCAACCGCGCCGCTTGCGTTCCTCGATAAAGTACGAGCAAAAGCGGTTCTCGTCTAAAAAGCGATACTCGGTGGCGCGCTCGACGGCGAAATCGATCGCGGACTGGCGAAAGCCGTAGCGAGCCAGCTTGTCACGGACCTCACCCGTCGCATGGTCGCGTCGCGATAGCATCTCGGTCACCATGGTAAGTGCACATTTACGCTCGATGAGCTGCACCGCTTCACGAAAGTTATCCCAATCACAGGGAAGATCGGGGCGATTTTTGACATACAGGCGCGCGACCCGCACGGGAATCCAAATGGACCGCTCAAAACCGCCCTCAAGCTCACAATCGATATGTGCGCAAGGCTTTTTGGACGCATACCCGCTCGAGAACGAGGAGGCCGCCTTCTTATCGGGAAAGACGACCGTGGCCTCGGTCACCGTATACGACATGAGCGTAACCGCTACTCGTCGTCATCATCGAGCATGGCGGAACCATCGATGGCGTAAAGCTCGTCAAACTCCTCAGGCGCAGGCTGATCGGTCAGCTCGACCTCGGACGGAGCATCGTCATCAAACTCAAGCCCGCAGGCAAGGCGGACCTTATGCTCAATCTCGTCGGCGCAATCGGGGTGTTCGCGCAGGAACGCCTTGGCGGCCTCGCGACCGTTGCCGAGCTTGTCCTCGCCATAGGCAAACCAGGAGCCCATCTTCTTGCAAATGCCGCACTCGACAGCCATGTCCAGAATCGAGCCCTCCTTAGAGATGCCCGTACCGTACATAATGTCGAACTCAGCAGAACGGAACGGAGCTGCCACCTTGTTCTTAACGACCTTGGCGCGCACGCGGTTACCGATAACCTCATCCTTAAGCTTAATGCTGTCGATGCGGCGAATGTCGATACGCACCGAAGAGAAGAACTTAAGGGCGCGGCCGCCCGTCGTGGTCTCGGGGTTGCCGAACATGACGCCGATCTTCTCTCGCAGCTGGTTAATGAAGATGCATGTCGTGTTGGACTTGGACAGCGAGCCGGCGAGCTTGCGGAGCGCCTGACTCATCAGACGAGCTTGCAATCCGACCGTGGTATCGCCGATCTCTCCCTCGATCTCGGCACGCGGGGTCAGCGCGGCGACGGAGTCGACGACGATGGCATCGATGGCGCCGGAACGCACGAGCATGTCAACAATCTCGAGCGCCTGCTCACCCGTATCAGGCTGGGAAATCAGTACCTCGTCGATATCCACGCCAATGCGCGCGGCATACGTGGGATCGAGCGCGTGCTCGGCATCGATAAATGCCACCACGCCACCCATTGCCTGGGCTTCGGCCAGGATCTCGAGCGAAAGCGTCGTCTTACCGGAGGACTCAGGACCGTAAATCTCGACGATACGGCCGCGCGGCACACCGCCGATACCCAGAGCGGCATCGAGTGCCAGAGCGCCCGTGGGGATGGCCTCAACCTCAAGCTCGGGGCCGCCGTCACCATACCTCATGATGGAGCCTTGACCGAACTTCTTCTCGATCTCGGCCTTGGTGGTGGCGATCATCTCATCGCGCTCTTTACCCGTCGTGCGAGCATGAACGGTACGTACGGGACCTGAATTCTTGGCCATGAATAGCCCTCCTCTTAACAACCTGCATCGATAATAAACGAACGGCTGTTCGTGGTCAACCGTTCAGGCCAATCATATGCAGGCAGTCTTTCCAAAACCCAACCAAACGCCGACCAAACACTGACCAAATGCTTGACCACAAAGGGCCGAATAAGAACAAGGAAGGCAAGAATACACCTATAACCAGCGCAAACGCTAAATTCGTCAGGGGTCCCTATCTCCACAATTAAGGGGCCCTAAGGCCCCTGAAAACACGTCTATTCCATAGAGTTGAGCACAAGGGCAATGCGTCCCAATGCCTCCGCGACCGCATGGGCACGAACACACGAACGGTCGCCCTCATAGTGGCAGCGCACAGAGTCCACGACCGGCACTTCCCCATCAGCCGCGCGATACGCCCAGCCAATATAGAAAGTGCCAGCCGGATCGTCCTCAGTGCCGCCGCCGGGGCCGGCATAACCCGTTGCGCTCACTGCAATATCGCTCTGGTACAGCTCCAGCGAACCCGCCGCCATCTCGTGCGCGGTCTGATGCGACACCGCGGTATAGCGGTCGAGCGTCTCCTGATCAACACCCAGAACGCGATGCTTGATCTCATCGCAGTAGGTCACCGCACCGCCACGCAGCACCACCGAGGCGCCCGGGATATCGGCAATCGTCGAGGCGATCATACCTGCTGTCAGCGACTCAGCCGTCGAAACCGTCACGCCCCGAGCGCTCGCGCGCTCGACAATATGACGCGCCAGCTCCTCGTTATGTGCGGAAATCTGATCAAAAGAGTCCGTCATACCCACCAGGACCTAGATCGAAAAGACGATCTTGCGGCAGTTCCAGAAGTATTGGGCGCCCGAGATAACGGTCAGGACAACGGCAACGGCGTACAGGAAGCGCGACACCGAGTAGATGCCGAGCGTCAGCGCCAGCGGGCCAAGGTGCAAGCCGGCCATCGCAAAGACGCACAGGTAACCGCAGATGGAGACCATCGTGGTCGCCGTCTTGTACTTGCCAAGCTTATCGGCGGCAACGACCACGCCGGCGGCACTCGCAACCATGCGCAGGGCGCTTACCAACAGCTCGCGGAACAAGATGATGAACACGGACCAAACCGTCACGGTGCCAAAGTCCAAGAACAGCAGCAAGGCCGAGAACACGAGCAGCTTATCGGCGATGGGGTCCAAGAACTTACCGAAATCGGTAATCTCGTTGCGCGAGCGCGCCAGGTAGCCGTCGACCTTATCGGTGCACGACAGGATCACATACAGAATGAAGGCAGCGGCGGCGAGCGGGCCGTCGAATGTGCTCCAGTCTGTACCGGCAACACTCGTGTGAGAAAGCGCCGACACGATCATGAACACCGGGATAAAGACGATGCGAACGCACGTCACGATGTTGGCGGGCGTCCAAACACTCGTCAGTTCCTTATTGCTCTCGTTTGCCACGACGCTCTCCTACTCCACAACATGTCCGATAAGCTCATAGCAGAAGCTATCGGTAAACTCGACGGTCAGAATATCACCCACGGACGCCTCGCTGGCGTCCAGATGCACCGCGCCATCGGAATCGGGCGCCTGGAACCAGGCATGGCCGATCAGCTCGGCGCCGTCCTCGGTTTCTTCGATACCGTCGACGATCACCTGGGCGCGCTCGCCCACATGTGCGGCGGTGGCGGCAAAACCGAGCGACTCAGCCAGGTCCATGGCCTCCTGGGCGCGCTCGAGCTTGACCTCTTCGTCGACCTGACCCTCCATCTTAGCGGCCAGGCTGCCCTCCTCCTGCGAGTAGGCAAAGACGCTCGTGTAGTCAAAGCCGACGGTGTCCATAAAGTCGATAAGGTCGCGGAACTCGTCGTCGGTCTCGGTCGGGAAGCCGACCATGGCCGTGGAACGGATCACGATGCCGGGGATACGCTCACGCAGATCGCGGAACAGGTCCTCGAGCTCCTGGCGCGAACCAGAACGGCGCATAGCCTTGAGAATGCGCGCGTCGCTGTGCTGCACGGGGATATCGATATAGGGAAGCACCTCGGGCGTATCGCGAATCGTCTCGATGAGCTCATCGGTCATGCCCTCGGGCTGCAGGTAGAGCACGCGGACCCAGACGTTCTGCGGGCGCACGGCCTCGGCGACGGCACGCAGCAGCTGCGCCAAATTGCGCGGCGAGCCCTCGGCGACGTCCTCATCCGCAAAGTCGGTGCCCCAGATGCCCGTGTCCTGGCCGATCAGCACGATCTCGCGCACGCCACCGGCAACCAGGTCGCGCACCTCGGAGATAATGCTCTCGGCATTGCGCGAGTGATAACGACCGCGAATATAGGGGATCATGCAGAAGCTGCAAAAACGATTGCAGCCATCGGAAATCTTGACGTAGGCAACGGCACCCTCGACGGTACGCTTGACCTGAGGGATATAGGCCGCGATCTCACGCTCGACACCCAGCACGCCATCGATGACTGCCACGATGCCGTCTTCCTCGTCGGCCTTCACAAAGGCAGCGACCTCGGGCAGCTCGTCAGGCAGGTCGTCGCCATAGCGCGACGGCACACAGCCGCACATGACGATGGGGCAAGAACGAACGCCGTCCTGCACCTCGTTGGCGAGCTCGAGCGTGGTCTCGATGCTCTCGGACGTTGCGGAGGCGAGGAACGAGCACGTATTGACGATGGCGATATCGGCCTCCTGCGGGTCGAATGCCTCCTCGTAGCCTGCGGCGGTCAAAAGAGAACGCATGCGGTCGGTATCGACCTCGTTCTTGGCGCACCCGAGGGTGATGTAGAGCACGGAGCCCAACGGTGTATCCATGTTGGAGAGCGGTCCTTTCGAATGATATTAGCGGTAGTTGGTGAACTGCAGCGGCTGGCCGTAGTCCTGGTCGCGCAGGAACTGAATCACGGTCTGCAACGCGTCCTTCGAAGCAGAGGAAACACGCAGCTTGTCAGCTTCGATGGTCACCTTGACCTTGAGCTTTTGGTCCTTGATGTCCTTGTTGATCTTCTTGGCGGTCGCCTGGTCGATACCCTCGACGATATGGCCGAGCACGCGCACGGTGCCGCCCGATGCCGCCTGCGGAGCATCCCACGAAACAGCCTTGAGGTCGATGCCGCGCTTGATGAGCTTGGAGCTCAGGACATCGATGATCTGCTTGGAGACAAAGTCGGCCGGGGCGTTGATCGTAAAGAGCTTGTCGCCCTTCGAAAGCTCAATCGTGGCGCCGGAATCCTTCAGGTCATAGCGCTGGGAAATCTCGCGCGTGGTCTGCTGGAAGGCGTTGTCGACCTCTTGCATATTGACCTCGGACACGACGTCGAAGCTGGAATCTTTAGCCATGATGTTTCCTTTCGCGTACGAGCGGCTTAATAGCTATCGTACGAATAGTCGGTAGAATCGGTGGGCGTCTGACCGTCAGTTGCGGCATCGGCGCCATCCGTGGACTGGGCATCGGTGCCGTCGGTGGTATCGGTACCGTCGGTGGTGTCGGCACCATCAGAACTTTCACCATTCTCGGAATCGGTCGTCTCCTTCTTGGGAACGGTGATCGTCACACGCGCCACGCCCGAAGTCTTGGTATCGTAACGGACCTTTTCGCCATTCTTGGTAACGGTGACATCGGAAGGCTTGGACGTGGTGATCTCGATCGAGGACTCGGGCGTGTACTCCTGCTCAAAGGGGCCAGTCGCCTGGGCGCCATAGACCGACTTTCCGTCGACCTTGACCTCAATCCACGCGGTCTTTCCCTTGGCAACGGAGACCTTGACCTTCGTCGCCTCGTTCTCTTCCTTTTTAGCCGTCGTCTTGGTGGCGTCCGAACCGGTCGACTCATCCGTCGCCTCATCGGTGTCTTCGTCCTCGTCGACCGTTTCGGTCTTCTTAGAAGACTTCTTGGTCGTCGTCTTGGTAGCAGCAGGCGTCTCGGGCGTGGTTTCGGGCGTCGAAGATGCGCAGCCGCGCAGAAGTACCACGATGAGCACGATCAGCAGCAACGCCACGGCACCGATGCCAGCGTAGACGATACGCGGATCGAGCCCGTTGTTTTGAGGAGTACGAGATCCGCCGCGTCCACGACTGGAACTGCTGCGGCCACCTCCCTGAGGCATACGACCACGATTGCTATCGGAACGGCCACGATAGCCACCCTGGCCCTGAAGGCCGCGCTGACCCGAGCGGGGCGCAAGTTCACCGCGGCCTTGATAGCCACGCTGGCCCGAACGCGGAGCCGAAGGGCGCTGGCCACACGGCTGAGATTGAGAGCGAAGACGCGGCGTCACCTGCGTGGTATCGGCATCCGCATAGCCACCGCGAGAGCGTCCCGTAGAGGCACAACGGTAACCGCGATCGGAATAGCCGCCGTCGCCGTAGCCGGCACGAGGGTCACGCGCCACGCCGCGGGCAGCGGGAAGTGCACGGTCCTCGGGCATCGGCGTACTGCGGAACCGGTCACGCTGCGAGCGAATCTCCTCGCCCGAACCCGTCTCGGTAATATAACCGGCCTGCTGAGGACGCTGTCCATAGCGAGTCGAACGACCGCCCTGAACCATCAGGAAGCGCCCGTTATCGACCGAGGAACGCGAATTGACGTAGCCGGCGGCGTCCTGGAAACGACCGCCCTGCTGCGACGTCTCGCGTTCGTATGCCATCAGTTCGTCAAAGTAGGCATTGACGACCTCGCGCGGATTGAGGCCCAAAAAACGAGCATAGCTCGAAATCATGCCCTGCGCATAGCCGCGCGGCGGCATCGAAGCAAAGTTACCGGTCTCGAAAAACTCGATGATCTGCGGCCTGATTTTGATGGTGTTGGCGACCTGCTGAATGGAAAGGCCCATTCGGCGACGCTGCTCGAGCAGCATGTCACCAAAGCGTGCAGCCATCAGAATCCTCCAAACTCACGATCTTCACGTGCCATCTCGGCGTCGACAGATTCCAGCGCGGCAAGCCCCTCCTCGTCCAACAGGACCTCGCGCGGCTTGGAACCGTCGGGCGGGCCGACGACACCCTTTTCTTCCAGCATGTCCATAATACGCCCGGCACGCGCATAGCCAACCTTCAGGCGGCGTTGCAGGCCAGATGTGGAGCCCAGCTGCGATTCCACCACAATATGGGCGGCTTCCCAAATGAGCGGATCATCGTCTTGCGGCTCGGCGACTCCGGTGCGGACAATGCCGCCACCAGCCATGGACATGGAAGCGGGCGCCACGGCGGACAGAATCTCCTCGTGGTAGTCGGGCTCGCTCTGCGACTTAACGAACTCGACAATATCGTTGATTTCGTCGTCCGAGACAAAGCAGCCCTGGATACGGCGGGGCTTGCCCCAGTCGACCTTGGAGAACAGCATGTCGCCCAAACCGGTGAGCTTCTCGGCACCCATCTGGTCGATGATGACGCGCGAGTCGATGCCCGTGGCGACGTTAAAGGCGATGCGGTTGGTGATGTTGGCCTTGATAAGGCCCGTCACCACGTTGGAGCTGGGGCGCTGCGTGGCAACGATCAGGTGAATACCGGCGGCGCGGCCCAGCTGTGCAATACGCACGATCGAGGCCTCGACATCCTTACCGGCAACCATCATCAGGTCAGAGAGCTCGTCAATGATAATGACCAGGTAGGGCATCTTTTGCGGCGGGTTGTCGTAATGCTCAAACTCGCCGGCGGCCTGCTTTTCGTTATAGGTCGAAATCTTACGGACGTTGAGGCGTTCGAATACCTTCAGGCGGCGCTCCATTTCGGACACGGCCCACTGCAGGGCGCTCGCGGCCTGCTTGGGCTCGGTCACCACGGGCACATAGAGATGCGGCAGACCGTTATAGCCCGCAAGCTCGACGCGCTTGGGGTCGACCATGATCAGGCGAACGTCCTCGGGAAGGGCGCGCATGAGCAAGGTCGTGATGATGGAATTGATCATCACCGACTTACCAGAACCGGTCGTACCGGCGATCAACAGGTGAGGCATCTTGGCGAGGTCGGCGACGACCGGCGTGCCCTCGGCGTCGCGGCCGATGGCAAGCTCGAGCGGACCGCCCTTCACATAGGGCAGTACGTCGCCCAGATTGACGTTCTGGCGCTTGCGGTTGGGAATCTCGATGCCCACGAGCGAGGTGCCGGGGATCGGGGCAAAGATACGAACCGACTGGGCGGCGAGCGAAAGCGCAATATCGTCCTCGAGGCTCGAAATCTTGCTCACGCGCTCGCCCTCGCCAGGTTGCAGCTTAAAGGTCGTCACCGTGGGGCCGGCGATCCAGCCGACCACGCGGGCACTGCGGCCAAACTCAAGCAAGGTGGATTGCAGTGACTCAGCGGTCTGCTCCAGCTCCTTATCCGAAGACGCGGCAGAAGCCGACTGCGGGTTGGCATGTAGGATTTCGAGCGGCGGAAGCTTGAGGCCGTCCTCTTCTTCGCCCTCGTTATCTGCGGCGCCGTCGTCCACTCCCCCATCACGAGCCGCAGCCGATTCGACAGCACTCGTGGCAGGCGCATCGGCAACCTTGGGATGCTTCAGGAAGTCGGGAATCTGAGGTGCGGCCGAGACGGGATTCACGGCAAACGGCGGCTCGGACTCGTCGATCTTGTCCGGATCGTCCTCCATCGAAAGCTGTCCAGTGACCTGCCCGCGCTTGGCGTGGCGACGCGGCAGCAAGGTTGTCTTGGCGGTCTCGAGCGGAGCCTCGTCGTCCTCGTCGTCACCCTCGGTGAGCTCAATCTCGCTATCGGACCAAGAAGGGTCGGGCTCGCTTGTGTTGAGCTTGGGCGCAGCCTTGCCCTTCTTGGCATGGCGGCGCGGCAGCAGCGTGGTCTTGGCGCGCTCGGCTTCAACCGACTCGGATACGTCGACAAATGGGTCATCGTCCTCGTCGTCATCGTCCAAAACCGGGTCCACATCGTTGCCCATGACCGTGGTCACGGCAGCATCGGAGCCCTTTTGACGAAGAATGCTCAGGTGCGGACGGGCAACGCCGGGCACCGACAGGGCTTCGTCGTCACCCCACGGGCTGGCGTTGACATCGGCACGACGGCGTTCGGCAAAATCTGCCGCACGATCGCGGGCAGAGCGCAGCACACCGCCCACCGAAAAGCCAATGATGACAAAACCAACGACGGCCAGACCCAACAGGACCACCATCGCGACAGGCTTACCCAGGGCATTCTGCAGCGCACTCGCAATAAACGCACCAATGTAGCCACCCGACACGGAAAGGTTCTGCGGCGTAAACATAAGGTCGCACGAATCGCTCGTGCCCGGCACCATCAGCGAAAGAATGGAGACGACGGCGATAAAGACCACGGCACCGCCCGCAACAGAGCGCACGTTGAGCGGCGAGTCCTCACCCAAAAAGAGCGTGGCGGCAAACAGCAAGATGACGATCGGCAGCACGTAGGCGCCCAGGCCAAAGCCCAGGTGATAGAACCCGGCAACAGCAGCCGTCACGGGCGCTGTTGCCGGTGAGATCACGGCAATGAAGGAAGCGATCGCCAAAACGGCAATGACCACGCCGGCGATATCGCGATTGGCCGAAGGCTCGACCAAGGGCTCAAAATCGTCGAAGTCTGCCTCATGGCCCTTATTGGCACGCAGATGGGAACCGGCACCCTTAGCAGATGCCGGTTGGTTATTGGCCTTATTGCCTTTGGCGTTTTGTGCAGATCCGCGCGCCAAACTAAACCTCCATGACGACCGGGATGATCATCGGACGGGTGCGCGTACGGCTCCAGATAAAGTTAGAGAGCGAATCGCGCACGGCCTTGCGAATGGCATCGGAACCGCTGCTGGTAAAGCTAAACTTACCCTTCTCGATCGTCTTCATAATGGACGCGGAGGCATCCTCGGAGAACTGGTCGTCGATGGCAAACGAGACGCCGCGGCCCGAGAACTCGATGGCCTCGATCTTCTTGTGTTTGAGGGAGACGATGGCAACGGCCGTGACCATACCGTCGTTGGCGAGCTTCTGGCGATCGCGCAGGACGATGGGGTCGGTATCGCCGATACGCAGGCCGTCGACGTAAACGACACCGGACTCGACGGGCGTACCGCGCTTGACGATACCACCGCGCATCTCGAGCGTGTCGCCGTTATCGAGGATAAAGATATGATCGTCCTTGATGCCCATCTTGCGGGCCAGCTGGGCATGGGCGCGCAGATGCACGGCCTCACCGTGAACCGGCATAAAGTACGTGGGCTTGGCCATGGCCATCAGGAGCTTGAGCTCCTCCTGGCTACCGTGACCCGAGACGTGGACGAGAGCGCGGTTCTTATCCCACACGTCGCAGCCGAGCTTGGCCAGGCTGTTGACGACCTGCTGGACGGCCTTCTCGTTGCCAGGAACGGGAGTTGCCGAAAGGATAACGGTATCGCCCTCGTGGATGGAGAGCGTCTTGTGCTCGCCATTGGCCATGCGGGACAGGGCCGACAGCGGCTCGCCCTGCGAACCAGTGCACATGACGACGATCTTGTCGTCAGGCAGGTTATCAATATCGAAGGCATCGATGATATCGGCATCATCGATGTTGAGATAACCGAGCTCGCGCGCCACGCGGGTGTTCGTGAGCATGGAGCGACCGGTCACAACGACCTTACGGCCGCACTTGCGGGCGGCATCGCAGATCTGCTGCAAACGATGGATGTGGCTCGAGAACGATGCGACGAACACGCGACCCGGGGCGTTCTTGATGGCGTGCAGCAGGTTGGGACCAACCTCGGCCTCGGACTTGGTAAAGCCGGGAACCGTGGCATTAGTGGAGTCGGAAAGCAGCAGGTCGATGCCCTGCTTGGCAAAGCGGCTGATAGCGGCATAGTCGGGCGTGACGCCATCGATGGGCGTCTGGTCGAGCTTAAAGTCGCCGGTGTGCATAACGGTGCCCTGATTGGTGCGGATGAACACGCCCAGAGCGCCGGGGATGGAGTGCGTCATCGAGAAGAAGTCGAGCGAGATGCCGCCGAGGTTGACATGGCTGCCGCCCTTGACCTCGCGGAACTTGGGTGCGCGGATGCGGAACTCAGAAAGCTTGCCCTCGATAAAACCGAGCGTCAGCTTGCTCGAGAAGATGGGCACCTTGTTGTTGAGGTCCTGCAGCAGGTACGGAAGCGAACCGGTGTGGTCCTCGTGGCCGTGAGTAACGATGATACCGCGGAGCTTCTCCTCGTTCTCCAGAACATAGGTGTAGTCGGGAAGCACCAGGTCGATACCGGGCTGGGAGTCATCCGGGAACATAAGACCGGCGTCGACGAGCACCATGTCGTCGCCGCACTCGAAGACCGTCATGTTCTTGCCGATGCCATCAAGGCCGCCGAGCGGGATGATCTTCAAGGGAGATGATTTTTTAGCTGCCATAGGTTAGTGTGGTTTCCTTTCTTCGAAACGGGTCTGGAACAACCGACGGGGCGCTTCTGGCAAACCGACCGTCGGGAACGTACAAACATGCATCGCAGAGTCGATGCAATAACTACAGTATGATACCCATTTGCACAACAACAGACCACCCATGCATCAAAGCCCCATCTGAACTGGTCTATCCCGCCGGTTTCCCGTGGGGCGGGCACTGATGAAGTTTCCTGCTCTACAGTCCTGCTCACGACGGAGGCCACATTAAGTGGCCTCCTGTTCGTGCGGAACTCGCGATAAACTTCATCAGTGCCCGCCCCACGGGAAACCGGCCAATAAGGGACAGGTTTATTTTGGTCGATTTTATCTGGGGAAATGCTGCAGCGTCTATCTACAAATCCGAAATCTGACTACTGAATAGACTGTCTAACTAAATTGCGAGCGGCACTAACCAGTCCTTTTGCTTGCGCCCGGGAGGGCGCATATGAAGTTTATCGCGAGTTCCGCACGCAAAGGAAAGCACTTAATGTGCTTTCCGTCTTGCGCAGGACTGTAGAGCAGGAAATTTCATATGCGGCCCTCCCGGGCGCAAGCAAAAGGGCGACCCCTGTCCGGAGTCGCCCTTGCGGTGCTGCTTATGTACGGCTGTTACTCGGCGTCGTGGTGACGGCGGGGCTTGCGGCCTCCGTTGTCGCCGGGACGGCGCGGACGGTCGCTGCGCTCGGAGCGCTCGCGACGCGGACGCTCACGACGCTGGAAGTGCTCGCCGTCGCCCTCGGAGGTACCCTCGGCGCGAGCCGGAGCCTCGGGCTTGTCAAGACGATCGAGCGAGATCTTGCCGCGATCGTCGACCTCAATGACGACGACCTTGACCTCGTCGCCCACGTTAAGGACATCCTCGACCTTCTCCACGCGGCCCTTGGCGACGCGGGAGATGTGCAGCAGGCCGTCCTTGCCGGGCAGCAGGTTGACGAAGGCGCCGAAGGGCTGGATGGAGACCACACGACCGGTGTACTCCTCGCCCGGCTCGGGAACCTTGATGATGAGCTTGATACGCTCGACAGCCTGATCGACGGACTCGCCGGTGCCGCCGACAAAGACGGTGCCGTCCTCCTGGATGTCGACCGAAGCGCCGGTCTCGTCCTGGATGCCACGGATGACCTTACCGCCGGAACCGATGACGTCGCGAATCTTGTCAGTCGGAACCTGGATGGAGACGATACGCGGAGCGGTGCTGCGCGTGGTGTGGCGCGGCTCGGGGATCACATCGAGCATCTTCTGCAGGATGAAGGCGCGACCCTCCTTGGCCTGCTGCAGGGCGCGGGCCAAGATGTCAAAGGTAAGACCAGTGGCCTTGTTGTCCATCTGCAGAGCGGTAATGCCCTCGGTGGTGCCGGTGACCTTAAAGTCCATGTCGCCAAGGAAGTCCTCGAGACCCTGGATGTCGGACAGGACCACGGTCTTGCCCTCCTCCTGGATCAGGCCCATGGCGATACCGGAGACCGGGCGCTTAATGGGCACGCCGCCGTCCATAAGGGCGAGCGTGGAGCCGCAGGTCGAAGCCATCGAAGAGGAGCCGTTGGACTCCATGACCTCGGAGACGACGCGGATGGCGTAGGGGAACTCGTTCTCGTCGGGGAGCACCGGAAGCAAAGCGCGCTCAGCCAGGTTGCCGTGGCCGATCTCGCGGCGCTTGGGGCTGCCCATGCGGCCGGTCTCGCCGGTGCAGAACGGCGGGAAGTTGTAGTGGTGCATGTAGCGCTTGCCCTCGGTGGGCTCGATGGTATCCAGACGCTGGCCCTCGTTGAGCATACCGAGCGACAGGACGGAAAGCACCTGGGTCTGGCCACGCTGGAACAGACCGGAGCCGTGAACGAGCGGCAGGTAGTTATCCTTCACCATGATGGGGCGAATCTCATCGGCGGCACGGCCGTCGACGCGCTCGCCGGTCTCGACGACCATGGTACGCATAGCCTTCTTCTCGAGCTTCTTGAGCGCCACGGGAATCTCGCGCTCCCAAGCGGACTGCTCCTCCTCGGTGAACTCGGCACGGATGGACTCCTTCAGAGCCTCGACCTTACCGATACGGGAGAGCTTGTCGGCGTCGCGAAGGGCGGCTGCCATCTCGTCGTAGTGGGCGAAGATGCGCTCCTGGACCTCCTCGACGGGCTGGTCGAGCGGGTACTCCTTCTTGACGATGGCGCCGTTGACCTGCTCCCACTCGGCGACAAACTCGTCCTGAGCCTGGCAGAAGGCAGCAAGGGCCTCCTGGCCAAACTTCATGGCGGCGAGCATGTCGTCCTCGGAGATCTCCTCGGCGCCGGCCTCGACCATCGAGATGAAGTCGGCGGAGCCACCCAGCTCCAGGTCCAGATCGGAGTTCTCGCGCTCCTCATAGGTGGGGTTGACGATAAACTCGCCGGTCTCCACGTTGCGGCCGATGCGCACGCAGGCAAGCGGGCCCTCGAAGGGCACGCCGCCGAGCGTCATGGCCAGGGAGGCACCCATGACGTTGATGACGTCGAAGGGGTTGACCTGGTCGGCGACGAGCGAGGTGGCGACAATGTGCACCTCGTTGCGGAAGCCGTCCGGGAAGCTCGGGCGAATCGGACGGTCAATCATGCGCGCGGTGAGCGTGGCCTTCTCGCTGGGACGGCCCTCACGCTTGAGGTAACCACCCGGGATGCGGCCGGCTGCGTACATCTTCTCGTTGAAGTCGACGGTCAGCGGGAAGAAGTCGTAGTTCTTGCGCTCCTTGGAGACAACCACGGTGTCGAGCATCGTGGTGTCGCCCTGCTTGACCAGGCAGGCGCCGGTGGCCTGCTTGGCAAGCTCGCCGGACTCAAAGGTGTAGGTCTTGCCGTACAGCTCAAAGGTCTTGGATACGAGTGTCATTGTTCTCCTTTACCCCACAGGCCCCTTGCCTGTGGGCTTCTCATGTGACGCGGGCCCCCTGCCCCCGCCACGCTTCAGAGCGTGATTGTTCGCGCCCTTACACAAAAAGAGCGCCCCGCTGCGCAGGACGCTCTTAGCATGTACAAATCCTTACTGGATGTTGTCGCGGATGCCCAGAGCCTTGATGAGCTCACGGTACTCGACGATGTCGTTCTTCTTGATGTAGGAGAGAAGACGACGACGACGGCCGACGAGCATGAGCAGGCCACGACGGGTGTGGAAGTCCTTCTGGTGGGACTTCATGTGCTCGGTCAGCTCCTTGATGCGCTCGGACAGGATGGCGACCTGAACCTTGGGGTTGCCGGTGTCGACCGGGGTGTTACCGAACTGGGCAGTCAGCTCAGCCTTGCGCTCTTTGGAAACAGTCATTGTTTCACCTTTCGTTTCTTGTCGCCCGCGGGCGACACTATTCGCCTCGGACTGGGAAGCCGTCGGTGGAGCGAGCATCCAAGGTCGAGGTACCAACAGGTCGGTATGTTACCACAAGCAGACCGCCCATGCGCATCATCACCGACCCAACATGAATTCCATCGCACGGAGGCGCTGGTCGGTGTGCGTCGCAGCCCACACATGCGAAAGCCCGAGCAAGAACGCCGCCGTATGCGGGTCGATTCGCTCGACCATGAGTGCATCGAAGGTCATGGACATGAGGGCGCGCAGCCACTCGACCTCACCGGTCGAAACCAGCTCGGCACCCGGAACGCTCGACGCGCACGAACCGCACATGAGCCCGCCCGCCTGGGGCGAAAAGTACGACAGCATGGGGTCTCCGCACAGCACGCAGGCCGAAAAATCGGGTCGATAGCCCACGTGCGACAGAAGTTTAAAGACAAAGGCCGCCACGAGCAGGTCCATATGTGCCGAGTCGAGCCCACAGCCGACAAGCGTGAGCGCCCGCTGCGTGATGGCAAAGGTAAACGGGTCCTCGGCGTCCTCGAATGAGCACACGCGCGCGACCTCGGCAATCGCGCTTGCGGCGCAGGTCGTCTCGTAATCGGGCGCGGCGCCAACCGGCGCTTCCAAAAGCTCGGCCTGAGAAACAACGTCGAGCGAGCGTCCATGTGCGAGCAGCATATCGACGGTACAGAATAATTCGCAGCGCGCCGCCAAGCGCCCACCGGGTTTGCGGGCCCCCTTTGCCACGGCACGAACCTGACGACCCCGCTCGTCAAGCATCGTCAGAATCAGATCGGTCTCTTTGAGCTTGGTCTTGTCGAGCACGAGCACCTTCGTGCGATATGTCCGGGAGCCTGCCATGCGCGCTGCGCGTCCTTAGTCCTCGGCGTTGTAGCCAAAGCGGCGAATCTGGGCCTCGTCGTCACGCCAGCCGGCCTTGACCTTCACGTCCAGCTCCAAAAAGACCTGCGTGCCAAAAATGCGCTCAAGATCGCGACGGGCGTCGATACCGATATGCTTGATCATCTCGCCGCCCTTGCCGATGATGATGCCCTTTTGGCCCTCGCGCTCGACATAAATGGTGGCGTGCACACGCAGCACCTTCTTGGTCTGCTCGAGCGCATCGCAAATAACGCCAACGGAGTGCGGAATCTCATCACGGGTGCGGCGCAAGACCTTTTCGCGCACAAACTCGGCAACGAGCGTCTCGTCGGAAGCGTCGGTACCCATGTCCTCGGGGAACCAACGCGGACCCTCGGGCAAAAAGTGCGCAACGGTCTCGATGAAGGCATCGACGTTAAAGTTCTTGACCGACGACGTCACGATCTCGTCGTCATATTCCATAAGCTCGTGGGCGGCCTTAAGCTGCTCCATGACCTGTGCGGGGTCGGCTTCATCGGCCTTGGTGAGCACCAGGACCTTCTTGGAACGGGCATTCTTGACACGCTCGGCAACCCAGGCGTCTCCCCTGCCGATCGGTTTGGTGGCATCAATCAAAAACGCGACAACATCGACATCGTTCAGCTCGAACAGCGCGCTCTTGTTGAGCTCGGACCCCAGGCCGTCCTTGGGCTTGTGGATACCCGGGGTATCGACAAAGACCAGCTGGTAGCCGGGGCGGTTGACGACGGCGCGCATGCGGCGGCGGGTCGTCTGGGCCACCGGCGAGGTGATGGCGACCTTTTTGCCATAGCAGGCGTTGAGCAGCGTTGACTTACCGGCGTTGGGGCGGCCGACCAAGGCCACGAAGCCACTGCGGAAACCGGGCTCAACGTCGCCAAAGCCCGCGAGGCTGTCGTCCTCATCGCACGGGGCGTCGAGCTCCTCGTCGCTCATGCCCTCAAACGGGTCGAACTCCTCGACTTCCTCATAGGCCTCGGTCGCCTTAGCATCCGGGGACTCGTCGTCCAAAATCTCATCGGTAGACTGCATATTGTCGGACATGGGAATCCCTTTCTAAATAAAGCCGAGCGCGTGGGCAAATACCAGCACGCCCACAATCGCGGCGGTGATGGAAAGAACGTATACAGAGGCGGCGGCGATGTCCTTCGCACGCTTGGCCAGCGGATGGAGCTCCTGGGTCGCTAGGTCGACGATAGCCTCCATAGCGGTGTTGCACAGCTCGCCGTGAATCACCAGGCCACAACAGATGATAATCGTGGCCCACTCGGCAATGTCGAGCCCCACGATGCAGCCGGCAATGACGGTGCACACGCCCGCCACGAGCATGACCTTAATGTTGCGCTCGGTCTTGACGGCGGTGACGAAGCCCTCCATGGCGTAAGAAAACGACTTTAAAAAGGACGGATGGTCCTTGTTCGATCCGGGAATCATAGACGGCTCCTAGTCGTGGGCATGGTTGGTGATGGGGCCGACGTGGACTAGCTTGGGGTCCTCGCCGCGCTCGAGCGCCAGATCGCGCAGGATGGCGTCCTCGCGGGACTCCATGACCTCGGCCTCGTCGTCCTCGATGTGGTCATAGCCCAGCAGGTGCAGCATTCCGTGTACGAGCATCAGACGGCACTCATCAGCGGGACTATTGCCAAAACCGGGGGCCTGACGGGCAATAACCTGCGGGGCCAAGATAATATCGCCGAGCTCGAGCGTCTCATCGGCGGGAATGTCATCGTCAAAGGCCGAATCGCACTCAAACGAGAGCACATCGGTGGTGCGGTCGATACCGCGCCACTCGTGGTTGAGCTCGTGCATCTCGTCCTCGTCGACATACGAAAGAGAAATCTCAACTTCACGCTCAACGCCCTCGGCGGCAAGCACGACCTCGCAGATGTGCTCCACCTCTTGCGCGTCGAGCAGCGTATCGAGCTCGGCATCGTTGCTGATCAATACACTCAACGGGACTCCTTTCGGTCGCGCGAACGCTGCTCACGCACGTCATCATAAGCATCATATGCCTCGACGATACGACCCACCAGGGCATGACGCACCACGTCGGCACGCTCGAGGTGAGAAAATGCCACATCGTCGACACGGCCTAAAATCTTCTCGACATCCGCCAAGCCACCACGACGACCCACCAGGTCACGCTGGCTGAGGTCGCCGGTAATCACGAACTTGGAGTTGAATCCCAGGCGTGTCAGGAACATCTTCATCTGCTCGGGCGTGGTATTTTGCGCCTCGTCGAGCACCACGAAAGCATCACTCAGCGTACGACCGCGCATATAGGCAAGCGGGGCGATCTCGATCACGCCGCGCTCCATAAGCTCATCGGTGCGCTCGCGATCCATCATGTCAAAAAGGGCGTCGTAGAGCGGACGCATGTACGGATCGATCTTTTCCTCGAGGGTACCGGGCAAAAAGCCCAGGTTCTCCCCCGCCTCGACAACCGGGCGCGTCAAGATTAGGCGACCCACCTCGTGACGCTTGAGCGCGGCAACGGCGAGCGCCATGGCCAGATAGGTCTTACCGGTACCGGCGGGACCCAGGCCAAACGTGATGGTATGCGAGCGGATGGCGTCAACATAGCGTTTTTGGCCGAGCGTCTTGGGACGAATAACGCGGCCGCGATACGACAGCAGCACGTCATCGCGCAGCGACGAGGCATCATGCTCTCCATCGCGCAGGACAGCCAAGCAACGCGAGACATCGTCGGCAGACAGCGTGCGTCCGGCAGCCGCCTCGCGAAAAGCATGCTCAAAAAAGCGCACCACGAGCTCGACCTCATCCGGGTCACCGCTCACGGCGATACTGTCGCCACGGGCGACCACGTGGGCGCGAACCAAGCTCTCGAGCGCACGAAGGACGCCGTCGCCGGCGCCCAAAACGCGCGAGGGATCAATCCCCTCGGGAACGGTAAGTCTAATCTTCGAGGCTTCCATGAACCTCCCTGCGCGCATGGACCAAGCCGGAATCATCGACTTCGATGATAGCAACATCGAGCAGGCACGGGGCTGTAAGTCCACAGGTATCGTCAAGACGGGCATGATGGAACGAGCCGAGCGTCAGGTTGTCACCATACTCGAGCACGGCGCGCTCAACGGTTCCCACGCGACGACGAGCATCGGCGATGGCGAGTTCCTGCGCCGCGGCCCGCATACGGCGGCTGCGCTCAGCCATAACCTCTGGCGGTACCTGGTCGGGCATATCGGCGGCAAGTGTGCCGGGACGCTTACTGTAGCGGAACACATGCATGCGCGAAAAGCCCACGCGACGGCATAGCGCCAGCGACTCCTCGAACTCCTCATCCGTCTCACCGGGAAAACCGACGATGACGTCGCACGAAAGGGACGCCTGAGGCAAGTTGGCGCGAATCATGCGCACCGTATCCTCAAACGCCTCGGCGCTATAGGGACGACCCATGCGATGCAAGGTCGCCGTGCAGCCGGACTGCACGGGCAGGTGCAAAAACGGGGCGATACGCTGCGGATAGCGCGCCATAACCTTAAGCAGGCGCTCAGAGATATCCATGGGCTCGACCGAGGAAATGCGCACATGCGGAATAGACGTGCGCTCCATGATGGCCTCGAGCAGCTCATCGATTTCGACATGCTCGTCGGTCGCGCTCTTGCCATCGTAGGCACCCAGGTTCACACCGGTCAGCACCACCTCGGGCACGCCGGCCTCCTGGGCCTCGCGAACTTGCTCGAGCACGGACTCGACGGGCACGGAGCGCTCGGGGCCGCGTGCCTTCCACACAATGCAATAGGTGCAGCGATGGTTGCAGCCGTCCTGAATCTTCACGCCCAGGCGAGAGCGACCGAGCGCATCGACCACGTCGCCATCGCTACAGGCGGGCACGCTATCGGATTCAACACCCAGCACCTCGCAGACGCGCTCGGCGACGTCAATCTTGGACGGCTCGGCGATCACGCGATCGGAGAGCTCCAGCAGCTCCTCGGGATGCAGGTTGACGACGCAGCCGGTTACGACCACGTAAGGCTCGCCCGGATAGGCCAGCGCATGACGAACGGCCTTACGGGTCTTGGCCTCGGCCTCGCCCGTAACGGCACAGGTGTTAATGACGATCAGGTCGGCATCCTGGGGCTCCACCATAGCAAAACCCAGGCGCATAAGATCGGCAGTGATACGGTCAGACTCAACCCGGTTGACACGGCAGCCGAGGTTGACGACGGAAATATGGGGTGCGAGCACGCGGGCTCCTTAATCGAGGATATCGTCGAGGGCACTCTTGATACGGTCGGTCACCGACTTCTTACCGGAAGCGACGTCATCGCCCATCTCATCGGCAAAAGCACGGAGCAGCTCGCGCTGCTTATTGGAAAGATTGGTGGGAACGACCACGCGCAGTTGCACGATCAAGCGGCCACGCGAACCGCCACCGCCAATGCGCGGCATGCCGTAATTATTGACGCTCACGGTGTCGCCGTACTGGGCGCCGGCGGGGACGCACACCTTAACGACCTCGTCGGGCATAATGCCCTCGACCTCGATCTCGCAGCCGAGCGCAGCCTGCGCAATCGAGATATCGCTCACCAGGTACAGGTCGTCACCGTTGCGCTTAAAGCGCTCATGGTCGGCAACGCGCACGTTGACAATCAAGTCGCCCGAAGGCTCGCCGCGAAGACCGGCCTCGCCAAAGCCGCTCACACGCAGCTGTCGACCGGTCGAAACGCCGGCGGGAATATCGATGTCAATCTTTTCATGCGAAGGCGTGCGGCCCTGACCATCGCAGGTCTCGCAGGGATGGTCGATAACCGTGCCCTCGCCATGGCAGTCGGGGCAAGGCGAGGAAGACTGAACCTGGCCCAAAAACGATCGCCGAACCGTCGTGACATAGCCCGTGCCGTGGCAGCGGCCGCACTGCTTTTCCTGTGCGCCCTCTGCCCTACCGGTGCCATTGCAGTCCTCGCAAGGAGCAAAGCGGTCATAGCTGATTGTCTTTTTGCAGCCGAGCGCCGCCTCCTCGAGCGTCACCGAAAGCGAGATGGCCATGTCACGACCGTGACGACGCTCGCGACGGCTGCGGGCGCCACCGCCGGCACCGCCGCCAAAAAACGACGAGAACAAGTCGTCCATGCCCATACCACCAAAGATATCGTTGATATCGACGTAGCCCGAACCACCAGGGCCGTCGGCAGTGCCGTAACGGTCGTAGTTAGCACGCTTCTGCTCATCGGAAAGAACGGAATAGGCCTCGTTGAGCTCCTTGAACTTGGCCTCGGCCTCGGGGTCGTCCGAAACGTCCGGGTGTACGGTACGGGCCTTCTTTAGAAACGCGCGCTTAATCGTCCGCGCGTCGGCATCCTTGTCGACGCCAAGTACCTCGTAGTAATCCCTATTTTCCGACACGACCGAATCCTTCCGACTTTCATTATTGTCACAGTGCGTCCTATACCCAAGCTGGGCCAACCGCAAACAGAGGGTTTGATGTTATTGCATTCCGTAAGGCGAAAGCATGGCCCGTTGCGAGCAGCTCGCGAACCAAACCGACACGAGCGCGAACATGAAGCCATTGGCAAAACCGTTGGCAAACTGCATCGCACCGCGCTTCCACCACAGCAGGCTGCGATGAAGCACGCCGTCCGAAAGCACCATGAACAGGCCCATGGTAAACGGAATAAAGCACATCACGGCAAAGGCCGAGAACACGCCCGAGATGGCCGAGAGTACCAAAAACGGCGCCACGATGCCCATCAGGTAAAAACCGGTACGAGCTTTGCCTTCCAAGCGCTCGGACTCGACATGGGCACGGCCGACTAGATCACCGCCAGCGGCACCGTTAGTGCCGGCGTGACCCATGCCGCTAATGCGGACCTCGTCGCCATCGTGCGTGCCGGCAGGAAACTCAATCGTCTGCTCGGAGGTTACGCGAGTACGACCGCTGCCACCGCAATCGGGGCAGGGGTCGGCCACGACCTTACCGGAACCGCCGCACTCGGGGCAGACCGACTGGAACGTGCCCGCACCAAACAGGAAGGACAAGTCGACGTCGATGTGCCCGCGGCCACCGCAGCTCGGGCAGGTATGGGCATGCTCGGAGGAGACAGAACCCGAGCCGCCGCAGTGACCACAGGTATCGAAGCGCGTATAGCGGACGGTCTTGCGGGCACCGTCCTTGGCCTCCTTGGCGTCCAGTTTGATATCGACGACCACGTTGGCGCCGTTCTCGGGATTGTAGGCAGCCTGGCCGCGACGCTGCTGGCCCCAGGCACCGCCAAAAGGAAAGCCGCCCTCAAAGGGATTGCCATAGCCCGTGTTGCCGGCATAGCCGCCACCATAGGGCGAAGCCGTAGGGGCACCGGCAAAGGGATTGCCAGAACGCATGGCATCGTAGCGCGCACGTTTTTGCTCATCCGAAAGCACGGCGTAGGCCTCGGAAACCTCTTTAAACTTTTCCTCGGCATCCGGCTCTTTGTTGACGTCCGGATGGAGCTTACGGGCCTTTTGCTGGAAGGCCTTTTGAATATCACGCGAGGTGGCGTCCTTGGAGACACCTAGAATCTCGTAGTAATCTTTTTCGTTCATCGTCGCCATGCGCGGCAACCTCCTGCTCACAGCAGCGTATATATTCCGGTAATTCTACCCGAGCGGCCTAAGCTAGATCCCAAAACAGCTCGAACAGAACATTTCCATCGAGCCAGCCCAGGTGTGTCGGTGCTAAACGAGCTCGAACATGGCCCGCGACGACATCTGCCGAAGTAAAGGGTCCCTCATGGACCCCGAGCGTCTCGGGCACCCAAGTGGCAAGACCCAATTCGAGCGCGCGATCACAAGCGGCTGTCAGCTCATCGGCCGGGATGACACGAGCCGCGCGAACCAACAGGTCGGACGCAATACCGCGCGTCATGCGACAAGCGAGCATCAGGTCTTCGGCCGCAGCCTCTCGCTGCGACAGGTATTCGGCCTCAAACGACGTCGCGTCATCGTCGCGCTGAACCAAACGCACACGGTACGCGTCGCCTCGAGCAGACACGCCGGGGAACAAACCTGCAAGACGGTCGAAATCCTCGTCGTCGAGCATGCCCGCGGCAGAACGACCCAGGCCCAGGTAGCCCTGTCCGGTCCAGTAGGCAATGTTATGGGCGCACTCATGGCCGTCGAGCGCGTAGCTCGCCACCTCATACGGATGATAGCCGGCCGCACCCAGGCGCTCACGCGCCGCGTCCATGCACGAAGCCTGATAATCCTCATCGGGCTCGAGCGACTCGTCACGGCACGCCATGCGATAAAGGGGCGTCCCCTCCTCAAGCGTGAGCGGGTAGATCGACACATGATGCGGCGCCGCCGCCAGCACGCCATCGAGCGTGCTCCGCCAGCTTGCGGCCGTCTGCCCGGGAAGGCCGCACATCAGGTCGCACGACACATCGAGGCCAACTTCCTTCACCGTCGCGATAGCCGCAAGTGCCCGATTAGCATCGTGAATGCGGCCAATAGCAGCCAGCTCGGTATTGTCGAGGGTTTGCACGCCCAGAGAGATGCGCGTGACACCCGCCTCGGCAAGCGCGGTGGCGAGCTCGACGGTCAGCGACTCAGGATTGGCTTCGCAAGTAAATTCAACGGGCTTGCACCACATGGAGATACGACGGGCAAGTTTCACCAGGCGCTCCCCAGCCAGTGAGGGCGTGCCGCCGCCAATATAGACCGTGCGGACCTGCGCAAGCGCCCCGGCGTCGCCAAAGGAATCGAGGCGCGCATACAGCTGCTCAAAATAGGAATCGAGCGCAGCATCCAAATCACACAGAGCAAAGCTGCGCGAGTCAAAGTCGCAATAGCGGCATTTTTGAGCGCAAAACGGCACGTGCACGTACAGCGCGGTAACGGCCACCCTTAAGCCTCCAGCGGATGAGCGGGCACCGACTCACCGGCGGCAAGCGCGGCCTCGCAGGCCACCACATCGCGCTCGATATCATCGACCAGCGACATGAACTCCTCGTACGTAGAGCAACGCACCACCTGAGCGCGCCAGGCGGCGGCATGGGGCATGCCTTTTAAGTACCAGCTTGCGTACGTGCGGGCGCGCGACATGAGAGGCAAGAGCTCATGCGTCAGCGTTAGGTGCTCACGCAGAGCGTCCAAGCGCTCGACCGAGGAGCGAGAAGGAACCGGCATGCCATCGAGCGCAAGGGCGCGAGCATCGCCGCACACCCACGGATTGCCGTAGATGCCGCGCGCGATAAACACCGCGCTGGCACCCGAGCCGTGCAGATGCTCAGCAGCGTCCTCGGCCGAGAACACATCGCCCGAACCAATCACGGGAATCTCGACAGCGTCGGCAACCTCATCGACGACCGACCAATCGGCCTGGCCCGTGTAGAGCTGCGTGGCGCAACGACCATGCACGGCGACTGCGGCAGCCCCTGCGCCCTCAAGCATCTGGGCAAATGTCGCGGCATTGCGGTCCTCGGCATAAAAGCCCTTGCGAATCTTGACGGTCACGGGCACGTGCGCCGCGCCCACCGTGGCCTCGACGATCTTCTCGGCCAGGTCGGGCGTGCGCATGAGCGCCGAACCCTCGCCCTTGGTAACGACCTTGCGGGCGGGACATGCCATATTGATATCGATGAGCGACAGGCGATCGCCAACGCGCTCCTCGACGGCGGCGACGGCGCTCGCAAACTGATCGGGCTTGGAGCCAAAGAGCTGCACGCAAATCTGCTGCTCCTCGTCGGCCGGTAGCACCAGGCGCCACGTCTTATTACTGGCATAGGCAAGGCCTGCCACGCTCACCATCTCGCTGTAGGCAAGGTTGGCACCGCGGCGGCGACACATGATGCGATAGGCAGGGTCGGTCACGCCCGCCATGGGAGCCATAAGGAACGGCTGCTCGGCATAGGCGCCCAGCAGCCGCAGACTATATTCGGAAAGAGCCATAGACCTACTCGTCCACCTTGAGGATCGCCATAAAGGCCTCCTGCGGGACCTCGACCGATCCGATGGCCTTCATACGCTTCTTGCCCTCTTTCTGCTTCTCGAGCAGCTTGCGCTTACGCGAGATATCGCCGCCGTAGCACTTGGCAAGAACGTCCTTGCGACGCGCCTTGACGGTGGAACGGGCGATGATCTTGTTGCCGATAGCACCCTGGATGGGCACCTCGAACAGCTGACGCGGGATGATCTCCTTGAGCTTGTCGCACAGGCCACGGGCCAGGCCATATGCCTTGTCCTTATGGACGATAAACGACAGCGCGTCCACCTCGTCGCCCGAAAGCAGGATGTCGAGCTTGACGAGCTCGGAGGGACGATACTCGTTGAACTCGTAATCGAGCGAAGCATAGCCCTTGGTACGGCTCTTGAGCTGGTCAAAGAAGTCCAAGATGAGCTCGGCGAGCGGCATATCGAAGCGCATCTCGACCGATTTGCTCGTCAGGTGGATCATGTCGGTTGTGACGCCGCGGTGCTCGATGGCGAGCTGCATGACGGCACCCGTGTACTCAGGCGGACAGATGATCTTTGCCTTGAGGTAGGGTTCCTCGATACGTTCGATGCGCGTGGCCTCGGGAAGGTCCTGCGGACTGCGGACATCAATCATTTCGCCGTCGGTCTTGTAGACGTGATAGTCGACCGAGGGACTCGTGGCAATGAGGTCCAGGTTGAACTCGCGCTCCAGGCGTTCCTTGACGACTTCCATATGCAGCAGGCCCAGGAAGCCCACGCGGAAGCCGAAACCGAGCGCCACCGACGTCTCGGGCTCCCACACCAACGACGGATCGTTGACGTGCAGCTTATCGAGCGCGTCGCGCAGGTTCTCGTAGTCCTTGTTGTCGATCGGGAACAGGCCCGTGTAGACCATGGGCTTGGCCTCGCGGTAGCCCGGCAGAGGCTCGGGACAGGGGTTGGAAGCCCACGTAAGGGTATCGCCCACGCGAACGGCCTCGGGATCCTTCAAGCCCGTGACCACATATCCGACCTCGCCGACCGTCAGCGCGTCGACCGGGGTCTCGGCAGGACGCTTGACGCCCACGCCGTCGACCAAAAAGTCGCCCTTGGCCTGCATCATGCGCAGGGTATCGCCCTTTTTGATGGAACCATCAAAGACGCGCACCGTGGCGACGACGCCGCGGTACTCATCGAAGTACGAATCCAGAATAAGTGCCTTGAGAGGGGCATTTGCATCGCCCTTGGGAGGCGAGATCAAAAAGACGATGGACTCCAGCAGATCGTGGATGCCCTCACCGGTCTTGCCCGACACGCACACGGCATCGTCTGCGGGAATGGCCAGATCGTCTTCGATCTCGGTCTTAACCTCGTCGGGGTGCGCCGAGGGCAGGTCGATCTTGTTGATGGCCGGCACAATGTCCAGATTGGCGTTCATGGCGAGCGTCGCGTTGGAGACGGTCTGCGCCTCGACGCCCTGCGTGGCGTCGACAACGAGTACCGCGCCCTCACAGGCTGCCAGCGAGCGCGAGACCTCATAGGTAAAGTCCACGTGGCCCGGCGTATCGATCAGATTGAACTGATACGTCTCACCATCGTCGGCGTCATAGGAAACGCGGACGGCATTGGACTTGATCGTAATGCCGCGCTCGCGCTCGATATCCATGGTGTCGAGCAGCTGCGACTCCATGTCGCGTTCGTCGACGGTATGGGTGAGCTCGAGGATGCGGTCACTGATCGTGGACTTGCCATGGTCGATGTGCGCAACGATCGAGAAGTTGCGGATGTGGGAAATGTCAATTGAAGTATTCATGCGGACTATCTTACCCGAGCGGTACAAAAAATGGAGCCTGTTCCATAAAACAGGCTCCATTTATGCGCGTAATCTGTGTGGTGTGAAATTTACAACTTAGGCGTTGATGCTGTTCACGAGCTTGGCAAGACCGGACTTGCGGTTGGAAGCCTGGTTCTTGTGGATAACATGCTTGGCGGCAGCCATGTCGAGACGCTTCGTGACGGTCTTGAGGGCAGCCTGGGCCTTCTCGGCGTCGCCCTCGGCGACGGCGGACTGGACGTGCTTGGTCAGCGTCTTGAGCTCGGACTTGACAGCCTTGTTACGCATGCGAGCTGCCTCATTGGTGCGGATACGCTTCTTCTGAGACTTGATGTTTGCCACTTCTGGAGTTCCTTTCGAGTTCCTTGCAAAAAATGTATGACACCTCTGAGACACGGTGAGGTCATGCAAGCGCCTACTATAGCACGCTCCCTCTCAAAGGGATAGAACGAATTTGTCAAATAGGCAGGTATCATCACGATTTTCTCAAGATGTTCGTAATCCAGAGCAAAAGCGCCGTCTGAGAATCGGCCGAACCCTTGAGCGCGAGCTCCACATCAACGGCACCCTCGAGCGCTGCGACGAGCTCGGTCATCGAAAAACGACGCGCCCAGGTAAGGTGATTCTTGACCTGCCAGGACTGGAGCTTGAGCGTTGCGGCCAGCTCGCGACCCTGTCCGCGCGCATCAAGCGCCTTGGCGACGATCAGCTCACGGATGCGACCGCACAGCAATGTGTAAGTCCACACGTAGCTCTTGGAGGGCAGGAGCTTAAAGAGCTCAAGCGAACGCCGCATATCGCGAGCCGAGACGGCGTTGAGGAAGTCCCAGGGTTGGACCTCGGCCGTACGTACAATCCAGCGCTCAACATCGGCAAGTTCAATCTGGGGCGCCTCGACCATCTGGGCAAGCTTAGCCAAGTCGTTATCGAGCATGCGCGTGTTTTCGCCCGAACGCGAGACGAGCTCCTCGGCGGCCGCCGTCGAAATCGACTTACCGCGCTGCGTCGCCATCTGCTGAACACGGCGCGGCAGTTCCCAGCGCTTGGTACCCGAGCAATCGACGATAGCCTTCTTGTCGATCTTGGCGATTGCCTTATACAGGCGCGTATTCTTGGCAAGTGAGTCAGCGATGATGAGGCAGACCGTTGTTGGGCTGGGACTCGTCAGATACCCAACGAGCGGCTCCGAGACCGCCTTGGCGAGCTTTGAGCAGCCATCGAGGATTACCAGACGAAACTCGCTGCCCATCGGAAAGGTGTTAAGCGATCCGATAATGGACTCGATATCGGGGTCCTTGGTCATGTCTCGCTCGTCGAGGTTGAACTCGACCATACCCGATTTTTCCAGACGCGCTTTCATACGCGAGACGGCGTGGTCGCGCTTAACTCCGTCGGTACCGACGATCAGATATGCCGGCAGCAAACCGGTTTCGGACATTGCGCTCCCCTCCCGCAGGCCTTCGTATTCGTTCCGTGCCATTCTAGCCCAGGGGCCCACCACACGCCAACGACGTCGTCACGGTAGCTGGCATCGCATCGCAAAGCCATTCGCAGTCGGTGTGACGGTAATGTCGCCGTGTTCGATGGTACACGCGAACACACCACCCGCTTCCTTAACGGCATCGATGCAGGCATCGGACGGATGGCCGTATCGATTCCCCTCACCGGCGCTTGCGAGGGAAAGCTCGGGCTTCAGGACGTCCAGCAACTCGCCATCGACTGAAACCTTGGAGCCGTGATGCCCAAGTTTAAGGACATCGATATCCCCCACCTCCTGCACGAATTCCCGCTCTTGGTCGAGCTCGGCATCACCGGTGAGAAGTATTCGCAGGCCCTTGCCTTCCTGAACATAAGAGAGCAGAAGGACAAGCGAGTCCTCATTTCCCTCGCCATCCACGAACTCGAATGGCCACATCACGCGAGCGCAAAATGAGCCGATGTCGACCGTATCCCCACGGCGCACCTGCCGATACTCCACGCCAGGTCGGTTCAATACCTCGGCAGGAGCATCCTCCAGCGCATCCGCCGCCACGGCAATCGTTCCGACCGAAAACTGTTCGAGCACGGCAGGCAAACCACCCCAGTGGTCCTCATCCCAATGCGTCACAAAGACGGCATCGATATGGTGCACGTTATTGCGAACCAACGCCGCAACCACACGCTCGTCGAGCCCGCAGTCGACGAGAGCTACTGCGCCGCCTTGGCGGATAAGAATCGCATCGGCCTGGCCCACATCGAGCACCGTCACCGAAGGCGGAGCGAATCGATCCCAATAGACGTACGGAATCGCAGCCAAGAGCATCAGGCATGCAAGCCCCACCGCCATAGGACGTGCACGGGGACGCGGCCACCAGACCAGCAGAACCGCCAGAAAACACGGCACTAGGTAAATCCACATGCTATCGGGCGGCACGCTCACGTATGCACCCGGCACGGCGGCAAACAGCTGCTCGAAGAACAGCGCGCAACGGGCGGCAATCATGGGCACAACGAGCGCCCAAGTCCGCAACGGTCCCACGAGCGAAAAGGGAGCCAGCGCGATCGACACAGCGAGCAGAACGCTCACCACCGGACCGATGACCGCATTTGCAAACGGAGCAATGAGCGAGAATGTACCGAAGGCAGGAATGGCAATGGGAAGTGTCGCCAGTTGCGAGCACAGCGTGACGGAAAGCACGCTGGCAACGCCCGATGGCACACCTAGCTCACCCAACGCGTAGGTCGCATAGGGACAAAAGCACAGAATGGCTAAGACGCTGGCGCATGAAAGCTGAAAGCCCATCTCGAACAGCACCGTCGGCCGCAGTAGCACAAAGATGGACATGGTTACGAAGAGTGCCGAAAGGCCGTGCCGACGACGCCCCGCGCCGTTTACGACAAGCGTCACGAACACCATGCAGCACGCGCGCACGGCCGAGGGAGACGCGCCCGTAAAGGCAGCGTAGCCCACAAGCGTTATCGCCAATATCGCCCGCTGAAGACCACGTGAGCACCGAGTCTTTTGCAATACGCCCTCGATTACAAACCCCACGATAGCCAAATGGCTGCCCGAGACTGCGATAAGATGCGCCGTTCCCGTCACCGAAAACCAGTCGCCCGCCGGCTGGGCGCGCAGCTCGGCCGAACGACCGCAGACGACACCGGCTATGAGCGCACGCGCCGGGTCGGTCGCAGGCGCGATGGACGCAAGCAGCCCATTTCGCAGCCGATGCAGCGGCCTCGGAGAACCCTCATCGACCGACACAATCCGAACGGCTTTAACCTTGCGCACCTCGCCTCGGAGCACGCGCGATCGTCCATATGCATCGTTCTCAAAACGTGAAACGCGACCGATAACACGCACGTGCGCCCCGACCTTGAGCTCACGATCACACGATAGGCGAACCGTTGCCAAGTTCTTACCGTCCGAGCGTGCCTCGCAGGTATAGGAATACACGTCGTCATTTATGGATGGGTCACCCTGCACGACAAACTCGAGACTGCTTGCCGCTCGACCGTCGAGCGTCTTCGAGGCGTTGAGCGCACCCACGGCCCACCACGCCGAAACGACCGCACCCGCTATGAGACCGACGGACGCGGCATACAGCCACCGCTTCAAAGGGGCAAGCCTCGCACAAGAGTGAGCCAGCACAACGAAAACCGCTGCCGCAACGGGAATGGCCCATAGCGGCCCGACCGCCGTCGCCCGCTCCCTCAGCAGCGCATCAGCGGCTATGCTGAGCACCAAGGCGCAGCTCACGCACATGCCGGCACACAGGGCCATCGTCCACGGAATCAGGGGTCGCGGAGGCATCACGTGCTCGCGCTCGGTCGCGCTCATACGCAGATGCAATCTTTGATTTTGGCAAGCTTCTTCTCGCCGATTCCCGACACACGCATCAGATCGTCAACCGAGGCGAAAGCACCGTTCTTTGTCCGCTCATCGATAATCGACTGGGCCATGGAGGGGCCGATGCCCGAAAGCGTCTGCAGCTCTTCTGCGCTTGCCGTATTGATGTTTACTAGGCCTGTTGCGCCACTAACGCCCGACGATGCGGAAGTCCCACCATCAACACCGGCTTCCGCAATGGACGCCTGCTGCTCCCCTACCGTTGGAACGTGAATTTTTTGTCCATCAGTGACCTTGGATGCACGATTAAGCCCCGTAACGTCTGCTTCGGGCGCCAGCCCGCCGGCGGCATCAATCGCCTGAGCCACCCGCGCCCCGTCTTTGAGGCGATATACACCGGGTGACACCACGGCGCCATCAACATCGACATAGACCTCTGCCGCGGCAGACGCCTTAGGCGAAGAGCCTTCAGATGTCTTTCCACTCGAAGCATCGCCGGATCCCGGCTCCACTAACGTGCCCGAACCATCAGTGCGCTCAAACGACACACCGCCGGCACCGCCGCCAAGGTTCGCCATTGCCAGTCCACTCGCCATCGCAATGACGACCAGTATCGCCATCACCACTGTCTTATGACCGAGCAGTTTGCCCGCCCAACGGTCCATCTTTTTGACTCGTTCGTGTTGTTCGCGCTGCGCCATAGCAAAACCTCCCAACACCATCGTGTCAGGAAAGGAGCTCCGCAACAGCCACGCCCCAAAACCGGTTTTTGCGGTCAAACCAAAAGCTGACCAAAACCTTGCACAAATCTGTCCATTTATTCAGGCACACGTCAGCAAATGAACACTTAGCCGCAAAATGCCCAGATGGCAAAAGACCGACGATGCAGGCGCATCGTCGGTCTATGCACAAATTTACTCGTAATCTTGGTAAATCTCACGCGGAGCAAGCTCCGAATGTTTGCGTTTTAAGGTCTTAGGGGCCTTATATGTGTTGCTCTCGAAGTCGATGTACTCTGTCTGCTTGAGCAGGCGCTCAATCATCTCCTCATGATCAAACAGTTCCCAGGCCTCATGCACGGCATCGAGTTTAGCGTGCGTCTCGGGACGACGCGGCATAAACAGCGTACAGCAGTCGGGAGCGGCCTCAGTCGAGATATCGAAGGTACCGATCTCCTCGGCGCGCACGATGATCTCCTGCTTGTCCGAACCGATGAGAGGACGGAACACGGGAATCTTCACGGCTTCGTTGACGGCCATGATGTTCTCAAGCGTTTGGGAGGCAACCTGCCCAAGCGATTCGCCCGTAACGATGGCCCTGGCACCCTCGATGTGTGCAATGCGCTCAGCAACCGAATACATAACGCGGCGATACATGATAACGCGCAGGTTGCTGGGACAGGTGACCGAAATCTCACGCTGGCAGTCGCCAAACGGCACCACGTACAGGCGGCCGATCTGGACACCCGGCTCAAGCGCACGGATGATGTCCTGCACCAGGTATTCACTCGTGTCGGGCGTCTGCGGACGACCGGAGAAATGCACCGGCACGCACACCGCGCCGCGACGCGCGAGCATCCAGGTCGCCACCGGAGAATCGATACCCGACGACAGCAGCGTCACGACCTTGCCGGCAGAACCCACCGGAAGGCCGCCAACGCCGCGCTGGGAGCGCGCATACACGTAGACACTACCCTGAACCACCAGAACGTGCACCATCGCGTCGGGGTCGTGCATCTGGACCTTTTTATCGGGAAACGCCTCACACAGCACCTCGCCAACCTGTCGATTGATATCGATCGAGGTGAGCTCATAGTCAGTATTGGAGCGCTTGGCGTGCACCTTAAACGAATCGAAGGAACCAAACTCGCGCAGCGCCTTCACAGCGGCGGCGCAGTACTCCTGCGGGTCGCGGTTGGTGTGATACGCCAAAGACACACGGGCAACGCCGGGGACGGTGCGGATGACACGCGCCGCCTCGTCGGCCTGATGCTCGTTAAAGGTCACGAGGATATAACCGGAAATTCGAGACACGGCGTTCACGGAAAAGGCGGCCAAGGCCGCCTTGATGTTATCCATGAGGATATGCTCAAAATGTGCGCGGTTCTTGCCCTTCAGCCCAACCTCGTGATAGTGGACTAGGCAGACGCGAGCCGCCATTTAGGCTTCAGCAACCTTGTGGCCGAGCGCCTTCTCGTAACGGGCCTCGTCGTAAGAGATGTCGCCGTCGACAATCTCGTCCATAGCCATCGAGATGGTATCGGCACCGGAAAGCCCGATGGTGATGTCATCAACATCCTGGACGGCAAGCACGCGGTTGTGCTGGCCACGCAGCATGCTATTGATGTCGCAGGCGCGCTTGGAGGCAAGCGAAGCGAGCAGGAAGCGGTTGTGATCGGTCTTCTCCAGAAGATCGTCAATGCAAGGCTTTACAACGGACACGGACCTCAGATCCTTTCATGCATATCGAGAACGCGAACGAGCTCATCGGTCGCGCGGTCGAGATCGTCATTCACCACGACGTCGTCGTAGCGGTCGGCAAGGGCAAGCTCATCGGCGGCGTTTGCCATACGCAGCTCAATCGTCTCGGGCGTCTCGGTACCGCGACCGACTAGACGCTCGCGGAGCACCTCAAGCGAAGGCGGCTTGATAAAGATCAGCACGGCCTCGGGGAAACGCTCCTTCACCTGCAGGGCGCCCTGGACATCGATCTCCAAAATCAGAGACGAGCCCGAGGCGAGCTTGGATGTGACCTCGCTCACCAACGTGCCGTAGCAGTTACCGTGGACCTCGGCCCACTCAACAAACTCACCGTTTGCCACGCGGCGGTCGAACTCCTCGCGCGTCAGAAAAAAGTAGTTGACACCGTCGACCTCACCTTTGCGTGGTGCTCGCGTGGTAGCCGAAACCGTCAGACCCAGGTTCGAGCGGCGCTCGCGCACACGAGTGACGAGCGTACCCTTGCCTGCGCCTGACGGTCCAGAAATCACAAAGAGCTTGGAATCCTGAGCGCTCACTTATTTGGTCAGCTGCTCGAGGAGCTGCTCGCGCTGACGGACACCGAGGCCCTGGACGCGACGAGTAGCGGAGATACCGAGCTCCTCCATGATCTTGGCGGCCTTGGCCTTGCCATAACCGGGGAGAGACTCGATGAGGGTGGAAACCTTCATGCGGGAAGCGATGGGGTCATCGGAGTTGAGCACGGACTCGAGGGACTTCTCGCCCTTCTTGATCTGCTCGCGAAGCTCAGCGCGGGCGTGACGTGCGGCAGCAGCCTTCTCAAGAGCCTGCTTGCGCTGCTCGTCGGTAAGCTGAGGGAGTGCCATTCGTACCTCCAAATAGTTGGGTTATATCTGATTCAATAATTGGCATTTTAGCACGTAGAACGTACAAAATGCCTAATCGCGGCTCCATAGGTTAGACGATACCCGCAAAAAGTGCAATATACTGCGCCCAAAGTTAAGCCCCTGACCTGCGATTCCACACAAAGGATGGGAAAGTTTACGCAGGCACAGGGGCTATTTTGTGCTAATGAGACCCAAAAGTGGTGACTTAGGGGAATCTTTTACGCAACGTTTTCGACCAGCTCGGCGACGATGGCGTCAAAGGCGGCAACCGGATCGTCGGCACCGGTGATGGGACGGCCCACCACAATGTGGCTTGCGCCACGCTCGATAGCCTGGGAAGGCGTCGCCACGCGGGACTGGTCACCAAGGGCGGCACCCACCGGACGCACACCCGGAGTCACGATCAGGGCATCAGGACCCAGCAGCTCACGCATGTCGTGAGCCTCCATCGGTGAGCACACGATGCCATCGATGCCATTGGCCTGAGCAAGCTTTGCCAAGCGGGCGGCCTCCTCGGCCACGGGAGACTCGACGCCGATCTCGCTCAAGGCATCCTGATTCATGCTCGTGAGCACGGTGATGGCGACGAGTTTGGCGCGGTCCTCACGCGCCTCCTCGGCACCCTCGCGGCAGGCAGCGAGCATAGCACCCGAGCCCAGGCCGTGGACCGAAAGCAGGTCGGCACCGGCAAGCGAGGCCGAGCGGGCAGCGCCGCGCACCTGATGCGGAATGTCATGGAACTTAAGGTCGAGGAAGACCTTAAAGCCAAGGTCCTTAAAGGTCTTGACGATCTGGGGACCCTCAGCGTAATAGAGCGTCATGCCGACCTTGAGCCAGGCGGCATGGCCCGAAAGCTCGTGGGCGAGCTCGAGCGCGCGCTCACGGTCGCAGTCGAGGGCGACGATAACACGGTCGCGGGCATCATTCTCTAGCATTCGAAAGCACCCACCAGCTCGTTGATGTCCTTTACGCCCTGGGACTCGGCCCAGGCCTCGAGCTCATGCGCGATCTTAAGCGAAGCGCACGGATCGACGAAGTTGGCCATGCCGACCGACACGCAGGTGGCGCCGGCCAGGATAAACTCAGCCGCATCCTCGCCAGTCATGACACCGCCGACACCGTTGATGGGGATATCGACGGCCTGGGCAACCTCCCAGACCATGCGCACGGCGATGTGGTGGCACAGCGGGCCCGAAAGGCCGCCCTTGGGCTTGGCCACGCGGGACTTGCGGGTATGGACGTCGATGGCCATGCCCTGGATGGAGTTGATGACCGAAAGGCCGTCGGCGCCGGCAGCCTCGAGGGCCTTGGCGATCTCGGCGACGTTGACCGGCGCCATCTTCACGAACAGCGGCTTATCGGTCACCTTGCGGCAAGCAGCCATAACGGAAGAGGCGCCCTCGGGCGTGGAGCCCATGGCGGCACCGCCGGCGGCGATATTAGGGCAGCTCACGTTGATCTCGTAGCCGGCAGCCCAGGGGCACAGCTCGACATACATCTCGAGTGCGCGGACAAACTCGTCAACGGAGTGACCGGCAACCTGACAGATGACCTGGCAGCCGTCCTTGGACAGCTGTTCGAGCCACGGACCGGACTCGCGGGCAAAGGCGGCCACGCCGGGGTTCTGAAGACCCACGGAGTTGATCATACCGCCGGGAATCTCGGCCATGCGGGGCGCGGGATTGCCGGGCCAGGGCTCGGCAGCGCAACCCTTGGTGGTGATGGCGCCCAGCTGGGAAACATCAAAGAAGTTCTGGAACTGCCAACCGTAGCCAAAGGTACCGGCTGCGGTGTTAATGGGGTTCTGCATCTTGACGCCGCCGAAATCGACGGCCATGTTCACGGTACCCACTAGAAGACCACCACCTTGGAAGCATCGAACACGGGGCCGCACATACAAGCACCCTTCATACCGTCGACCGTCTCGACATTGCAGGTGTTGCAGGCGCCAAAGCCACAGCTCATCATGCGTTCGAGCGACACCTCGCAGTACACACCGGCCTCGGCGGCAGCGGCGGCGACCTTCTTCATCATGACGGCGGGGCCGCAGCTGGCGACGTAGTCGTAGCCGCCCTCTCCAAGCAGCTCGGCTGCCGGATCGGTGCAAAAACCGTGCGTGCCGAGCGAACCGTCGTCGGTGCACACGTTAACCGTGGCGCCCAGCGCACGGAACTCATCGACACCCACAGCCTTGGAAGCGGTGCCAAAGCCCAGGCACACGTCCACATCAACACCCTGCTCGGCAAGCATGCCGGCAAGACACAGCACAGGCGGAACGCCGATGCCACCGGCGACGAGCAGTGCCTTCCTGGTGCCCTCGGGTACCATCCAGCCACGGCCACCGGGGCCCAACAGGTTAGAGGTGGAGCCAGGGCCCATCTGGGACAAACGGCGGGTATCGTCGCCCACGACGGCGTACCACAGCTCGACGGTGCCGGCCTCGGCGTCGGCGCGGTAGAAACTCAAGGGCACACGAAGCAGAGAAGACGCATCGCCGGGGACGGCGATGTTCACAAACTGACCGGGCTTGAGCGCACTTGCAAGCTTGGGGGCCGAGATAACGAGCGAGAAGATGCCGTCGGCGATCTCCCGGTTCGAGACGACCTCGAAGTCGTGCATGCGTGCAGTGGAAGGTGTGGGCATAGACGCTCCAATCCCCCATGCGGTTGCATGGTCTAAACGAACAGAAAGCGCGGCACCGCAAGGGCGCCGCGCACAAAAGCGATAAGGCTATGCTAGCAGATGCAGCCGTCGGCAAGCGTCTGTTTACCGCCGACAAATACATCGGTGGCACGACCGGTGAGCGTGCGGCCGGCAAAACCGGAGTTCTCGGCGCGCGACTCGTAACCGTCCTCGCCAACCGTCCAGGTTGCGGAGGGGTCGAACACGGTCAGGTCGGCGACAGAGCCCGCCTTGACCTGAACCTGATCGAGGCCCAGAATCTCACGCGGCTTGATGGCCATGAGCTCGACCATGCGGCTCACGCTCATCTTGCCCGTGTTGACCAGCTCAGTGAGCACGAGCGACAGCGAAGTCTCGAGGCCAATCATTCCAAAGGGCGCGAGCTCGAACTCGCGGGCCTTCTCCCACGGGGTGTGGGGAGCGTGGTCGGTAACGATAGCGTCGACGGTACCGTCGATGACACCCTGACGGATGGCCTCGGCATCCTCGTCAGTGCGCAGCGGCGGATTGACCTTGAGCGAGGTGTTGTAGGTCTCGTCCAGGTCGTTCTCGGTCAGGAACATGTGGTGCGGGGTGGCCTCGCAGGTCACCTGGACACCGGCAGCCTTACCGGCACGCACGAGCTCCAGGCCATGAGCGGTGGAGATGTGCTGGATGTGCAGCTTGGCACCGGTCAGCTTGGCAATCTCGATGTCGCGGGCAATCTGAAGCTCCTCGCCGGCGGCCGGCCAACCCTCGAGGGCCAGACGGGTCGAGACCTTGCCCTCGTTGATCTGGCCGTGGCCGACCAGATCCTCGTCCTGGCAGTGGCTCATAAAGACCTTGCCGAACATCTTGCCGTAGTCCATGCAGCGACGGAGCATGCCCGCGCCCTGCACGCCGCGACCATCGTCGGTGAAGGCGACGGCGCCGTGGGCGACCATATCGCCCATCTCGGACATGGCCTCGCCCTTAAGACCGCGGGTCATGGCGCCCGACGGATAGACGCGGCAGTGGCCGACCTCGGCAGCGCGGGACTTGACGAACTCCACGACGGTGCCGTTATCGGTGACGGGATCGGTGTTGGGCATGGCGCACACGCCGGTGAAGCCGCCCTTGGCAGCAGCGCGGGTGCCGCTCTCGATGTCCTCTTTGACCTCGTAGCCAGGCTCGCGCAGATGCACGTGCATATCCACCAGGCCGGGGACGAGATACTTGCCGGAAAGGTCGCGGACCTCGGCTCCCTCGGCGGCGAGGTTCTCGCCGACCTCGGCGATCTTGTCACCGTCGATCAGGACGTCGACGACACCGTCAAGCTCGACGGACGGATCGACGACGTGGGCATTCTTAAGAAGCAAGGCCATTATCGGCACCTCCAAGCAGCAGATACAGGATAGCCATACGCACGCAGATACCGGCGTAGACCTGCTCCAGGATGACGGAGCGTTGCGGGTGGTCGGCCATATAGGAGTCGAACTCAACGCCGCGGTTGATGGGGCCCGGGTGGCAGATAATCGCATCGGGCTTCATGAGCTTCTCGCGGTCCTTGGTCAGACCGAAGAGCTTGTGGTACTCACGAATCGTGGGGAACGGTGCGCCCTCGAGGCGCTCCTGCTGCACGCGCAACATGTAGACGACGTCCAGCTCGGGCAGGACGGAATCGAGGTCGCTCGTCACGTGGTCGCAACCCAGAACCTCGGGCGCCGGCGGCAGCAGCGTGCCGGGGGCGACAGCGTAGGTCTCGCAGCCCATGATCTTAAGGGCGGGGATCAGCGAGCCGCACACGCGGGAGTGCGCGATATCGCCGACGACGGCGACCTTCAGACCGTGGAAGTCACCCTTGTGCTCCCAGATGGTGTACAGGTCGAGCAGGGCCTGCGTGGGGTGGTTGTGCTTGCCGTCGCCGGCGCAGATGACGCTCGCGGGCGAGTTCTGCGTGACGATGTAGGGAGCACCGGCGTGCTTATCGCGAACGACGATGCAATCAATCTTGTAGGCGTTGAGGGTCTCGACGGTGTCGACGAGGCTCTCGCCCTTGACCGTGGAGGTCGAGGAGCCGCCAAAGTTGAGGCTGTCGGCCGAAAGGCGCTTCTCGGCGAGCTCGAAGGAGCTGCGGGTGCGCGTCGAGGGCTCGTTGAACATGTTGACGATGGTCTTGCCCTTGAGCGTGGGGACCTTCTTGATCGCACGCTCGTTGACCTCAGAGAACGCCTTGGCGGTCTCGAGGATGAGCTTGATGTCCTCTTCGGAGTACTCGGTAATGTCGATCAGGTGCTTATGGTTGAACGCCACGGTACTACTCACCTCCCAGCGGCGCGGAGCCCACGTGGGAACCCGGCGCGACGTCGTTAATCTCGACGGCGGTGTGGCCGTCGACTTCCTTCATATATAGGTGCACGTTCTCCTCATGCGACGAGGGAACGTTCTTGCCGACAAAGTCCGGCGAGATGGGGAGCTCACGGTGACCGCGGTCAACGAGAACTGCCAGCTCGATGCGGCTCGGACGGCCCAAGTCCATGACGGCATCCAGAGCGGCGCGGATAGTACGGCCCGTATACAGGATGTCGTCCACCAGCACGACGCGCTTGCCGTCGACGCTGAAGGGAATGTTGGTAGCGTGGATCGCGGGAGCGAAATTGGTCGCATAGTCATCGCGGTAGAAGCTGATGTCCAGGCTGCCGAGCGGAACGTCGACGCCCTCGATCTCCTTGATCTCCTCGGCGAGCTTCTTTGCCAGAAGGTCGCCGCGCGTGACGATGCCGACCAGAGCGAGGTCTTCACAGCCCTCGTTGCGCTCGAGAATCTCGTGCGCGATGCGGGTCATCGCTCGATTGACGGCGGTCTCGTCCATGATGACCGCCTTGGGGGAAGTCGTGCCCATCGATCTCCTTCCTCACATGTCTTGACTGCTGACACAGTCAAAAAAATAGATGCCCGACCGCTTAAAGCGGACCAGACACCCACAGGAAGGGCTGCTCTTTGGCAGCTATGTAATTCCATGTGGGTATCTCGTACCCCTTTAATGGTCAAGGGATAGTGTAGCCAACCTCGAGCTTAATTGCGAGCATAAATACAGAACAATCCGTAAACGTGCGCAGGCGCTCCATAAACCTATATATATTTGTGGGACGAGCTTGAAAACGCACGCACGAGCTGGCATAATCCCCTCTGCTGCACGCAAATCGGATCTACGTCCAGGGCCGTGGCGTGAGCACTATCGCCAAAAGAGGAATATCTCTGTGTAGATTACGCACAGGGAGCTGCTTCTGTGCTATAGTTCAGGCTTGTTTGTTAACGCGACATGTTCGTTTGTCGCCCAAGGAGGGTCAGTTATGTCCAAAGTTTGCGAAGTTTGCGGTAAGCACCCCGTTGCCGGTCGCTCCATCAGCCACTCTCACCGCGTCACCAACCGTAAGTTCCGCCCCAACATCCAGCGCGTTTACGTCGTCGTCGATGGTCACCGTCGCAAGATGAACGTTTGCTCCACCTGCCTCAAGTCCGGCAAGGTTGCGCGCTCCTAAATAAGGTCTTACCAACAAGTACCTCGGACTCTCCGGGTCAAAGACCTCGCGTTCATATAGAACTTACCAAAGGCGTCCTCCCCCACGGAGGGCGCCCTTTTTCACTCATTGGGGACAGACTTACATGAGTGTTTTCACGCATTGGGGACAGACTTAGATGAATGCTTTCCTAAGCTCACAGTGCATCGATCGGCCCCAATCCATACCTCAGGCCGCCTCGTTCCAGCCTGTGGTGGCCTTGGTTACGCTTGTAGCGCCGATACCGGTGATACGGGCAATTTGCTTGACCGTGAGATGGGCCCGCCTGAGCCTTAGCAGACAGGCATCGCGTTCGGGGCGTGGCAGGGCCTTGAGCAGCGCAGGATCAATGCTCGGCAGGGCCTCGTGTGCGACGGTAAGGGCATCCTCGTCTGGAATCCGTCGACGCGGAAGAATCTCAACTGACCAGATCCGCTCGGCAACTTCCTTAAGATGCTCGCAATAGCGACGGGAACCCCCGACAATATCGAGCATGGGGGCCGCATCGCAGATATCAAAGGGATCGTATCCCAGCTGGTATGCCTTGTAGCTTGACCAGCGGTAGGCATCAAGCGAGTCGAGCGCACCTTTCACGGGATTGAGATGGATATAATCGAGCAACTGCACCGCCTGCGTGTCCGACTCGACCGCGACCCGCGAATAGCGATTATCAAACAGGTGGCCCGTTCTTCCGGTTTTCCCATTGAAATACTTGGCATAGGCCGTCAGCGCGCACTGCATTGCCTTTGAAAGGTTGTCAAATGGGTCATCAACCATCAAATGGAAGTGGTTGTCCATAAGGCACCAGGCCAACACCGCCACGTCATGGCAAGCAAACCTGTCCGAGATGTCCGATAAGAAACGATATCGGTCAGAGTCATCTTCAAAAATGATCTGTTTGGAGTTGCCACGGTCAAAGACGTGGTAATAGCCGGTGAGCGAAATTTCGCGGGCGCATCGGGGCATGGTCTCTCCTTTCAAAGCCGTACAGGCAACACCTAAAAGGAGAGAAGGAACGCGAAATGCTGAGCCTGTGACCTATTTATATACAATGAACGACAAAAACATGCCCAAAACGACAAAATGACAAATCGATGTCTGTCCCAAATGAGTGAAAGCACACATATAAGTCTGTCCCCAATGAGTGTAATGAACAAACAGTGAACAAACTCCACACCATAGCCATGGGGAAACTAGGAATTCGCCCGGAGAAGACGTTCGGCTTTTAGTTAAATGGTTAAAACGCTTCAGTTTATTGAAGCGTTTTAGTGTGCCTTTTAGAGGAATCTGACCGTTCGCCGAATAATTTCTTGCTATCATGCAAGGCGTAGGGTAAATCTCCGATCGCAAGGAGACACAAATGGTGAAAAAGTCACCGGAAAACACTACTCCCGCAATTGTGGACAACGTAGAGGCGCTTGAGGCTAAGCTCGCTCAGATGCGAGAGGCCCAGGCGCTTTTTGCTACGTACACGCAGGAGCAGGTCGACAAGATCTTCTATGAGGCCGCCATGGCCGCCAACAAGGCTCGTATCCCGTTGGCGAAGATGGCCATCGAGGAGACCGGCCGCGGCGTTCTTGAGGACAAGGTCATCAAGAACCACTACGCCGCAGAGTACATCTACAACGCTTACAAGAACACCAAGACCTGTGGTGTCCTGGAGCGCGACGAGGCTTATGGCATCACCAAGATCGCCGAGCCCATCGGTATCGTGGGCGCCGTCATCCCGACGACCAACCCCACCTCCACTGCGATCTTCAAGACGCTGATCAGCCTGAAGACCCGCAACGCCATCATCATCTCCCCGCACCCGGCTGCCGCCAAGTGCACCATCGCCGCCGCCAAGCTCGTGCTTGACGCCGCCGTCAAGGCCGGTGCCCCCGAGGGCATCATCGGCTGGGTCGATGTCCCCTCCATCGAGCTGACCAACATGGTCATGCGCGACGTCGACATCATCCTCGCCACCGGTGGCCCGGGCATGGTCAAGGCCGCCTACTCCTCGGGCAAGCCCGCCCTGGGCGTTGGCGCCGGTAACACCCCGGTCGTCATCGACGACACCGCCGACGTGCTGCTCGCCGTCAACTCCATCATCCACTCCAAGACCTTCGACAACGGCATGATCTGCGCTTCCGAGCAGTCCGTGACCGTCATCGACACCATCTATGACCAGGTTAAGGCCGAGTTCCAGAAGCGCGGCTGCTACTTCGTCAAGCAGGGTGCCGAGATGGAGGCCCTGCGTGCCGCCATGTTCAAGAACGGTGCCCTCGATCACCGCATCCCCGGCATGGCTGCCGCCAAGATCGCCGAGCTCGCCGGCATCGAGGTTCCCGCCAAGACCAAGATCCTGATCGCCGAGGTCACCTCCACCGACCCCGCCAAGGAAGAGTTCTCCCACGAGAAGCTCTCCCCGGTCCTGGCCATGTATCACGCCAAGGACTTCCAGGAGGCCGTCGACAAGGCCGAGCACCTGGTGCTCGCCGGTGGCCCGGGCCACACCGCCTCTCTGTACGTGCACCCCGCCCAGGCCGAGAAGATCAGTCTGTTCGAGCACGTCATGAAGGCCTGCCGCATCGTCATCAACACCCCGTCCTCGCACGGCGGCATCGGTGACCTGTACAACTTTGGCATGAAGCCGTCTCTGACCCTGGGCTGCGGCTCCTGGGGCGGCAACTCCGTCTCCGAGAACGTTGGGGTGAAGCACTTGATCAACGTTAAGACTGTGGCCGAGCGCCGTGAGAACATGCTGTGGTTCCGCGCTCCCGAGAAGGTCTACTTCAAGAAGGGTTCCACGCCCGTCGCCCTCGACGAGCTCGGTACCGTCATGGGCAAGAAGCGCGCCTTCATCGTCACCGACCAGTTCCTCTTCAAGAATGGCAACACCCGCGCCATCGAGGCCAAGCTCGACGAGATGGGCATCGCCCACGACTGCTTCTACGACGTCGAGCCCGATCCGTCGCTGCAGTGCGCACGTCGCGGCGCCAAGCAGATGGCTCTCTTTGAGCCTGACGTGATCATCGCCGTCGGCGGTGGCTCCGCCATGGACGCCGGCAAGATCATGTGGATGATGTACGAGCACCCCGAGTGCAAGTTTGAGGACATGGCCATGGACTTCATGGACATCCGCAAGCGTATCTTCACTTTCCCCGAGATGGGCAAGAAGGCCTACTTCGTCGCCGTCCCGACCTCTTCGGGTACCGGCTCCGAGTGCACGCCGTTCGCCATCATCACCGACAAGGAGACTGGCATCAAGTGGCCGCTCGCCGACTACGCGCTGCTCCCCAACATGGCTATCGTCGACGCCGACAACTGCATGACCGCCCCGCGCGGCCTGACCGCTGCCTCCGGCATCGACGTCATGACCCACGCCATCGAGTCCTACGTCTCCATCATGGCTTCCGACTACACCAAGGGCCTCTCCGAGCGCGCTGCTAAGCTCGTCTTCGAGAACCTGCCCTCCAGCTTCACGAACGGCGCCAAGGACCCGCATGCCCGCGAGGAGATGCACAACGCCTCTTGCATGGCCGGTATGGCCTTCGCCAACGCCTTCCTGGGCCTCAACCACTCCATGGCTCACAAGCTCGGCGCCTTCCATCACCTGCCCCACGGCCTCGCCAACGCCGTCATCCTGACCCGCGTCATGCGCTACAACGCCGCCGAGGCTCCCGTCAAGATGGGTACCTTCTCCCAGTATCCTTACCCCAACGCGCTGCACAACTACGCCGAGATGGCCAAGTACTGCGGCATCGAGGGCAAGGACGACAAGGAGGTCTTCGAGAACTTCATCACGAAGCTCGAGGAGCTCAAGGACTTCATCGGCGTCAAGAAGACCATCGCCGACTACGGTGTTGACGAGCAGTACTTCCTCGACACCCTCGACGAGATGACCGAGCAGGCATTCAACGACCAGTGCACCGGCGCCAACCCGCGCTACCCGCTCATGAGCGAGATCAAGGAGCTCTACCTGGACGCCTACTACGGCCGCGAGCCTCAGGACTACGCCGTCTGCTAGTTTTAGCACGGTTTTTAACGGCGGGGGTGCACGGGTGTTTCACACACCCCCGCCGTCGCTTCTATCGCATCGTTGAAAGGATGCAACCATGCTGCTACCCGATTCCAAGACCGAGCTCGTCCGCCGTGGCAACAAGGTCGTTTACGACCTGGGCGACAAGATCGTCAAGGTCTTTAACGAGACCAAGCCCGTCTCCGACGTGTTCAACGAGGCTTTGAATCTTGCCCGCATCAATGAGTGCGGCATCCGCAGCCCCAAGGCTCTCGAGGTTTCCCAGCTCGAGAACGCCAACGGCTGGGCGCTCGTGACCGAGAAGGTTCCGGGCACCACCCTTGCCGAGAAGATGACTGCCGAGCCCCAGCGCTTTGGTGAGTACCTCGAGATGTTCGTCGACCTCCAGATCGAGATCCACGGCTACACCTCCCCGCTGCTCAACCGTCAGCGCGACAAGTTCGCCCGCATGATCGACAGCCTTGATCAGCTCAATGCCACCACGCGCTACAACCTTCAGGAGCGTCTGGACGGCATGACCAAGGAGTTCAAGGTCTGCCACGGCGACTTCAACCCCTCCAACGTCATCGTCGGCGACGACGGCCAGCTCTATGTGTGCGACTGGGCACACGCCACCCAAGGCTCCCCTGCTGCCGACGTTGCCACCACCTACCTGCTCTTTGCCCTCAACAGCAAGGATCAGGCTGAGGCCTACCTGGAGCTCTACTGCGACCGCGCCGACATGCCCATGCAGGTCGTGCGTCAGTGGACGAGCATCGTCGCCGCTTCCGAGCTCGCTCGTAAGCGCAACGTGAACGATGAGTTCCTTAAGAACTGGATCGACGTCGTCGATTATCAGTAGTATCTGAGCGATTTATTTCGCATCGGAGGCACAAGAAACCCCACAGCTCATATGGGCTGTGGGGTTTTCCTTTACCCATCGAGTTTATTCACGCAACAAAATAGACTGCTCCGCATCTCTTCCTAAGAGAGATACGGAGCAGTCCCGCAATTACATCTAATAGCAGAAACGTCGATTAACGGCGGGCCGCCTTAACAAGCTCGGCAACCTTGGCGACGACCTCGTCAATCGCCACGTCCTCGCGCTCGCCCGTGGCACGGTCCTTGAGCTCGACGGTACCGTTCTTGAGGCCACGCTTACCCAGAACGACCTGATACGGGAAGCCCATGAGGTCGTTATCGGCAAATTTAAAGCCGGGACGCTCATCGCGATCGTCGACGACGACCTCGATACCCTCGGCGCACAGACCGTCGACGATCTGTTCACAGACAGCAGCGCACTCCTCCTTTTTGGGATCGAGAGGAATCACCGCGACCTCGTACGGGGCGACGGAGACCGGCCAGACGATACCGTGCTCGTCGTTGTGCTGCTCCACGACGGCAGCGAGCGAGCGGGACACGCCCACGCCGTAGCAGCCCATGATAAGCGGCTTCTCCTTGCCGTCCTCGTCCATAAAGGTGGCACCCATAGCCTCGGAATACTTGGTGCCCAGCTGGAACACCTGGGAGACCTCGATGCCGCGGGCAGCAGAGAGCGGCTTGCCGCAGTGCGGGCAGGGATCGCCGGCAACGACGGTGACCAGATCTGCCCACTCATCGACGGTAAAGTCGCGCTCGGGGCAGGCACCGGTAAAGTGGTAGTCGACCTCGTTGGCGCCACAGGCCCACTGCTTGGACTCGTGCAGGCTCTCGTCGCAGACCAGACGAATGCCCTCGGGCAGGTTAACCGGTCCGATAAAGCCCTTGTGCAGACCGTAGGTCTGGAGCTCCTCGTCGGTCATCATGCGATAGCCCTTGCCAAAGACGTGCTCGGCCTTGCAGTCATTGAGCTCGTGGTCGCCCGGGACAATGGCCACGACTGGCTTGCCCTCGGCATCGATCAACGCCAGCGACTTTCGCGTACCGTTCTCGGGGAAGCCAAAGAACTTGGCAACGGCCTCGATGGTGCCCATGCCCGGAGTCTCGACCTTGGTGAGCGTACCGTCGCCGGGGCCCTCGGTCACGACGACCTTGGTGCTTGCCGCCTCGTCATCGGCAGCAAAGCCGCAATCGTCGCAGTAGACCAGCGAAGCCTCGCCGGCGTCGGCCAAAGCCATATACTCGACGGAGGTATCGCCACCGATCTCGCCGGAGTCGGCGACAACGGGCAGAGCCTTGATGTAGCAGCGCTCGCAGATGTTGGCGTAGGCCTGCTTCATCTTGTCGTACTCCTCCTGCAGACTCTCCTGCGTGGCGGAGAAGCTGTAGGCGTCCTTCATGATGAACTCGCGACCGCGCATCAGACCAAAGCGAGGGCGGAACTCGTCGCGGAACTTGTCCTGAATGTGGTACAGGTTGACGGGCAGCTGCTTATAGGAGCGCAGCTCATTGCGCACCAGGGCGGTGACAGTCTCCTCGTGGGTGGGGCCCAGCACGAACTCGCGACCATGACGGTCGTCAAAGCGCACAAGCTCCTTGCCATAGGCATCGATACGGCCGGACTCACGCCACAACTCGGCATCGACCATGATAGGCATCATAAGCTCCTGGGCGCCGGCGGTGTCCATCTCGTCGCGCACGATGTTCTCAATCTTGCGAATCGAGCGCCATGCGAGCGGCAGGTAGGAATACAGACCGGCGGCCTCCTTGCGGATCATGCCGGCACGGAGCAGCAGGCGGTGGCTGGCGAGCTCAGCGTCCGCCGGATCCTCTTTAAGCGTCGGCGCATAGAGCTTAGACATATACATTGCTCGGGTCATTTATTTCTCCTCAATAAGCTTGTCGACCTCTGCCATAAGCGCATCGACAATTTGGTCCTCAGCTACTTTACCAATGATCTGGCCATGCGAAAAGAGCAAGGCCTGACCACGTCCGCAAGCAACGCCCAGGTCGGCATCAGAAGCCTCACCGGGGCCATTAACGGCACATCCCATGACGGCAATCGAAAGCGGCGCGGAATAGTTCTTAAGCCGCTCGGTGACCTCCTCGGCGATGGGAATGAGGTTAACCTGGCAGCGGGCGCACGTGGGGCACGAGACAATCTCGGGACCACGGCGACGCAGGCCCAGCGACTGTAGAATTCCCCAGGCGACCGGCGGCTCCTCAACCGGATCGGCCGTGAGCGACACACGCATGGTGTCGCCAATGCCTTCGGAAAGCAAGATACCCAAGCCTACAGAGCTCTTGATGGTGCCCTGAAGCTTGGTCCCCGCCTCCGTCACGCCCAGGTGAAGCGGAACGTGGGGAATCTCACGTGACAGGGCTCGATAGGTATCGAGCGTCGTTTGCACGCTATGGGCCTTGGCCGAAAGCACAATATTCGTAAAGCCGCGATCCTCAAAGTGCTTGACGAAGCGCTCGCTCGACATCACGAGCTTTTCGGGCTGCGTGAGGTCGTCGCGCTCGGCAATATCTTGCTCAAGCGAGCCCGCGTTCACGCCAATGCGAATCGCACAGCCCGCGGCACCCGCAGCATCGATCACCGCGTCAACCTTGGCCCAATCGCCGATATTGCCGGGATTGACGCGCAGCTTGGCGGCACCGGCCTCAACGGCACCAATGGCGAGCTTATGGTTAAAGTGGATATCGGCGACAATCGGCACCGGAGACTCGGC
>USAX01000002.1 GCA_900552705.1 uncultured Collinsella sp. | reverse complement strand
CTTTCCTGTCTGGCGGGCTCCCTTAAGCAAGAGAGGTTTGCGATTCGCCCTTGATTTCCAAGCGATAAGTTCACTCATAAGCTGTCGTTGCATATTGCCTCCCAACCCTCTCGGCTAGTATAAGGCCGTATGCGCGTTTCCCTTGGAAAATGTGCGAGACAACCACGTTTTTCCATCGAAAAATGTGCGAGACAACCACGTTCTTCCATCGAAAAATGTGGGAATGCCAATCTAAGTTGCGGTGAAATAGTTCTTAAATGGGCTGGTAACCAGTCAAAACAGGAACTATTCCACCGCAACTTCTAAAGTCCACCGGCATCCACAAGAAACGGGCCCGCATCCCCAGGGGACACGGGCCCGTAAAAGCCAAATGGTAGGGGCGGTGGGACGTCTGCGTATTTGCTGCGCAAATACGCACCGGCTTCGGCCGCCTGTCGGCGTCCTCGCCGGCTCGCTGCGGACGCTGCGCGTCCGCTTGACGCTCGCCCCCTCGCGGGTTCGAGCCCCACCGGCGTCCAAAAGAAACAAGCCCGCATCCCCAGGGGACACGGGCCCGTAAAAGCCAAATGGTAGGGGCGGTGGGACTCGAACCCACAATCCTTGCGGCGAGAGATTTTAAGTCTCCTGCGTATGCCAATTCCGCCACGCCCCCGTGAGACTAGAAGTCTAGCACAAGCCGTCCGTTACGCGTTGACGGCCATCGAGTGTTGGCCCGACTTCTCCAGGAACTCCTGGAACTTGGCCTCGTCGCCCTTGTTCTGGTACTGCAGGGCCAACAGGTACTCCAGGCGGCAGCGCTTGACCGGGTCGTCACCGGCATCCTTGAGCATGCGCTCCAGCTCGGGGATGTCGTTGTGGCGCTTGAGGATCATCGTGTCGTACATCAGCTGGCACTCGTGCGCGACCGCCTCGGCCTGACCACCCTCAAAGCCCTTGATCTCGTGCAGCAGCTCCTTGGACTTTTTGCGATCCTCCTGGCCAACGTAGTAGTTAAAGGCCTTGATCACCAGGTCGACGCGCTGCATCTTGGGCAGGTTGAGCCCCAGCAGCAGGTCGAACATCTCGTTGGCGCGCTCGTGGTCCTCGCGCATCAGATAGGAGTTCAGGCGCAGGTAGTCGCGGTTGTAGCGCGGGTACAGCATGCTGGTGAGCTTGCCGTCGAGCAAACGATTGAACTCGTCCCACTGTTTGGCGGCCATCAACTGCTGCAGGCGCTTAAACGTGGTGCGTTTTTTGATGCTAAAAAACACCGACACGGCGATACAGATGATAACGACGGCGGTCCAGAGTGTGCGGGAATCGGGCATATTAGGGTCCTTAGTCGCTCGTAAAACAAGCGGTATGACAACACGTACTAGATGTATTATACGCATCGCGCAAGCAAACTGGCATAAAAGCGCATCGAGGCCGAGCGCCATCGCTCGCTGCGGTACACTTACCTAAAGTAAACCATGAAGGGAGACATTACCTATGAAGAAGATCGTTTTGGCTTGCGGTGCTGGCGCTGCCACTTCCACGCTCGTTGCCCAGAAGGTCGCCACTCTGCTTGACGCCAACGGTTATGCCGACAAGTACGAGATCGTGCAGTGCGCCATCTCCGAGGCCAAGGACGCTTGCGACGAGGGTGCTGACCTGCTGATCGCCACCACCGTTGCCCCCGAGGGCCTCACCTGCCCGTACGTGAGTGGCGTGCCCTTCATGACCGGCATGAACCGCGTCGCTGCCGAGAAGGCCGTTCTCGACGTCATGGCTCAGTAGGCACCGCCTGTATGAGTGAGCAGAACGCCAACCCGGTCGAGCTCTTTGGCATGCGCGTTGCCCACGTGGGCATTAACGCCACCGACCCGGCAGACGCCCTGGAGATCGCGGAGCTGTTCTCGACGATGATGGGCTTGCCCGTCATCGAGACCCCCGTTTCGTACTTTAACGATTCGCTGGTCGAGATCATGAAGCAGAACGGTCGTGGCACCAAGGGCCACATCGGCTTTGCCGTCAACGACATCGATGCGGCCGAGAAGTGGTTTGCCGAGCGCGGGCTCGAGGTCAACGAGGAGTCGCGCGTGTTACTGCCCGACGGCGGCACCAAGCTCGTGTACTTTAAGCGTGAGTTCGCCGGTTTCGCCGTGCACCTGTGCCGCGAGTAGCGTACAAGCTGCCATAGCTAACGAAAAATGGGGTAAGGCTACGTGGCCTTACCCCATTTTTAATGCCGAGAGGGTGACTGACGGGCTGCCGTAAAACGAAGGTGAATGGTTTCCCGTGAAGTGAACGAGTGAAATCGGACCTCTGGAGCATCGACACTTTGGAGGCACCGTTTCCTGCGGTTTCGTAAGGTTTTTCCTGCAGTTTTGGCGTCAAAAAGTGTGGATGCTTCGGGGGTCCAAAATAGGTCGTTCACTTCGCGGAAAAGCATTCACCTTCGATTCGTGAGAGACGCCCCTACCGCGGCAGGCGAATCGTAAAGCGGCTGCCGACGCCCTCGACTGAGGTCACGCCAATGACACCACCATGGCTATCGACGATCCACTTGGCAATGGCAAGCCCCAGACCCGAGCCCTGCGCGCCGGCATCGCGTGCGTTGTCGGCGCGGTAGAACCGTTCAAACGCGTGAGCTGCGGATTCCTGGTTCATGCCGATACCCTCGTCCTCAACACTTATGTCGATCGTGCCTGCGCCCGCATCCGGCGCTACGCCAAACGAGATGGGCGTGCCCGCGTCCGAATACTTGGCGGCGTTTTGCACGATCACGCGCAGAGCCTGCTTCACGAGCGCCACGTCAACGGGCGCGTCGCAGCGCGGGTCGCTGACAAGCGCAGCGTCGTACGCCAGTCGATACGTGTGCGCGGCATCGATCATCTGTGACTCCTCGCATACCTCGCCGACCAGCGCGGCCAGGTTGGTATTCGCACGCCGCAGGACCGTGCGTCCGGCGTCGCCGCGTGCCAAAAACAGCAGCTGTTCCACGAGCTCTTGCATGTGCTCGCTTTCGGCCTTGAGGGACGCGATGGATTCTGCCAGCACGTCCGGGTCGTCTTTGCCCCAGCGGTCGAGCATGTTCACGTAGCCCTGAATCACCGCGATGGGCGTTCGTAGCTCGTGGCTTGCATCGTTGACAAAGCGCATCTGCTGCAGCTTTGCCTCTTGCATCTGGCGCAGCAGGCGGTTGAGCGCGACCTCGATGCTTGCCAGGTCGGCGTCGCCGGTGGTGACGCTCGGCGAGTCGACGCTTGCGCGCTCGATGGCCTGCTCCAGCGTTTCCATCTTGCCGCCGGAGAGCTGCATGCGGCCGAGTTCGTCCACGCGCAGGGCCAGATCGTTGAGCGGCGCCATGGTGCGGCGCACGCGGCGGGCGCCGCCGAGCATGTTGAGCACGCTGATGACCTGCCAACCCACAACGACAAGGTAGAGAGGCCATAGCGTGACGAGGTCCTGCGCGAGGGGGAAAGTCTTGGTGGTACGCGCAAGCTCGACGGTATAGGTGAGCGTTATCAGGTCCCAGCCGCGCGCGGGCGTCAGCGACATGCCGCGAACGGTGGCGCTGGGGATCCATCCTGCGGTAAACGCGCCGTTGGGCAGCGTCTGGTTGTATCCATAGACGAGGATCGCCGCCGCAATAACCAACAGTAACAGATCGAGCCAGATGTGGCTCATCAAGCGGCGCCACATATAGCTCCAGTTGATGGCGCGGGCGATGGAGGTGACGCGCTTGACCTCGGCGTTACGCACGGCAGACATAGCCCACCCCGCGCACGGTCTGGATGATGCGGGCGCCGCCGGCGTCCTCGATCTTGGCGCGCAGGTGCGCGATGTGCACGTCGACGTTGTTGGTGTCGCCTACGTAGTCGTAGCCCAGCGCCTCGTGCGCGATGCGCTCGCGCGTGAGTACGGTCTCGGCATGCGCCATAAGCAGGGCGAGGACATCGAACTCGCGGGCCGTGAGCGCGATGGGCGAGCCGCCGACCGTGACTTCGCGGCGGTCGGGGTCGAGCGCAACCGAGCCCACGGCGAGCGCAGCGGGGGAGGGCGCGGCAGCGGTCTGGGCCGTGTCGGTTGCCGGGGACATTGTGGCGATACCGGCGGCCGTGCCGCTCGCTACGCCAGCCCCGGCCCCGCCGCCGCCAACGCCCGAAGCCGCCCGCACGGCTTCCGAGCGCTTCAGCGCCACGCGGATCCGTGCGAACAGCTCCTCGATCGCAAACGGCTTGGTCAGGTAATCGTCGGCGCCGGCGTCGAGCCCGGCAACCTTGTCCATCACGGCATCGCGCGCGGTGACCATGATCACTGGCGCATCCTTGTGCTTGCGTATGCGCCGCAGCACCTCCATGCCGTTGAGCTGCGGCAACAGTACATCGAGCAGAATCAGATCGTAGTCGCGCTCCAACGCCAGGTCAACGGCGGTGCGTCCGTCGGCGGCGTGCTCCACCTGGTAGCCCTCGTGCTCCAGCTCGAGTGTCACAAAGCGGGCGATTTTCTCCTCGTCCTCTACGATCAGGATTCGTGCCATGCGTGCCCCCGTCTGCGATTACTTGTCGTCGTTGAGATTTTGCTTGATGTCGTCCGCGGCGTTAGCAGCGCTATCCATAAGGTTGTTGATGCTGCCGGGCACGTCGCCGTCGCTGTCGATGCGGTAGCGCATGCCAAAGAACAGGCCAATCAGCATCAGCCATATCGTGGCGCCCCAGGCAAACAGCGCGACGATGGGAATCAGGATGGGGATGTTGAGGATGATCGCATCGCGGCGCGTGGCGATAAACTTGGTGTCCAGACTCAGGCGGAAGAGCTTTTTGAGGTACTCCCACACGCTGTCCATCTTCTTGGAGAAGTCGGTCTTTTCACTCGACTTTTCGTAGGCTGCCTGCGCGGCGACCATCTCGGCCGAGGGCTCATCGACTGGCGCGGACTCGGTGGCGGCATGCGCCGACGTGGTCTGGGTCTTGCCCTGCGACTCGAGCCAAATGATGGCATCCAAAACGTTGCCGTCGGCAGCGTCGAGCGCCGCCTTGGCATCGGTGTAACTCGCGTTGCACTTGGTGCGGATGGTTTCAACTTTTTCGAGGTCGTCCATGACCTGTCCTTTCGTTCGATGGGCGCGACGCCGGGCGACCTGCCCGGGCGCGAGCGTTGCGTTCGTCGGCCTGCGTTGCGCGGTGCCGCCCGCCCTTGGTCGAACTCTATAGTGCAGGTTATAGATTAAGCGATTCTTGAGCCAAGATTAATGTTGGATGAGTTTTTGGGTGGTGCGGAGGCGGGCAGGGGCAGAAAAGGCAGGTTTTGCGTGGCGTGAAGGAGGGGCGGTCTGATCTTTGGGATAGCTGATAGCGAGGTCTAATACTTTTCCGAGAAGTGAATGAGTGAAAACGGACCCCCGAAGCATCGACACTTTAGAGGTGCCGCTTCCTGCGGTTTCAATGCTGAAATCCCACGATTTTGCCGCCGAAAAATGCGGATGTTTCAGGGGTCCAAAAACAGCCGTTCACTTCGCGGAAAAGTATTAGACCTCAATAGCGGGGGATGGGGTGCCGGTGCAAAACGGCGTCAGAAATGGGGTAAACAAGGCAAACGGATCTAATGGATCAAAAATCACGTTGCAAAAGTATGAAAATATCCTACAATTGCAGCATGAAGTACTTTAGCAACATAGCGGCGATAAGCGAGCTTTCCGAGAGCGAGGGCGTGTTCACCACAGCCCAGGCGGCTCGCATGGACATCTCTCGAGATGCGCTGGCGCACTCATGCCGCGCAGGGCGTCTTGAACGGATATGCCACGGCGCCTACCGGATGTCTGGAACGCAGCGCCGAGACACCGACGAACTCAACGCCTTTTGGAAGCTCACCAATCCCTCCCTTTGCGCGTGGGAGAGAAAACGTCAGTGGGATGGCATCGCCGTGAGCGGTACGACAGCGGCGAACCTGCAGCAAATGGGCGATTTCTATCTGTCCCCCTACAGGATGACCGCGCCCATGCGTATCAATACAAGAAACGAATCCCTTTCTTTTGTAAAGCGCGAGATTGCTGAGCGGGACATCGTTTGGCTCGACGGCCTGCCGGTAACTAAACCCGAGCGCACGCTTGTCGATCTTTGCCTCGATTGCGAGGACCCCTCATTAATTATCGATGCCTATCACGACGCGCTTGGACGTGGACTCGATATACAACGGCTGAAGGATCTTGTAGAAGAGAACTCTAAAACCGCCAAACGACGCGAGCTGATGGCGCCTTTGCTGATGGTACTGAACGGGTAATGCGAAACGGAGGACATGGTGAAGTACAAAACGCCTGCCGCATTGGAGATGGCTGTTAGGAATGCCGCAAGAGAATCACCAATGGATACTAATCGGGCAATCGTTGGTTTCTACTTTCATCGCTTCCTATGTCGCGTTTTTTCAGAAGTTGACTGCCGTTTTGTGCTTAAAGGTGGTCAAAGCGTCCTGGCGCGAACGCTCGATGCGCGTGTCACAAGAGATATTGACTTGGTTGCTCAAGAGGAGAGCCTCGAAGAGGCTGTTGCCGATCTGGTGCGGGCGGCTTCGATTGATCTGGAGGATTTCGTTTCGTTTGTCTTTGATCGTGCAGAGCAGATCAAAGAAGAAGATGAGTATCGGTGCGGTGCGAAGGTGTGGTTCACCCCCTTTATGGGAACCAAGAAGCTACAGCCAATTTCAATTGACTTGGTAATTGATGAAGTGCGGGGACTTGAGCCTGAGGTTCTTGCGCCGATCGATCGTCTGAATATCGAGGGGCTCCCAGTCTGCGACTATCGAGTATGCCGAGTGGAGAGTGCCCTTGCAGATAAATTGCTCGCAATGATAGAGATGCATGAGGGCTGTGCTTCATCGCGAATCAAGGATATAGTCGACATCTTGGTGTACGCGAAAACTTGCTTCGTCGATGGGGCTACGCTTGTCGAGAGGGTCGAGAAAGAAGCGTCTGCCCGCAAAGTGGCAATGCCGGAAGAGTTCGTGGCGCCTCTCTGGTGGAAACAAAATGGTTCTGCACAGTACGTAAAGATGGCGAGGCAGGCGGGGGTACTTGATCTCGCGGGGAACATTGCTGGGGCAGAAGAGGTTGTCAATCGGTTGTATACACCGTGCTTTAATCATTCGGCGAATGTGCGCAAATGGAATCCTCAGACCACGGGATGGGAATAGGCTAGATAGTTAAGCCGGCGGCAGAATTAGTTCCTGTCGCCGGCTTAAGACGTTTCTACTGCCTATGCGCTATTCGCAGGTCTGGTCGACCACCTGGGTGACGGCCTTTTTTGCGCCTTCGAGGTCGCGCAGGGCTTGGGCGACAGCGGCCTCGGCTTGTTTCTTTGTCCTTACGACCTCGGCAAAGCGGTTGATGGATTCGCTATACTCGCGTGTGCGCGGGTCGAGCGCCGGCGGGACTTCGATCTCAAACAGGTCGCTAGGACGGATGGCGCGGATGCTGGCTGCTTCAGTTAATGCTTGAATCAGCTGCGCCCCGTGGCCTTCGGTAAGGTATCCAACAATTATCTCCGAAAACACTACGCGTTCATCTTCGGTCATCGTTTGGAATGACGGGCGAATGACGGTGGTGTTATGCGAAGCAACCAGATGCTGCTTAGCGTCATCGGAGCTGACGACGAGCAGGTTGGACGCGCCGTAGCGACCCAGCATGCGCGGCATGACGATATCTCCAGCGCGGAGCTCATAACGATCGAGAACGCTGGGGTCCACCTTTACGAATTTAGAATCCGAGCTATTTTGATTATCTGAAGCATCTACGGGCAGAAGATTGCCGTCCTGAAAATCTTGAGATGAGATTCGGCGCACCTCGACTGCGTCAATGTCGTTCGATGTCGTGCTCTCGCGGGGCATGAATGGCGCGACTCGCGTAAAAGAGTCACCGAGTGTGGCGCTGTAGTTTCGGGTGATGGCGATGAGGCTGATTTTGCCTTTTGAGAGAGCGGCGTGGTGTTGGAGCAGCTCGCGCGTGGCAAAAGTGGACGTTTCGATTGGCGTCGATCTTGGCGTATTGGTATCAATGCGGGCCCAGTCAGGAGAGATAGAAAAGGTGATATCAGAGTAATACGATGTTTTAGTCACATATTGAAAACGCGGTCCGGGCTCAATTGCGCTGCGAAATGCAACGCTGCGATTTCCTGAAGACAGTATGAGGAGCGCGCTTGTCATGTAGGGCCTGGGCTCGGAAAGTGGCAAATAAACGACGCTCTCGATGAGCCCTTCGCGTATCAAAATCGTGCGTGCTTGTTCAGCTTTATCAAGTAAATCGGCGGGAAGTACCACGGCTGCTCGAGTGCGGCCCGAAAGGGCGAGAGCATACAGGCACCAAATAAAAGGACCCCAGTCGCAAAAATCAAGGTAGCCAGGCTCCAAATAATCGATGAGCGCGGCACTGTCTTTTTCGATATCGTGCTTATTTGCGCGGTAGTAGTTTGATGCATCGACAAACACCGGCGCTGCATCATCATCGCTTGCATTCTGCTTGCCGGGTTCAAGCTCACAAATATCGGGCACGCCGTTACCGTTTAGGGTAAAGCACTTAGCGAGATCTTCGGCATCCACAGCGCCAGGCAGACGGACAGTGAGCAGGCGACTGCCTTGTTCCAGGTTAAGCGCGCGTGAGAGGGCGGCGGCGGTGAGACGTGGCAATGATGTTGTTTCACGCATGTATAGAGACCTTTCTTCTTAGTGGGTTATATATTAGCAGAATAATTTGATAATTTCTAATGACGAGAACAGCGCACTGTGCTATCCTCGAAGCAATCCAAAACCAACTCAATATTAACTGCTTGATACAACCGCTATACAGCCTTTAGGCAAACTGCGCTATCGAGCAGGGCAATTTCACTTACGAAGCAGCAGGTTAGGTCAATAACTACTACCTATGCCTCAGAACATTCTAAAACTTAGAACAAACTTACCGACAAACATTTGCAACTGGACAGGAAGAAGCATCCATGAAGAACGAAGACAACATTTATGAGGTATTCCTCAACACGCTCGACGAAGACCTCCGTGGCATGTGCGAAAAGAACGTGAAGGCAGAGAAGCCGTTTCCGTATCCGTACTGCGGTGAGGAGAACGTTGAACGCCTCGCTAAGGCGCTTGTTGGCGTACTGGAATAGCATTCACCCGATATTCCCGGGCTGGTGCCCGAGCAGTATCGAGACGATGTGCACGAGGCTCGCGAGCTTTTGGCCGCGGCGGCGCTCGCTTTGCTGTCGCTGTACTTTCCCCAGCGCGATAACTGTATGCGCTGCATGGCCATCTTAATTAGCCTGTTTCGGCACGGAAGCAATCCGCGCTTTAAATCGAGCGGCGTGCTCATGTTTGAGCAGGTTTCGACAGGTATGAAGTACTCGTCCGAAAAAGGGGGACGCATTCCGTCTCGCTTTGTGCGAAGCATCGACTACAAAAGACCCAGCGACCACGTGCATCGCGATGGATCGAATGGATTTACGGCGGACGAAGACGATGCCGTCATGTTTTTCGAACGTTACCGCGTGATTCAGCAACGCGTATTCGATGCGAGTTCGCGTTTCAACTTCGAGCTATGTGTCAAACGCCCGTTTGAGGCGCTTTCGGACAATCGGCAGAACTTTTATTACAGGGAGGAAAAGATGGAAACCGATTTGGCAACCAAGGTACAGAGGCTTCGGGACCGCTACACCCTCAACTACGCTCAGGCCAAGGGATACGACCTGCTCGACAAGCTGATGATCGAGTCGTTGCTTGCGTATCTGCGCGACGGGACGGTCTCAACCGTGGCGCGCGAGAGCTATGTGGCGCAGGCCGAGCGACTGATTGACGGCGCGGTCAAGTTGCCATGCGCGACAAGCCCCAAGGAGGGCGAAGACATCGGCCGTATTTCCTAGCAACTACGCAGAACCATCGACAAGAAAGGGGCCGTGACATGTCGGTCATTAAGATGTACGGCTACGAGGCCGCACAGCAAACGGAGTATCAAGCCAAGAAGTGGGCGACCAAGGAGGAAATGCAGGCGCTGTCGTCCGGCGATGAGCAGCGCGATGTGATCTTGGCGCACGGTGCCACGGTTGCTTTTTACGAGGGCGATAAGCACTGGGAGACGAGCGTGTCCAACAACGTGTTTGTCTTTGGCGGAACCGGCAGCGGCAAAACGGCGAGTTTCGTTTTGCCCAACCTGCTCAATCACCACGAATGCTGTTATGTGGTCACAGACACCAAGGGTGAGCTGCTGCGCCGTACGGGGAAAGGCTTTGAAGAGGACGGCTACGAGGTAACGGTTCTCGATACTGTTAATCCCGAGCGGTCGGCCGGATACGACCCTCTGCGTTACGTGATGGATGTCGAGGATATCCCCACCACAGTGGCGGCAATCATGGAGGGGGTCGATCCTGATGGGCGCAGCTTTAGGAACGACCCGTTTTGGGACAACGCGAGCGATCTGCTGCTCCGAGCGATTATTGGAATCCTGTTCCTTTTGGAGTGCCTTGCCGGCACATTTGCGCCGGGTGGGGATCCCACGGCTCCGCGCCGCTACCTTAAGATGAACAACGTCTTTAAGCTGGCCGCGCTCATCAAGGTCACGGGAGATGGCGAGGGCCGATTTCCGTTGGACTACCTTGTGGGGCAGGTGGAGTCCAAGGAATTTCTTGGCAGGTATGAGTCGGCGAACGCGGACCTGTATGGCGTTGAGCAGTACCGCGATTTTCGCGGAGCAGCCGATAGGACGCTTAAGAGTATTCTGATCACACTCAATGCGACCATCTCGCGGCTTAAGACTCCCCAGCTCATGCGCGTCTATGAGAAAGATGAAATGCGTCTTGACCGTATCGACGAGGGCAAGCGCGTAATCGATCTTAAGGTGAGCGACAACGACTCGACCAATGCATGGCTTGCCAACGTTGCCCTTAAGCAGCTGTTTAACCTGGCCCAGCGCCGCGCCGACGCCAGCCCTAGTGGGCATTTGCAGCGCCGCGTGCAGTTTATTCTGGATGAGTTTCCCAACGTGGGCCGCATCCCCGATTTTGAGCGGAGTATTGCGACCGTGCGCAGCCGTGGCATGAGCTTTTTGATGTGCGCGCAGTCGTTGAGCCAGCTCGATGGTGTGTATGGCGAAACCACAGCTCATACCATCCTCGATAACTGCGACAGCTTGGTCTACATGGGCGGCGGCAGCAACATCGCGACGCAGAACTACATAAGCGAGCTGTGTGGCGAGTCGGTTTTGGGCACCAAGTACGTGGGCGCCGAGCGCACTGCCGTAGATGTACGCGGTTGCGTGATGACCCCAGGCGAGGTTGGGCTTATGCCTCGCACCGATTGCCTGGTCAAGGTGACCGGCATGCGTCCCTTCCGCGCCAAGAAGTACTTCTGCGGTGACCATCCCAACGCGGCCAAGTGGCTGAGGGATTAACCCTTGCAGCCTCGCGCATTCTGACCTGTATTTTGGCTGCACGGCCTCTGTTTGCCATGTGCCGTGCGGCCAGTTTCCCTTATCGATTCCATCTAGAGAGGAATTAACCATGTCCGTTATGTATCGTGAACCCAGCATCATCAAGAAGTCTAAGGACGGTCGCGTTACCGCCGTAGATATGGCAAGCGAGCTGCTCAACAGTCGCGTGCTGCTGCTGGAGGGCGAGGTCAACGACCTAACCTGCAACGGCCTCATTAAGTCCATGCTGGTGCTGGAACATCAAAGCGCGGCCGAGCCCATCACCCTCATCATCAACAGCCCGGGCGGCAGCGTTACGGCGGGGCTGGCGCTCATCGACACCATGCAGTCGCTCGACTGCCCCGTGATCACGGTGGGCGAGGGCGTCGTGGCCTCGATGGCCGCGGTGATCCTGGCCTGCGGCGACCACCGCCAGGTGTACCGCCACACGCAGGTGCTCATCCACCAACTGATGGGCGGCACAGGCATGGCGCAGCAGACCGATATCGAGATTGTGGCCCAGCATACAGCGGCCATGCGCGCCGAGCTGGACGAGCTGCTGGCCGAGCATGGCAACCTGAGCGCGCAGGAGTTCCACGAGCTCACCGAGCGCGACTGCTGGTGCAACGCCAAGCGCGCCCTGGAGCTGGGCCTGGTGGACGAGGTGATTGCTCCGAGTAAGAAGGCGCTCTAGCGGGGCATATGCTCTACAAGCACGTTAAACAGGGCGAATGAGCACGTAGTTGAACAGCCAGAAAGAGGTTGAACATGAGTAGGATTTGGGATGTCGACGGTATTGAGTGGGAAGATCTGCCCACCGTGAGCGACCTGCTGTGCGCTGCTGACACAAAGATCCTGGCACCCGAGGTTGCCCTGCGATACGGCGGCAAGCCGGATGACCGTGGCCGTGTCGATAACGAGCGCGACCTAAAGCGCGCCCGCCGCAAGATCAAAAAGCTGCGGAAGATAGATCCCGAGCCCAGCGACAAGATCGTCCTGTTGCCCAAGCATGTCATCAATCGTCGCAATGCGGACCACGGCTTTGGCTATTACGACGTAGAGCCGTGCGCTTTTACGCGCGGTGGCGCGCAAAAGCTGGGAGAGGACGCGTGCGCTGAAGTGTATCCGTGGGACCTGTTCCTGCTCAACGAGGAGCCCACAAGCGTCGTTCTGGGCTATCGCGTATGGCTCGGCGGCGAATGGGACCTATGCGAACGTTATCGCTTTTTGGCTGTGGGGTGCGCCAGCGCGCTGCATCGCTTCCGCGAGCAAAAGGAGCTGCGCAAGTGTCTCAAGAAGGACGATGCAGTCTGTGACATGGGCGAGGATGAGGTGATCGAAGGTGTTCGCCAGGACGTGCTGTATCCCGAGGAGGTAATCAACGCAAAGCTCGGCGGCTACTGGGATACGAGCCTGGGGCTCAATCTGCCCTGGAAGGACGAGCATTTCGAGACCTGCGTACGGATCGACAGGGCAATCGATGACCTGTTTGCCGAGGAGACGAAGCGCAATGCCGCGGAGCTTGGGAGGAAGCTTGGGCGTGGGTATGAGGGGTGCGGGGAGTGGTTGGACGGAGATTGACTGCAAGAGTGGTTCCTGTGAATGATCGGTGGCGGCTCGGCAATAAACTGTCCGAACGAAATGATAGAACGATAGCGTAAATAGCACCCGTACTTTAAGGAGTTAACAATGGAAATCGCCTATAAGGAACTGTTTCGTGTAAACCGTCCTATCTACGGTCCTGGACCAGGAGGTTTCTTCATTAAAAGATTCAAGAAAAGCGGATACAGCGAGGCTGAATTACTCGATTTAATTTCAGGAATGGACTTCTCTCTCGCTGGAGCTGATGGGGACATTAGCCTGGAAAAGAAATGCAAAATAATCGAACGGGCGGTTGCTGAGACGCATTATACGAGCTGGGCCCTTAGCCTGATTGGCATCATTGCCTCTCTTATGGCTGGAGGATATTTGTCTGCGCTGATAGCCAGTAATCCAACTTTAGCCGAGATTTTCATGGTGCTATTCCTGGTTGCCTTGGGAATATATGCGTGGTTCCGGTATTGCTTTGAGCGAAATAGGACCGTGCTATTGTGTGCGTTGAATCACATAAAGACGCTTCAACCATAGCCCATAAGGGCGAAAGACTCATCAATTACGATTCAAGATGTTGCTTGACGGGACTATCGAACAAGGCGCTGTTGGTCGCTAGCCATATCAAGTCCTGTATAGTCTCTGACCCAATGACGGAGCGCCTCGCGCCCGACAACGGATTACTCTTGAACGCATTGCACGATTACAGGAAGGAATGACCATGTTCGATCTCAAATGCTCGATGCAGGCCCAGCTCGATAACCTATGGCTCAAGCCGGAAGATCTTGCAGGAGGTCTCGGCATTCGCGTCTCGAGCGTCCGAAAATGGCTCGACCCCGAGCTCGACTGTATGCCGGTCAAGGATGCCTTCGACTGGATAAGCGACCAGATCGAAAAGCTCGGCGACCTCACACTGCAATGCTTGAATGACGCGAACGATTCCTACGAGAAGTTCGGCCAGCATATCGTTCGCTGGTACCGAGATGAAGATCTGCCCGATACTGAACCGGGAGGCCTTTACAATCTCGCGAGCCGCCTTGCCGCCGACCAACTCGCCGCGAAGGGTATAGAGTGCTCTACTGTCTATGCATCCCGCGACGGCGAGTGGATCGAGCAGAACCTGGACTTTTCCCCCGATATCGATCTCAAGGCTGCATTTGCCGCGCAAGCGGACGCCTTGGGAGTACCGACGTCCGAGATCGCGGCAGCATTGGGTATTACAAACCGATCAGTTAAGGACTGGAAAAACCCCAAGCGGGACACGATGCTGCCGGTAGACGAGGCATGGGACTTTCTGGATGAATACGCCGAGGCGCTTGATATCCGCACGGCCGAACTCCTCGAAATCATGCCGAACCCGATGCCGTACCATCCTATGACTCGCCTCGGAACCCTAACGAAACAGCAGAGAATCGACAACCGTGCGGCGCAGGCGGCGGCTAGACAAATCATGGGCGACGGTAAGGTCGTAGTCGATTTCGTATATGTCTAAAGCCGTCCGGCGGCCATAGGCAATTGCACCCTGATGGATGGACCGCAGGTGAGGCATGCGAATAGCCAGGCCCTACTTCTTCGCATCGCCGCGCGGCTTGTTCTCATCAATCCCGCGCAGGTCGAACTGCTTGCTACCCCGTTTAAGCACGAGCTGCCAGCCGCACGCATCGCAGATTTTGACGAATTCATCGATGGTGAACCGCGTGTTGTTATGCAGGCGAGTAGACAGGCTACCCTTCTGCTTACCGGTTTTAACGGATGCATCCTGCAGAGTCATGCCGCAATCCTGCACCATATAACGAATAGCGTCCGATGATCCGATCCGTTCAAGCACTGAATACCTCTTTCAAATATACGATAATATATTTTGATTATAGCCAATCTAGTTTTATTCTAGAAGTGGCGTGACAATCGGATACTACCGCCGGTGCCGGATCGCGGCCCAGATGTATCCGACTAGCCCCCGAGATTGCGCTTTTTGGCCGTGGTGTGTGCCAGCGTGCTGAATCGCATCCGCGAGCAAAAGGAGCTGCGCCAGTGCCTCGAGGGGGGGCGATGCAGCCTGTGATATGGACGAGGACGAGGCGATTGAAGGTGTTCGCCGCGACGCGCTGTATCCCGAGGAAGTAATCAACGCCAAGCTCGGCGGCTCTTGAGATGCGAGCCTGGGACTCAACCTGCCCTGGAAGGATGAGCATCGGCAGACTTGCGCGCGGATCGACAGGGCTATCGATGACCTGTTTGCCGAGGAAAAGTAGCGCTGTGCTGCGGAGCTTGGGAAGAAGCTTGGGCGCGGGTGTGAGAAGCGCGGGGAAGTGCCGTTGTCTCAACTATTCACCGACGAATGAGAAAAGGCGGTGAGTGCGGTCTCCTGCATGATTATCCTGGACCTATTGAGTGAGCGGTGCGCGGGCGAGGAGCAATCATGGCCGGCCGTGGAGACAAATGGTCGAGGGAAGAAACCCTTGCGGTTCTGTTCCTATACCTCGCCCTGCCGTCAAAAATGGTTGATGACAAAAGCGAGGATGTCCAGGCGTTAGCCAAGGCCATTGGCAGAACGCCGGGCGTAGTTGCTTAAAAATCTGGAATCTCGCATCTTTCGATGAGCGTCGACGCGCTCGCGGCAAGGTTGGAATGATCCATGCAAACAAAAATGGACAAGCTAGTCTGGGCCAAGTATTCCTTTGCTGGAGATGAACTCGTCGAGGAGGCGACCGAGGTTTTCCTTAATCGCTTTGATTTTGAAGAAGCGCTAAGCGATGAGTTGAAAGAGGCGATTGGCTTTGATTTGCCAGAGGGCGAAGAGCGCGAAGCAATTGTCTCGATGCGAGTGAACCAGGAGTTCTTTCGAAATACCTTGCTTACCAATTACAATTCAAGGTGTTGCTTGACGGGGCTATCGAACGAGGCGCTGTTGGTCGCCAGCCATATCAAGCCCTGGACAGCCTCTGATTCAAAAACGGAAGGACCTGCGCCCGACAACGGTTTGCTTCTAAATGCGCTACACGACAAAGCGTTCGATCGGGGGACTACTCACCATTAAAAAGGACCTGAAGGCAGTAATGTTCGGCGTGGTCGGACACGAGACGCCTGAAGACAAGTATTTGTGACACTACAACGGAGAGCCGACAACGCTTCCGAAGCGATTCGCCCCACGAGCTGAGTTTATTGAGTATCACAATTATATGGTGTTTAAAGGGTAGGGTTTAACTCGTCTGCTTTCAGTGCGTTTCTCACATAATTGCCTTAGCCCTTCCAGCTAAGTCGGTATTGAGGAATGAGGAAAATTCCAGCAAATATTAGAGTGCGGCGAAATATTCGCCCGCCGTCTTTTATGCGTTCTGCAATTCGGTCGCCTAGTGCCTGCCTTTGTTGCACCTGGTGCATGTGGAATTTCAGCCGTCTACGTCAGCATCCACGTCGGCTGGAATTCCATTGAAATCAAATGGTCCGCGCGTGCGGTCGTATGCAGCCATGATAACGTCAATAGCGTTTACGGCCCCAATTGCTTGGCACAGGTCGACACGCTGCTCTAGGAAATCATTAAATCTGGCGCGAAGCTGCTTGGCTGTTGCGTGAATGAAAAAGTCGGGATCTTGTTTTTCGAGTTCGGCCAAGAAGATGGTGTCCAGCCTTGCGCATATGGCTTCAATGCGGCGGGATTCCTGGCGGAAGGCGTGGCTTGCCACTTTCGAATTCTTCGTTAGTAAATAATCGAGGTAATCGCTGAGCGATTGTTTGAATTCGGGCAATAGCTTGTCGTACCGAGATTGAATTGCTCCAGGTGCGATCGCGGGGTCTGGTTCAGTACGTCCAACAATGATGTCTATGGATACGTCAAATACATCTGCAAGACGCCATGCAGCAGCAAGTGGAATTTTATCAGGCCGACTTTCATATCGTGCGTACGTAGTAAATGGAATGCTCAGGGCCTTGGCGAAGCTTTTCGCAGACTTGTATCCAGCCTCTTTTCTCAGCTCCTGTAGATTGTCTTTCATAGTCGTCGGCTTTCTCTGACTGTGTCTACGGAATAATGCGCATTGATATAAATCGATGATAATGCATCAAACATATATTTCATAATCTGATATATATGTTTGATAATAATTATTAAATTATGAGATAATACCAAATAAAGATAATTAATTTATATTGAATTTTACATTATGGAACTATTCGAGCTCCCTGTTCAATAAGAGGTCTTGAGCAAAGACAATGCGACCATCGAGGAGGGGCTTAGATTATCAATATCAACGATTGGCGTTTATTGCTGGAAGAGCAAGCGGTTTGGGCGGAAGGGCTCGACTTGAATGGGGCATAAGCGATGTTCACTATACTTTTTCTGCTTAGTTGCGTAACTGATTTATGCGCCAGTTTCTGGTGTTAATATTTAGCTTTTGCCAATTACCAGAGGTGCGACTGGAGGGTCATATGGTTAAATCCATAACTGAAAACCGCTGCTGGGACTATTCGGTTTGTAGTAATAAACGATGCTCATCCCTTGTCTATTATTGGGGGCTTTAGCTCGTGAAATACGGTTCTGTATACACAACGAATTCTCTGGCTGACTTTGTTGTTTCGCTGCTAAAGGTCGAGCGCGCTTCTGCCCGCACGCCGTCTTTTGGCGTTTGCTTGGACCCGGCATGCGGGGGCTCTTCTTTACTTAATGCCGTTGCACGCGGTGATGTTCGGCATTCGTTACTTTATGGCGTTGACGTTGACCCTGAGGCCATAGAGATTTCACGCACTTATTCCGAAATAATAGGCTCGGAAATAATTTATAAAGATTTTCTGCGTCCATCTGCAAAGACGGATCCGAAAGCGTATTGGCTGGAGCGTTTGGCTCGTGTCGACACAATTATTGCTAACCCACCTTGGAGCTCCGACCGTATTTACGATCGTGATGAGTTGCTGCTGCGTGGCTATAAAAATGTTGATGGACAGTATGATTGCTACGCCCTCTTCGTAGAGCTTTCCATGGCCATATTACATGCGAATGGGTTTGCTGCCTTTATTCTCCCCGATTCATTATTTTCGGCAACAGCTTATGGTTTACGTCGATTTATTGCTACGAAATATGAGATAAAAGTAATCGCGCGTCTTGGAGAAAAACTTTTCGAGGGGGTTCATCGTGCGACAACGGTTGTCGTTGTCCGCAAGTGTATACCAAGTGATGCCAGTTTAACAAAGTGCTTCCGGCTTACGACATCGGATAGAAAGGCCGTTTTAGGTGGAGACAAGACGCTCGAGACAGTTTTTGAAGAACAATATCGCGTTAAACGCCAGATGGATTTTCTAAGAAATGAAGACTGCCTATTTGATATAGATGTGGCAAGTGAAGATCATGCGGTTATTGAGAGAATTAGGTCTCATGGAGGCAAATGGTCTTTTGACGTTTCTTTCCATCGAGGTGTAGAAATCTCAAAGCGCGGAACCGTCTTTTACTGTCCGAAATGTGGTGGAGCAAACACCGCGGCGTTATTTTCGGGCCTTGCTCTTAAGCGTTGTAAATGCTGCGGGCGCGAGGTTGAAGTGTCGAGCTCGGAACTTGAATCCGTCATGCAGTTCAGGCCCGCCGATGGTTTTGTTCCTATATTTGTTGGTGAATCTGTTGGACGATATTCGTTGTCATGCCAACGGTATTTGAAACTTGGAGTTGAGGGCATTAATTACAAGGACCTTGATGATTATAAGCCCATGAAGATTCTTGTTAGAAAGACTGGGTTAGGAATTAAAAGCGTTGTTGACGATAGCGGCAGGATGGTAAATCAAGCTGTCTACTTCTTTACCGCAGGCGAAGGGTTGAGAGAGGACGCATTGTACTTTTACAATGCGCTGCTTAACTCGAGGGTTATTTTTTATTACTACATGAAGCTGTATGGTGAGAATGAGTGGAAATCACACCCCTACTTAACAAAACGGATTCTTCAGGAACTACCGATCATCAGATTTGACAACAAAAGTGAACTTCATCATCAAATTGCTGACGGCGCTCGGAAACTGAATCTTCACTACACGGCGGCAATCGATGCGGAACTTGAGTTGCTTGTTACGCTAGCATACGGCCTTGATAGAAAAGAGGTCGAGCGTATCAAGCACGAGATGGCGGAGCTGCCCGATTTGGGCGCACTGAGGGAAATGAAACAATAGGCATGTATCGCTACATTGGCAATAAGACAAAGCTGTTAGAGCAGATAACATCATTGGCTTCAAATTATCTAAGCCCCGGAGGAACTGTTGCCGACTTAATGGCCGGGACTGGGTCCGTAGCTGCTGAGTTTCGTCGACTTGGCTACCGCGTCATCGCTTCTGACATTATGACGTACAGCAAGTGGCATCTTTATGTGCAGCTGCTCATGAATCGTACGCCTTCTTTCGAGGGGCTGAGCGATTTATCGGTTGAACCTGAGTGCCATTACGTGCAAGTGCTAAATTATTTAAATGAACTTGAACCGGTCGAAGGCTACTTCTTCCGCGAGTTTTCTCCTTCAGGGCTTCCTGCAAATGGATGTCCAAGTAGGAAGTACTTTACATCGGATAACGCTGCAAAAATCGATGCAATTAGACTTAAGATAAACGAATGGCGCGATGAGGGTAGGATTTGCCAAATGGAGGAGGCGCTTTTGCGTCACACTCTGATTATGGCAGTCAACGAAGTGGCAAATATATCTGGAACCTATGGCTATTTCCTGGCAAATTTTACCGCAAGTGCGAAAAATGCCATCCATCTAGCTCCGGTATCCATTAATACTGGAAGAATTGATAATGTGGTTCTTCAGGGCAGGGCAGAAGACCTTGCTGCTGGGGTTACTGCAGACCTTTGCTATCTGGACCCTCCTTATATCAAACGCCAATATGCAGCGAATTATCATATTCTTGAAACGGTCGCACGTGGTGACGAGCCTGTTGCTGCTGGCAAGAGTGGGTTACGTCCTTGGCGCGATCAGTACTCTGATCTTTGTACAAAAACTAAATCAAAAGATTCCTTCGCTAAGATTATCGAGGATATCCATTGCCCTGTTTGTTTGATTAGCTATAGCGAAGATGGACTCTTTCCTGTCGAGGATCTTTGCGACGTATTTTCTGCTTACGGAAAAATTGAGGTTAAAGAAATTGCATACAAACGTTTTAGGTCAAATTGCAGTTCGTTGGCAAATGAAATAAAGGAGTTCATAATAGTGCTGGAAAAATGGTAAGCACCGATTGAACGAGGCGGTCGAATGTTATTTGTGGATGAGATTATGTACCGTCACCTGACTGCCGCTGACTTTCGCAATATCGAAGGTATTAAAAAGCCTGATGGAGGCGGTGGCCAGACTTATATCGACCTTTCCGGTATTGACCCAAATGAGGCCGTGGAGTTTTTCAAATACTGCCAGATTGACGAAGACAACCTGAAGGCAAAGGAGATTGAAGAGGGTACGCCCCCTTACAGAGTCGACCTTATACAGACGGGCGGCGTCGATTGCGAATATAACATGCAGGTCTATAAGCGAAGACCTAAAAACTATACGATTCGCGACCAGTTCAATAATCGTTTCCCGGGGTGGTCTGTACGAGCCGGTTTTCCTACTATAGTCGGAGAGGGAAAACCATTTTGTGCTGGTGGTTCATATGATAATGACGAAACCGACCCATACGTCCAGCCCATCATTGCACATCTGACGATTTATATTGTTAGAACCATTAACCGGTTATATTTTGCTGACTACCTCTCTGATGCTGAAATCCCAAAAGCCTGGCCTCTTGGTTTTGGTCTCGAAAAGCTCTTAAAAGCAAGCGAAAATGAAAAAGCAGCCGGAATTATCAAGCCCCGTGGGCTCATAGAATTTGTCAATCGTCGAGAAAGCGTGAGTGCCAAATGACGTTTAGGAGTACCGACGCTACAAGATATAACAAAAGCGATTTTCTTGAAGAAGTCTATATGGACGAAGCGTCTTACGATGCAATCGTCTCGTTGCTTAAGAGAAAAAAGAATATCATTCTCCAGGGTGCGCCGGGTACGGGGAAAACCTTTGCTGCTACACGATTGGCATATTCGCTCATGGGCGCTACCGATAATACGTGTATAGAGAAGGTTCAATTTCATCAAGGATCTTCTTATGAGGATTATATAGTCGGTTTTAAACCTACGGCTGATGGGCTTTTCGCTGCTCAGGAGGGTTTGTTTACCAAGTTTTTTCGTCGAGCGTCAGATAGAAGCCATCGGTTTGAAAATTATTACCTCATAATCGACGAAATTAATAGAGCAAATCTTTCAAAAGTATTTGGAGAACTGCTCATGTTAATTGAAGCTGACCATCGTGGTGAGTCATTGGTGGTTCCGGGATTGCCAGAACCGTTAACGGTTCCGAAGAATCTATTTATAATTGGCATGATGAATACCGCCGATCGCGGTCTCGCGCTGGTTGATTATGCGCTTCGAAGGAGATTCGCGTTTTACTCTATGAGTCCGGCGCTCAATCAGCGCTCATTTATAGACTATATTGATTCATTGGGTAACGATAGACTAACCTCGCTCGTCGATGCTGTTCGTCGATTAAATGATGTCATTTCGCATGACTCTTCGCTTGGGGAGGGTTTTTGTATCGGGCATAGCTATTTTTGTTTCGATTCTGCCCCTACGGATATTGAGGTCAAGTCTATCGTTGACTATGAACTGCGGCCTCTTCTTCAAGAGTATTGGTTTGATTCGTCCGATAAGGAAATCTTAGATGAACAGGTTTCTCTTTTGTATGAGGCTATAGATTAGGATGTCCAATACGGCTGCGAACAACGTCGCAATCCGTAACATTTTATATATGATTGCGTATGCGACTGGTATTTCCGGTAGTGATGCGGAAGCGGTGTTCGCGGACACCTTGAAGGCAGTCGGCAAAGAGCCGTTCGATGGACTCGGTGAGCTTTTTGCAATTATCTTGAATGATGCTGTAAAAAGAGAGTATTTGCGAGGGCTTGAGCGTGTCTATTCGCCTCATGAAGAGCCTCTTGCAGTCCTGAGAGGTCGGCCGCTAATTCAGAAAAGCATCGCTTTAAAAGCTCGGGGGACAATGCGTTTGCAGTGTCTATATGACAGCTTCACAGCCAATACCTATATGAATCAAATTGTTAAAACTGCAATAATTCAATTAATCCGCAGCCATGATGTTTCTCCGCGAACGCGAAAGGGACTCAGGGCAAGCGCACTATACCTATCTACTGTCGATTCACTCGAGGCTAATTCGATTGATTGGAGACTGGTTAGGTACAACAAACTCAATCAGAGTTATCGATTCTTGATGGCGGTTTGCCGGATGGTTTTGGAGAAGAGCATTCCTGTTCATGATGAAAACGGTAATGCGGAATTTTCGTCTATGTTGAGCAGCCAGAGGCTCTCTTCTCTATTTGAGAAGTTTATACGTGAATATTATCGCAGACATTTTCCGCGGTTAATGCCTGCTGCGCCTATCGTTGACTATGGTATTGGCGTAAGGTCTCAATACCTACCAAGGTTGCGCACGGATGTCGTGCTAACAGGGCCTAGCTATAAACTAGTGATAGATGCTAAGTGCTATGGAACAATTCTTGGAACACACTGCGAGAAAAAGATACTGAGTCCTGAACATAGAAATCAGATATTTAGTTATGTTATGCATTGTGCGCAGCGAAACGCGAGCGTATCCGGAATGCTGCTCTATGCCCAAACGTCTATGGAGGGTCCGCTGGATGAATGCTGGTATGAACTTGGCCACTGGTTCTACCTTAAAACTCTTGATTTGAATAAACCATTCGAGAATATTGCTGAACAACTCAATGAAATTGGCGACCGTATGATGTCGGGCCTATTTGTGCATTCCAAAGACGTCTCGGAACGGGAATTGCTTGAAGCCGAAAAGGGGCAGATAGACTAAGTAATTTGGGTGTTGATCCGTTTGGATACTGCAGAATACCGTAAAAGTCGCCGTTGCTGTTGCTCCAGCGTATGAGACCTATGCGCTCATCGGTTCTGTTTTATTACTAGCGGTCTGCCCTTCGGCGCTTCCGCATGCAGCCCTTGCACATGTCGACCGGTTCAGTTCTGCTTTTCCGGGCCATATCCCTTTGTATACACGGTAAAGCTAAGGTCTTCAATCGTTCCGGTGCTGTAGATGCATGCGTCGGGCGTGCTCCATGTGTCTTGGACGGTCGGGTCAGTCCAGACATATTCGGGCCCATCGATTCCAAGCAATGGGATGGGCCTCGCCACGTGGTCGGCGTTATTTATCTGCACAATGATCTCCAACAACATGTGCAGTTTTACATGCCATGAGCTGTATGGATGCTCACCTGGCCCCTTGTAATCCAGTGTGCACTTTGAGTGTGGGCTTTCGGCGAGCTGGCTTAAACATTCAAAAAGCGTTGGGTACTCGGCTCCAGGAAACTCGACTTGTACATACCGATTGCCATCGCGGACAAATCCGTACCACAGCACGGGGTATGGATACTCGAGCCTATCCGGCCGCTTGATTTTCGCTCTACAATTGGGCTGGTTGACGATAGACAGCCACGTCCTATAGAGTTCATCGGAAATGAGGTCGTTCGCTTGGTATGCTGGGCCAAGACCATCGAGGACAAAGCTGCCGAGGCGCTCAAAATAGTGGGCACAATCCGTTAGGCCCTTTTCATATGCCGTTTCGGTCTTTCTCTGCATATTGAGCGCGACATCGCGGGGCGATTTGCGACCAAGATGTTTTTTGGCGTTATATCGCGGGTTGCAGTAGAGCTTGGTTGCCGCGTTATATCGATCGCAGTACTTGCTGTTAGGACCGGTCGGAAAAAAGAGCGAACCGCAGGTTTGGCATGATATCGGCATAATGCCGCACAGCAGCAGCTCGTGAAGGATGCGGGCATAAAGGCTTGCAAAGGACCATTCCTCTTCGGTGAAGTAGAGCTCTCCTGCCTTTGAAATAACGGCTTGAAGCCCAACGAGCCTATTGAGGTTTTCCTGGTCGTTAAGCTCTGCATGCGTATGGAAGTCTCCATTTGCGAAGATCTGGTTCTCGCGCATAGCTTCGAGATAGTTTTTACGAAACGCCTGCATAAAGGGGGCGCTGTTCATGCGCTTTATTCCATTCAAATGCTCTTCGAGCTTTTGAGCCGTTTCGTTTCCGGGCAAGTGTTTTTTGGCTGCGTATACAAAAGCTTCGCCAAAGCGGATGATTGCCGGCAGCTGCTCATCGAATAATCGAAATTGTCGCGGGTCGCTTGTTTTGATGGCGGCTGGGAAAAACTCTTCGTTTTGCGCGAGCAGGCTAGGTGCCTCGGTGTTTTTAAGCAGCGGGGTAAGCTCCAGACATTCCTGATAAAAAACAATGAGAAGCGCTCGAAAGAGATCGATATTGGTGCAGACGCAAGCTGTTTCTATCTGAGATTTCGCCTTGGGAAAGTTGCGTATAGGATTGTCGCGGTCATACGGCACCGGTGCTGTTAGATCGGTCTCGCCGTTGGTAGCGTTAATGCTCATGTCGTTCGACTCGAGCTGCAGATAGGAGCTGAAGAGGGACGCCATTTCTTGCTTGTTGAGTTGGCCCGATGTTGTAATCACTGCGCGGTACAGGCGGTTGATCTCGTCGCACTCAATAGCGTTGTTGTTCATCCAGCAGCTGTAATAGCGATAGTCGGGAATCGCCGTGATGTTCATGACACACTGTCTACAGACATTTTCAAGGAGATATCTGGCCATGCCGGAAATCTCTCCGTGTGCATGGCTTGTAATGGCTTTGTCGAATATCGGAGCAAAGAAATCGAGGTCGCGTTCCTTTTGTTTTTGAAGGTTGATAGCGATTTCAGCTTCGTTCAATTCTGCTTGGGTGGGCTCTTGGTCGGGATCGTCTGGATCGAGCCAGTCGTCATGGTCTGGCTCGGCTGCGCAGTCCATCGAGGTGTGTTGCGCAGGGTGAGGAGCAGCAGGGGGCTGGCGCATGGCGTTCTGCAGGTCGATATAAAAGCGACGGTTTGCTCGTTCACGAAAATGGGACGCAATCTCGTTGAAAAGCGAGCTTAAGTCGACGCGCAATAGGTCGTTGGCTATGGAGACGAGACTCCATGCGCTTGCATTGCCGGATGTGTTTCCGTCGCCGGCACAATCAATCTCCGGCGTCCTGTTAAGAAGTAGCATACGGGGATTGACAGGGGAGCGAAGAAAGCCAGCCTCAAAACCCCAGTTAAATGCTTCTTTTTCGGACTTAAGCATTGATGCACCAAACAGCCAAAATTTAAAACGCGATAAAAGTCATATTACGCGGCTGTTTGCGGCTGTTCAATGGAGTCAAGCGAAAAGGGTTAAAACCAGGGAGGCCGTTATGTCCGATCGCATCAAACTCAACGAAGGAAACATTGATGTATGCGAGCGCGAGGTTATCGCTCTTCGCGAGATTATCGCCGCCGCCATGGGTCGCTTGCATCAGATGCGCAGGCAGTGCGAGCGAGGCTACGCGTCTTCGGAGGATTTCGAGAATGCGTTGGATGTTTACGGAGTGATCCGTGGGCGAGTCGATGAGCTTGACCAGCTTGGTTTCGAGTTCAGATGGTCGTCAGTTCCCGATGCAGGGATCGATGAGTGCGTCGGGCTCGAATGGATTGAGGACGACAACTCTCCACGAGATCGCGGTTTCGATATCGCTTGTTAGTGTGTCCGCACGACTTGGTATCAATGGGGGCGAACAATCTCTAATCGGAGCCGACTAGAGGCTGCATCCTAGTTGCCGGCGATTCCGGTTTGATTTCTGTTGAAAGGAAAATCATGAACACTTCTATTCAAATTTCGTCCAGCGCCGTTGAGTCTGCGCCCCGCACCGCCAGAGGCGAGGTCGTCAAACTCGTGCAGGGCGCGCTGCTCGTTGCCGTTGCCGCGGTTGCCGCTGCCGGCACCGCCTCCGTCGCCGCCCCGTTTTGCGTCTGGAAGGGCGAGGTCGCGCTGTTCCTGAACGAGTCGTTCCATGCTGCCTTCTCCATCTCCGCGATTGCGGAGTACGCGTCGGCTGTGCCCGGGTCCGATTGGGCGTCGCTGCTCGTGGCCGCGCTCATCGCGGCCTACCCTGCCTACCATGCCGCCTGGCGCGTTCGCGAGGGCCTTGGACTCAGCTGCGAGGCTCCGGTGTTCAGCGGGCGCGTGTCGCGCTCTCTCGCCGCGCTGAGCGCCTGCCTGCTGCTGGCGATGCTGTTCATGGGCTATGGAACGAGTTGGCTCATCAACGGCAGCGCGATGGGTGACCAGAGCCTTGTTGAGTCGGGGCACAATGTATGGGCCGTTTCCATCATGATCATGCTGGGCTGCGCCCTGATGTGCCTGTTCAAGTGGTTCCTTGCCAAGGGCCCCGGACGCAATTTCGGCAGCGGCTTCGCTATCGAGCTTGTCCGCCTCGCCGACGTCCTGCTGAAGCGCGCGAGCTCGAACCTGGTGTTGTGCTACGTGGCCGAACTGCTTGCCTGCCTGCTGGCACTGACCTTCATTGCCGTGGCCTATGTCGTCGTAAGCGTGGCCATCGTGCTCGCGCTCGGAGCCGTCGCCTTGGCGGTGTGCCTTGCCGGGATTCCCGTTATCCTTGCTGCCTCGTGGCGCAGGTAGCGGGGCGACCATGCAAGTTCTTGTCACGACGTGAGAAAAACATGCAAGAATCGCAAGCTCTTTTCACGCGATGAGAAAAACTTGCAGATTGGCGCGATGGTGACAACTCTCCGCGTGAGCGCGGGTTCGATATTGCTTGTTAATGTGTCCGAACGGTTGATTGGAGACAAAATGTATCCGGACTATGAGCGTAACAACTATCCCATGAGCATTACGGATGAGGATGGTCCGTTCCTGGTCATGGAGGCGGAGCTGTTTTACAACGATGAGCTGAACGATGAGTTCAAGAAGAGCAGGGCGCGCCATTACTATTCTTGCGCAAGTGCTGCTACGGCACTTTTTTACTGCAAATCGCTTGCAGACAAGGACGACAATCCCTGGTATGTAAGCTGGGAAAAGGCGGTCGAGCAGTATCCGCTGGAGAAGCGCGAGAGCGCAACGATGCTCTATTGGGTTGAGCCGACCGATCCGTTAACGGCCCTCGATGCCCGCTACCCCCAATACGACCTTGAGCCATATGTAAGTAAGGCCATCCGCGTCGCCAGTTCATATTTGGTGGAACTCGACGATAGTGCGTATTCGATTGATCAGCTGGATGTTGAGGATGTCGACAACTTGCTTACTGCTGCCTGGTTTTTGATCCAGAAACTCCAGGAGGGCGGTTGCATGCATGACCCAGATGCCCTGGATAAGATCGAAGACGCTACGTATGACGCCTATACAGCGGTCAAAAATTTGATTGAGGACGAAGAGGCGGCCAGGGCCAGTTCGAAGTCTGATGAGAATCTCTAGCCGCTGCATTGAACGGCGCGCCTGATCGGCAGGCTGTCGGCAAAAGTTCAGACAGCTTGCCGATCCCAGTCGCTACATCGTTTCCTTACTCGCGGCGTAATGTTCCGCCTGCTTAAGGGCGTCCTCGTAGGCGCGCTGCTTTGCTTCGTACTCTAGCGCGTAGCGCTCCTGCTCCGCTCGCCCGGGAACAGGCACGGTCATGCTTCGCAGGTCCATTGGGGCAAGTTGCACAAGCGCGTCTCCGTGCGAGGTGTCCGCCAGTTTCTTCTGCCCCTCATCGGACGACAGGTATGCCAGGACAAACTGGGCAAGCAGCTCGTCCTCAAAGGTAGCGCAGAACATGGCGTCGCAGGGGACAATGCTCTCAAACAAAAGACCGCGCTCCACGGGGCGCTCAGAACCGACAGAAAAGTGGCCTGGCGTGATGAGGGCAAGCTTGAATGGAGGCCCGACGCGTGATATGAGAAGGCTCGCCTCGCGGGCGTCGATCGGTTTGGCCTTCCGAAAATCTTCGTAGTCTACACGGCTTACATCGTAGATATCTGTATCGGGGACACGCTCAAGTACATCTTCTGCGGCAATGATTGCGCCATCATGAAGATGCTTTAGCGACAGGTAGTAGCAGTCGTGCTGTTGGTAACTGTCTGTCGGATCTGATTCGGGCAGTTTGGTTACAACGCTGCGGGCGGTGCCGCGGTAGATTGGCGCTAGCGACCCAAGGGGGATGAACATTCTCTCGTCGAACGATCCGCTCTTTGTATTGGGTAATAGGGGATAGATGCCGTTGCCCTGATCCTCGAGCCGATGCCAATAGACTGGATTCTTTTGATCGCCGTAGGCTCGGTCGACGGAATCGAGGAGCTGGTGCAGAATCTCATCGGTCATTTGCTTGTCGTCAAAGCTCCTGCCGTCAAAAAGGAAATACGGATCATTGGGCTCGCCGTCGCCAATAAAGAGCAGCGCGCGACCCTCGGCCTTTTTGGCAATGGTGTTGGGAAGAAGCACAATGCTCTTTAGCAGGCCGAGGTCACAAAGAAGGCGACGTCCATCTACGGCTCGCGCCAGATTGAACAGACGGTCAGAAATCTGAATGACGGCCGTAGCGTGGGGCCGTGAGCAGGCAATGGATGCCGCAAGAAAGATGTAGTACCACTCAGTGACCGAAAGCAGATCGGGGATGCCTGCGCTGCGTTGCAGCTGCTTCGAGCGCGTTCTGAGGAAATCCAGGACTCGCGCATTTGCCGCATCGATAGATGCCGGGAATTGGGATAGCGGTCGTAGCTCGGGGGGCCTGCAGTAAATGAGTGCTGATTCGTACGTGTGAGAGGCTGCGTCCTGCTCGTAGTCGTATAAAAAGATATTCTCCTCGATGGCAGTAAACGTCGACGTCGGGACTTTGACTCGGTTTTTGCAAACGCAAGCGGGCACATAATCCCATTCGTCGGTTGCTTCGTTGTAAACGCGGTCCTCAAACTCAAACGAGGCGGCCGAAGGTCGCTTGAGGTCAATCCCCAAAACAGACCACGAGGGGCCATCGACGTGCTCGCTCGAAAACTCAAAATCGCGACAGCACAGTTCAATGAGCCTTTTCGTTCTCGACGAAGGCTGATATTTCTCGACCATATGAGACACAAGATCCGATAGATATCGGCTCATATATGGCTTGAGATCTTCGTTTAAGCGAAGAGTTGCAAATTCTGCTTTAGTTTTGAGCATGCGCACCTCCTGCATATTCCCTATATTGCGCGGTTCGCTGACTGGCCCGTCGCGGCTCAATTGCCTTCAGTCTACAAGAAGAGCAGTTGCGGCGTTTTTCAGACGGGGCACTCAAATGAAAAAGAAAAAAATCGAATGGTGCGTATGAGGCCGTACGCATTGGGTAATATTTCGCTAGATACTAACACTAAGAGATTTGCATATCTCCTAGTTGTATCAAGCTACAGTGGATAAACCAACTAGTTGTTTCAGCAACGAAAGGCCAGCTAATGAACGTATACGACACGTATAGGATCGAGCCAGACGCTCTCAAGAAGCCAACAACAGTGAATATTTTCGGCATGATTCTGCAAACCATCTTTGCGGTTGTGCTGTACGTTGTCGCCGTCGACATGATGTGCTTGCTGACGACGTGGCTCGGCGGCTTTATGTTCGAGATTGGCGAGGGCAACACGGTGATTCCGCTCCATTCGTGGCGCCTGGTGGCGTTTAGGGCGTACTGGGTTGTGCTGGGCGTGGTGGTCGTTGCGGCGCTTGCCCACAAATGGATTGTGCTGTTAACGGGAGAGCGCGAATCCGACATGTGCGAGCTGCTCGGTGCAATTGAGGGTGCGGGCGCATTTGCATCCGTCGTCTGCGCGATCGTCTGTTTGCTGGGCTGTGCCGCCGCATTTGATTGGTGGGCTGGCGTTACCGGAAAGATGGCTTCGGATTCCCGCGCCAATGATTATCTGCTTTGGGCTGTTGTCTTAACAGTCGGAACGATTGTCGAGTGGCGAATTGTCGAAGGAGTTCTCAAGGCTTTATTCCCTCATGAGTGCTTGTTCCACGGGCTTCGCTTTGCATCTGCCTGCGTGGTTACTCCTCTGCTCGCGCTTGTGCCCACAGCACTGGTCATCGTCGTGTGCGCGGTGGTGGTAGGCCTTTTTGCCGGGATTGTGTTCGCATCGCTTGCGATCCCCGTGGTTATCACGGTTATTGGCATTGCCATCGCTATGAGTCGCTAACCCACAACGCAATCCAAATATCTCGCATAAAGAAAGGAACGACCATGTCGGTATTCTCTAACGCTCAAAAGCTTCTGCTGCTTGCCGTACTTACCGCTCTTATGGCTGGTGCCCTGATGTACGAAGTGTTGCATCCCACACTGTTTCCGCTGCTCAAGCAGGGCATTTTGCAGCTGCTCTACCACATTCCGGTCTTTACCCAGCCGGGCAACGTGATCTATCTGGAGTCGGCGACATCGCTGGCACTGTAGTGGTTTAAGGGCTCGGCCCACATCGAAGGAAAGAAAACCAATATGGAAAGGAAGGCGCCCATGACTCAGAAGCAGTATCGAAACATCGATCGCTACCAGGACTTGCTCAATCGAATTGCGCCTACGCGTCTGGTGGAGCAGACGCGTCAGAGTGTTATTGGCCACGAAGGAAGCTTGGAGGCCTTTGTGACGGCGCTGAGCTTTGAGGTCAACCGCTGCGTGATGTTGGCACGCGGCGCCGACCCGCGCGACGTTCTTTCGCCCGCTGCCATTTTGGTGATGGGTTCTACCGGTACGGGAAAGACCCACACCATCAAAGCCGTGGCGGATGCCGCGGGGCTCAAGCTGTTCGTGTTCGATGTCTCCACCATGACGGGCGAGGGCTGGCGCGGTGCCAGCATGAGCAACTGCCTGTCGCAGGTCGCGGACTATCAGGCTGCCAATCCCGGCGAAATTTGCTTGGTGCTCTTTGACGAGTTTGACAAGGCGGTTCGTGCCGAGCCCGATGGGGGCGAAGTTGCATCGAGCTTTAGTCCATCGCAGTCGTTCCTTAAGCTCTTGGAAGGCGGGGAGATGCCGTTTGAATGTGATACCTCCAAGAGTGCGGCTATTAAGACGCTCAACCTCGATCAGGTTGTTTGCATTTTGGGCGGCGCCTTTATGGGCTTGGATGCTCTGGTGCGCAAGCGCCTGAGTGACAAGTCTGGCACCACGGTCGGCTTCGGATCCTCGTATGCCGCCGTGCGCACCGCCGCAAAATCGGCAAACGAGCTGCGAGACAGTGCGACCATCGAGGATGTTGAGACTTGGGGTATTATGTCCGAGCTGTGCGGGCGCATTGGCTCGGTGATTAACTTTAACGTCTTGAGCGTGGACGATCTGGTCCAGATTGCGTATGAACAGTACCTGCCCAAGTACAACAACATGATGGGAAATGGCGCCAAGATGGAGCTGATGGCAGATGCTGCTCGCCTTGCGGCGAAGCGCGCGGTTAAGGAAGGTGCCGGCGCGCGCGGCATGCTCCGTCAGCTGCGTCCCCTTATGATGTACGCCTGGAGGGACATGCGGGAAGATACCTATATTTCCCGTGCGACCTTGGTCGTGAGCGACGGGGAACTTGCGGTTGCGTACGAGCGCTCTCATGAGCCGCGGGGCTTTTTGCAGGAAGAGATGGGGGAGAATTCGCCCTTTCTGAACGGGAGGGAGATTGAAGCCCTGACGCTGGTGAACAACTGGATGGAGCATGAGGACGAGGATGAGCATAAGCCGTATCAGCCTGAGTTTGCTTGGCTGGCGGATTTGGTGGACGGCTCGGCGCTCGACAAGATCGTGCAGGGCGGCAAGGCATTCGATCTTGCTGGGGTGTTGTTGCGCGGCGTTCCGTTTGATGGGCCGGAGCGCATTGCCGCCCACGAGCTGCTTAAGGCGTGCGCCTGCTACAACGACGTGCTCTATGCCGATCAGGACATGTATCGCAACCTTGCCCAGGTGCTTATGCTCACCAAATTGGTGTACAAAAAAACGCCCGATTGCTTGCTGAGCCCGCTCGATGTGGTTATGAACGGCACGACTACGGGCAACGGTTTTCAGGGTCTTGGCGAGTGGGTCGATGCCATGAGCAGGTCCGAAAAGCCTTCGTTGGAAAAGTGGCAGTACCTGGCGGCCGGGGAGGCCCTGCGGATTTACGACCACTTTAGCAAGCGTCCCGACCAGGTAAAGGAGCTTGCCGCCGATGTGTCCCTGATGCGTGTCGCCCTCGCGGTGATCGACGCTGAGGAGCGCGAGGCGTTGGAATGCGATCTTGAGAAGCTGCTCGCTTCGTGCGAGTAGTCGCCGACTGCTTCTCTTTCCTTTCTTTTCTCAAGCGGCATGGATGCCGCTCAACCGCCCTGCGTGAGTTTTTGTCCGCACGGGATGATATTCAACACATGCAACAACTAAATCGGAGGTTTGACCATGGCTACGTGGGAACTGAGCTGTCAATCGAATCCGTCGTCTGCGAGCGACAAGGAACTTGTCCCCTATCTTGCGCGCCAAAAGGCGATGCGCGAGTTTTTTGAGCGTGCGCTGTTTGTCCCCCAGGACCAGAACGACGCTAAGGATCAGGACAACAACGGCCTGTACTTTTTGGGTGCCACGACGGGCTCGGGCAAAAACTACACGGCCGAACAGGTCACGGCGGACCTGATCGCCGGTGGCTGGGATGAGTCGGGCTGTTTTAACAAGTGTCCCGGCCGCCGTACCTTGGTGTTTGTTGTTCCGGGTAAAGACAATCGCGACAACTATGTTGCAAGCGTGCGTGAATTGTTGGCTGGCCAGGGCATGAGTTGTGATGAAGCGGCACGCATGGTGTTCGATCTTCCGCGTGCTGGGGAGAACATCACAAACTGGATTGACACCGCGTTTGGCAAGGGCAGCATGAGGCCGCGTGACATTCCTTGCCCCTTTGGAGCGAAGGACGAGGTCGTTCTTCGCGACATTATGCACGCGTGGAACAGCGCGATGGAGATCGCTGATGATCTTTTGGGCATTTTGGACAAGAAGGAGCGTCTGGGAAGTGTCGTCGACCGCCTCACTCCAGGGCTGTGGGATAAGCTGGCGTTGGCAGACGCGAGCTTACGCCGAGCGGTGAGTCGTGGACGTCAGAGCATCACGCATGGCTTTGAGGTGATTCCCCAGATTTGGCCCTCGGCATTGCTTAACGATAAGCGCATGCCGCATGCGATCGCGTGCACGCCGCAAAAACTCGTCAATAGAATCGATACGGTGACGGGCGCGGGTGTCGTGTTCTTTAACGCAACGGTTGCCGACGAGTGCCTGTTTATCTTTGACGAGATCGACCATGCGAAGGCCGACATGCTGTCGATGCTGGCGGCGGACCATATGAAATTCCAGCCCGATGAGATGCTGCGCATCCTTGACCGTCATTTTAATGGTGGCGTGGTGGATCCTTTGCTGCTGGGAAATCGAGACCAGTGGATGGCGGTCTATACGCACGCCTCAACCTCGGACGAGCACGAGGGGTCAAATGCGGCAACGGGCAAGGTTTCGCGAGCGAGTGTCGAGGAGACTGCCGAAGAGATTGCCAAGGGCGCCCAGCGTATTCAAAAGATGATTGCTGCGTGTATTCAGGATATGGAGCTGCAGCAGCCTTTTGCCCTGTCTGACGAGGCGAAAGACGAGCAGCTTGCCGGTCGTCGCCTGTTTGGCAACGACGATGTCTCGGTGGGCGATGGCCTGTCGAAACCCTTGCGCTATGAGTTCGATGCTCGCCGCAACCGCAATATGATTACGTCATGTGGGGCGGACGAGCAGCAGACCGTTAACAAGGCGGTGCGACGTGCGCGCGGCCTCGTCAGGATGGTGGTGGGCCATCTTGCCCGCTGCGCCACGCTTATGGACAAGCTGTACTACGGCAGCATTTCGTACAAGGACGATCTTTCGCGCAAGAACATCATCGATGCTCTGGGTGTTAGGAACGAACAGACCAACGAGAAAAACTTCTGGAATTCGTTGATGCTGGCGCTGTTCTTTAAGGATCGCAAGAACGACGAGATCGATGCCGTTGACGATTCGATATACGCACGCGGTGTTAACTACCTGGTGATGGAAACGACCATCGACCATATGTTAACCACGTACCTGACCAATCATGGCATTGAGCGCATGCCCGAGGCGTATCTGGCGTCCATTGCCGCCAAGGCTCCCTGCGTATGTATGAGCGCCACCTGGAATGCGCCGACCATTAAGAACTTCGACCTGGATTATCTGGACGAAGTGCACGGCGTGGTTCGTAAAGATGCTTGGATTGGCGAGCTCAACCAGGAGATCGTGCGACAGACCAGGCTGTTCAACAAGCAGGCGGCAACGGTGTATGACGTCGACGTCGTTTGGGTCGACGAGTCCAAGAAGCTTGCCGGCATGGCGGCCGTGGCCGGCGGCGCCTATGGCGGCGGTATCGTGTCGCCCGACGAGGTGTACGAGCGTGCGATGGAATTCTTTGACCAGATTGGCGTGAGCGAAGGGCTTGCGGTGTGCCTTCGCCGAAAGATCGCCGACAGGGTGACCACGAGCGATGCCGAAAGCATCGAGTTTGAACTAAAGCGTCTGAGCAAGACGCTCGTTGCCGTGAGCGCCTGGGCGCGTGGCGTGGCGCGCAGTGAGCAGCAGGCGGGAGCCATCTTTACGACACGACACATGGGAAACCATGGCGACTTTAATAGTTTGGCGCTGGATCTTGCCCGAGAAATCGTTGCCGAACTGGTGATTAGGAACGTTAAGCACCCCGAGGCGTCGTACGAGAAGTCGCTCGAGGAGGCCAAGGATATGGTTCCGTGCTTTAATGCCTCCGGCTGGGAGGAGGGCTGGCGCGCCGCTCAGGAACGTCTGAAGAATGGCGAGCGGACCCTGGTGTTTATCAACCTTGCCGCTGGTGGCTTTTCCAAGAATCTTAAATACGAGGTGCCGGAGAGCCTGCGTGACGCGGTGCGCCAGGTCGATTGTGGTTTTGACAACGCTGAGCGACACCCCAAGATGGACCTCGATTTTTTGTACGTGGAGTCGCCTACGAGCCGTTTGACCTGGGGAGTCGATATTAGCTCAAAGAAGTTTGACCAGCAGGCACTGCTTGGCGTGGTCGAACAGGAGGAGCTCGTGGCGCGCGGCGAGATTCCGTTTATCCAGAAGCGCCATCGCGTGCGCACGGTACTGGCGGGCGTCGGTGGAAAACTGCCGGTGCGCGACACCCTCTCTTACCAGGTCGAAGGCGCTCGCATCGTGGCGCAGGCCGTGGGTCGCTTGATGCGTACGAGCGTAAAGATGCCGCACGTGCAGGTGATGCTCGATCGCGAAATCACCGCCGATTGCGATTTTTCGTTCTTGCACGATTTGCCGATGGGCTACGAGCTGGAGCAGGTGGTTGGCGCCTGTGCGGCCGTCAACAATCACATGGCGGACAAGAAGCAGCACGCTGCCAGCAAGCAGCAGAACCTTGCTGCCTTTAGGAATAACCTGGCGAAAGAGAAGCACGAAAAGCTGGCGTGGAAGGTTACCTCGTTCGATGCGCGCGAGGAAGATCTGGCCGCTTTCGATGACGAGCGCGATTTTTATCTGCATCATTTTTGCCTGCCATGGGAGGATCTCGCGCATTATCCTGCACGCAAAAGCTCTGCGCTGCACATGCCGTTCGCTGCGAGTGGCTATGCGTATGCGCAGGGCGGAGCGTGCAAGGTGCCGCATTTTTGGTTCCCCAGCTACGACGGTGAGCCTGTCGAGCAGATTGCCGCCCGTCTGGAGGAGCGCTGTCGCTATAACGAGGGCTTTAAGGGCGCAAAGGTTCGCCAGGTAAGCCAGACGGCGGCCCGTGTGCCCGAGCTGTTGTCGATTCGGGAGGTGCGCGAGCGTTGGTCGCGCGACGGGGTGCCCGCGATGCTGCAACCGGCGGCGACGGCGCACATGACGCCCTATATGTTCCAGGCGGTGTATCTGGGAGAACTGGGAGAGTCTGCCGGTAGGGCCATCTTCGAGGCGTATTACGATGGCCGGTATTTGCTTGCGCGTGGTGACGCTGCCCATGCCGAGACGGGCGGCGATTTTGAGGTGCTCGATGCCGCCGGCAACAAGACCGGGGTGTGGATCGACTTTAAGCACTATCGCATCGGCGCCTACGAGGCCTACAGGCGCAGCGGCGGCGAGACTACGGACGCAGAGCGCTTTAAGGCAAAGGCTCAAAAAGTCGGGGCGAAGCGGCTGCTGATCGTCAATGTTTTGGCTGACGAGGCGGCGCTGGAGCTCCGCCAAAAGCCAATCGATGACGAGGGGATGGTGTTCTCCTTCCCCTATATGGCAACTGATGGAGCAATCAACCTGGAGATGATGGAGGCGATCGGCCGTGCAATCGAAGCATAACCAGCCGTGTGGTCTGGGAGACATCGCTGTGTCCGAGCTCGTATTGCAGCTCGATGCCGCGGCTGCCGAGAAGCGCTACTCGGTCTTTTGGTGCAACGTCGGCGATGCGGACAAGCATGCCGTGGCAAACTTTATGGTCGATGTGTGCCAGACAGGTAAGGTCGTCGCGCTTACGCAGCTCGAGGACAACCGCGTCTTTCTGATGGTCAAGGCGGGCGCGCAGACGGGTGACCTGAGCGCTTCGCTCGACCATGAGCAAATGGTTCCGATTAAAACTCATTGGAACGAGCTGGATGATTACATCGCATTGCGTCTGCTGTTCAACTCGTGCTCGCAATTTGAGGGGATCGAGGACGAGATTCCCAATGATACGGGGCACTTGTATGTTGTAAGCGCCAAGGGTGCTCGCCGCGACGCCATTGAGGAAGCTGGAACGGGCCCTGCCAAGATTGAGACGGTCGAGACCGTTATCAACGAGGATTGCACCTTCGAACTTAAGATCCGAACGTTTACCAAGCGACGGGTGCTCATCGGTCGTGCGGCAGGCGACAAGAAGGAGCTCGAGAAGATTAACAGCCAGGTTGGTTACAGGCTGTCGCCCGTGGCTTCGGTGGTGCTGGCTCACGGACAACGTGACGAGTACATCCTGCGCCGCACCAAGGGCGATAAGCCGTCCAAGCGCCGTGATCTTACGTTTTCGGCCCAAGCGGAAAAGGTCGCCTATACCAAGAAGGGCATCCTGTACCGAGAGCTGCAGATTCTTGAGCGTCGGTACAGCGATTTTGCCCAGGTGTCGCTCAGAGAGTATCCGCGTAAGAGCTTCTACGAGGTTTTGAAAAGCGAGCAATATGCCCGCGTGGTTGCGGAACGTTCGGTGGGGCAGCGGGTCGTGGTGTCGTTTGCGCGCAAAGGGCTTGCCGGGGTCGCGCGCAAACTCGCCGATCGACTCAGCGATACCTCCTGGGATGTGCGCGCGTCGTATGACGGCAGAGTTGTTGATCCGTTGGCTTGGAATCTGGTTGTTGTGCCTAACGAGGTTGCCGAGAACGATGGCTATGCCCTGCACGCTGGGGTGGTGGAACAGCATGTGACGCCGGATGTGTGCGAGCCGCTGTTTAAGGCGGCGTCGAATGCAAAGGTGCGCGGCGCACAGGAGGGGATCCTGAGGGCCATGCTCAAAGAGCTGCTGGTTAAGCAAGATGTTGCCGACGGACGGGTGAGGGCGTTTGACCTTGGCTCTTTTGGCGTTGGGTCGGTGACGGTCTGCGGCGTGGTCAATGTTCCGCGTAAGGAGAAGGATAAGGTTGAGCTGGATGAGCGCCTTGCGACGTTGACGATCGGTGCGGACGGGGCCATGGACTACGCCTCACATCCGATCGAGGACGGTCCCGTGGACGAGATGGAGCTTGAGCTGCTGACGGTCGAGGGTAAGCTCGACAAGGACGCCTATATCTTTGACGTGCGGGCGGGCGGACGCGCTATGCTCGCACGCGTGCGGGATACGGGCTTGACGACCTTCTCTAGCGACTTCGTGAACTTGGTGCGCGATTACCAGCTTACGGGTAAGGCGGGTCGTAAGAAGGAGTTTTTCGAGAGTTACAACTCGCCCTATTACGGCATTGGAACGTTCGAACGCGCAGGGATGACCTGCTACTTTGTCGGCGTCAACAACGGCACCAAAGAGGACCTGGCGACGGCGATTCATGTGCGCTCGATTGAGGTGCTCGAAGGCGACGATCTGTCCGAGCTGCTGGTTCAGCTGGTCAATGTGGGGCTTTCGCGCCACGGAGCTCCCTCCAGGTGGCCGATTCCGGTGAAGTATCTCAACGAATGTGCCGCGCGTGAGGGCGCGGCGGGGGAGCCTGGTATTTGCTCGTGAGGAAACAGATTAGCTATAAGCGCTAGAAAAATAAAAATGTTCTTGCAACATGCAAGCAGAGCGCATATACTACAGTCATAGCGTATGAGATGGGGTCTCTAAAAGAGGCCAAGCACAGCAATTTGAGTTTATGTGGACGGGACTTGAGCATGAGCACCAGCAATTTCTCCTTTAACAACGGCAATATCGATTTCATTAATCTCGAGACCATTTATGGCCGTACTGACCGTTCTCGCACAGAGAACTGGCCTGTATGCCTAGGTGAAGAGGCGCCAAGTGGCGAAGATCTCGAGTATTTGGATGAGATTGAGCGCGAGCGGAACTATGAGTTTGGCTTTTGCGAATGCCAGGTTCGCCGCGATTCAAATCGCTCAATTTAATTACCCCGTTATCACCTCTTTTTAATGGGGCAAGTTGGATCGACTATCTGTGTCAAACAACGGCTCACCGTGGGAAGGAATCGACAATGAGCAAGAATATGAACAAGGACATGGACGGCAAGGCTTTGGGTAAGGCCAAGGCGGCTGGACGCGTGGTGACGGTTGCTGCGGCGACGATTGCCATGACGGGCGGCTCGATGCTGTCGCCCCTGGTCGCGGTGGCACAGGATGCGGATGGCGTTGGCGCCACGGGTGCAACGGCTGCGGTGATGTCGCCGCTGACGAGTACTGCGGCCGCCGGTACTGGCGCGGGTGCCGTGTCTGCAGCGCAAAAGGTCGCCGACCTGCAGGCTGCAGTTGATGCGGCGCGCGCTAAAGCTGCTACCGCCAAGGCCGATCTGGAAGCGGCTGCCGCTCCCTACGATGCTGCCGCCGTCAACCAGCAGCAGGCGCGGGGCGCCTATGACGCGGCCCGCGGTGCGAGCGATAGCGCGGCCTCCGCTGCTTCGGCCGAGCTGGAAAAGCAGCTGGGCGCTGCGCAGGACAAGGCCGATCAGGATGTCAAGGCGTTTGAGGACGCTCAGGCTGCGCTCGATGCTGCCAAGAAGGAGCTGGCGGACAAGGATGAAGCCCTGACTGCTGCCCAGAGGGCATCCCGTGATGCCCAGTCTGCGCTTGAGGCCGCACAGGCTGCTGCATCCGATGCTACGCCCGAGGCTGTAGCTGCCGCCCAGGCTGCCGCAGGGCAGGCTGCGAGTGACCTGGAACAGGCGAAGCAGCAGGTCGTTGATGCGCAGGCCAAGCTCTCGGATGCTCAAGACGCTGCCACTGCCGCCGCTGCCAAGCAGCAGGACGCGCAGGGCAAGCTTTCGGCAGCTCAGCAGGCAAAGGCCGCGGCAGATGCGGACGTGGATGCCGCGCAGACGAGCTATGACGCGGCCAAGGCCGATCTGGATCGAGCCGAGCAGGGCGCCGCGGGCCCGGAGTACGAGGCCGCCAAGGCAAAGGTGGCTGCTGCGTCCGAAGCGCTGACGGCCGCCAAGGCCGCGCAGTCGAAGTGCGAGAGCGAGCTTGCTGCCGCTGAGCAGGACGTTGCCGCCGCCGAGGGCGAGGTTCAGACTGCTCAGCAGGCAGTTGCCGATCAGCAGCAGGCCGCTGCCGATGCCCAGTCAAAGCTGGATGCCGCCGCTGCTGCCAAGACCGCTGCCGACGCCGCTCTTGACCAGGCCAAGACCGATCATGCCAGTGCGCTCACGGAGCTGGCCGATGCCCAGGCCAAGCTTTCGGCGGCCAAGGACGAGAAAGACGCTGCCGACAAGGCGCTCGATCAGGCGACGGCTCAAAAGCAGCAGGCCGACCAGGCTGTGGCTCAGGCCCAGGCCAAGCTCGATGCCGCTCAGGCAACGGCGAATGCATCGGCGGAGAACTACCGCCAGGGTGCTATCGCGTTCTTTAAGAGCGTGGGCGCCAACGACGCGGCAAATATCATCCTCAACTGCAAACTCGCTAGCTACAACAAGGTGGGCGAGGAGGCCGATGCGACGAGCCTGGCCAACATGAAGCAGGCGGTCGTGTGGCTCAAGGCGTGCAACGAGTATCGCGCGAGCGTTGGCCTGGGTGAGCTCAAGGTGACGTATGCCATGATGGCGACCGCCATTGCCGATGCGAACTTCTCCGATACGAAGGTCGCGCACGCTCAGCAGTTTAACGTGGGCGAGAATGTGGCGTGGAACTACGGAAGCAATCCGTTTAAGCAGTGGGTCGATCAGGAGAAGGCCGTCTTTGACGCTGCTGCCGCCTCGCTGGGCGCGACGGGCCTTACGGGAAAGGCCGCTTACGATTTTTATACGGCGCATAGTTCCGAGATTGATACCTACGCCGCGAAGCATGGTGATTCGGTCGGCCATTACATCAACGTAATCGATCCCAGCTACACCGTGACGGGCATGGGCGTTTGCACGCGTGGGACGCTGTACGGTCGGAGCACGCAGGCGCAGACATTCGTATATTCTGGTCGATGGTACGAGCCGTACAACGTCAATCCGATGACGGTTGCTGAGTATGAGGTTGCGTTGAACGCGTGGTGCGACTCTTTGGCAAATCCCGAGCAAGGCGTGGATGCGGCGCGCAAGGAGCTTACTGCGGCGCAGGGCGTTGCCAACGATGCCGGCAACAAGGTGGACGCAGCATCGCAAACCGCTGCGGCAAAGCAAGCCCAGGTTGAGCGCGCTGCCGCCAACATCGATGCCGCGGCCACCAAGGTCTCGGAAGCCCAGGCCGCCGTGGCGCAAAAGCAGGCTGCAGCTGACGCCGCCGCGCGTGCCGTCAGCGATGCTCGCGCCGATTTGAGCGCTGCCAACGACGCTGTTGCGGCAGCGCAGGACGCCGTGGCCGCCAAGTCTGGCGAGCTCGACATTGCCAAGGGCAAGGTGGCTGCTGCCAAGCGCGCGCTGGACGCCGCTCGTGCCGGCGTTGGCGACAAGCAGGATGCACTTGCCGCGGCTCAGGATGAGCTGGCGGCGTACTCAGCCGATATCGTCACTGCTCAGCGTGCGTTTGATGCGGCATCGTCTGTGCTCGAAGACGCCCGTGCCAATCAGCGCGAAGCGGAGGCTGAGCTCGCTGTTGCCCAAGGCGATGCCAATCAGGCAGATATCGATGCTGCTGACGCTCAGGCGGAGCTCGATATGGCCCAGCAAGTTGCGAGCGATGCCGGTGCCGCCGTGGCAACGGCTCAGACAAAGTCTGATGCGGCTGCCGCCCGTGCCGCCCAACTTAAGAATGCCGCCGCAGCACTTGCTCAGGCTACTGAGGACAAAGCCGCTGCCGATGCCGCGCTCGATGCTGCAGAGGTGGCCGTGAGCGATGCCGAGTACGACGTGGTGGAGGCTGACAATGCCGTGACGGATGCGGCTGCCGCCCGCTACGCCTCTGCCGCCGCGGTCGCCCGCCTGCGCAGGATTGATCTTGCCGAAGCCATCGTCAACGGCAGCGCTGACGATGCAGACGAGGCGCTCAATGCCAAAATCGCTGCGGCTCACGATGCTGCCGAGCACGTCGCAGCCGCCAAGGCCGAGCTCGATGCCGCCGTGGCTGCGGCGGATGCTGTGGCGCCGGCATACTTGGAGGCGCTTGCAAACTACACTGCCGCCAAGGCCGAGCTCGACCAGGCTATTGTCGAGCTCAACGCCGAGATTGCTCGCCAAGAGGCCGCCGAACGCGGGAATGGCGAGCAGGCCCAGCCCGCCACACAAGTGACGTACCAGGCCAAACATGCGGTGGCAAAGACCGAGGCCGCGACTCAGCAGACGGCGATGCCTGCTACGGGCGATGCGTCCGACCTGCTGGGAGAGACCTTCGTTATCGGTGGCACGGTCCTGGTAGCCGCCGGTGTCTTCCTGTCCGATAAGCGCCGCCAGCTGACCCGTTAGGGACAGAAGGAAAGCGGACCATTTTCGGCGTGCACCGCAAGGGCGAGAAGGTCCCTCGCGGTGCACGCCGCCTTTTTCTTCAAGAGCGATTAAGGAGGGACATATGCAAATTAGAGGAGAGGCCGCGATTGCCTGCGGCTTCATGGCGGGCCTGGCAACGGGATTGCTGTTCGATGGGTGTTTCGACAGCTATATCAATCGATTCCGCGATTCTGATTTTTCGAGAGGCAAGCCTTGGAAAACAGCGTCGGCTCATCGAGAAGCGACCGCGCCCATCGAGCCCCGCAGTGTGGATACCTCAAAAATCAAGGTAACCGTCACCAAGAACGGCAAGATTTACCACCGTTCTGCGGGATGCAAAAACTTGTCCCGAAACGCCATTAAAACGAGCGTGCCATTGGCAACCGCACTCAAGCGAGGCAAGACGCCCTGCCCAACATGCTGCCCGCCAACAGTGTGCTCGATCTAGTTTTTTGGGTGTTTGATCCGTTTGGATGGAAGAACGAAGGGTAAGCCCTAAGGGATACAGATGCCGGCCCGGCCTGCAATTTCTTCCATTGATTTGTCCAGAGTCGCACAGCACGGAGGTGTTGTTTGATGTCTATTTTCGTTACCGGAGACGTTCACGGTGTTGCCGAGTATGGGGCGAGTCGCTTCTCGTCGCGCGTTTGGCCATTGGGTCGAACGCTGACGCGCGATGACGTTGTCATCGTTGCCGGCGACTTTGGCTTTATATGGAGCGGCTCGAACACCGACAAATACTGGCTCGACTGGTTTGAGTCCAAGCCCTGGACCACGTGTTTTGTCGACGGCAATCACGAGAACCATCATCTGCTGGCGGGGCTGCCAATGCGTGAGTGGAACGGGGGCCTCGTTCACGAGGTTCGCCCGCACGTGCTGCACCTGATGCGCGGCGAGGTGTTCGACATCACGGGGACCACGGTGCTCGCCATGGGTGGCGCCGCGAGCCATGACAAACAGTGGCGTCAGGAGGGAAAGACGTGGTGGCCCGAGGAGATGCCGAGTGAGCGCGAGACCAAACACTGTCGCGCCTCGCTCGATCGCGCGGGCTGGAAGGTCGACTATGTTGTGACGCACGAGGCGCCGGTCGATTTGGCTGACGAGCTGTGCATGGAGTGCAATCGCGAGTTCTACGACGATTCGCTGCAGGCCTTTTTGGGCGAGCTCGACGGGCGGCTCGACTACCGCACCTGGTTCTTTGGCCATTACCATGACGATGAATGGCGCGATGACAAGCATCGCCTTATCTACCAAGATATCGTGCCGATCGAAGCGCGATGTGCCGATGGGCAGGATGAGACGGCGAGTGACTATTTTGAGCAAGAGCGTTAGGAGGTCCCCATGATCTGGTTTACCAGCGATACCCACTTTGGGCACGAGAACATGCTGCGGCTCGCCGACAGGCCTTGGTCGACTGTTGGGCAGATGAACGACGCCATGGTCGCTAGCATTAATAGCAAGGTCGCTGCGGATGACGAGCTTTACATTTTGGGTGACTTCAGCTTTAAGATGACGGTCCAAGATGCCTACGAGCTGCGCAAAAGCATTGCATGCAAGCGCATCCATCTGCTGCCCGGCAACCACGATAAAGACTGGACGCAGCCTGCGGTGGCGGATGCTTTTATCGTCGAGCCGCCCATTTGCGTGCTCAAGATCGACCGTCAGAAAATCGTGCTGAGCCACTATCCCATGGTCGACTGGCAGGGTATGTCGCACGGCGGCTGGCATTTGCACGGGCATATCCACAGCTGTGGCGACGCGTATAACAAGTTCAACCTTCGGCAGGGGCTGCTGCGCTACGACGTGGGCGTGGACGCCAACGGCTACGCCCCGGTGAGCCTGGAGGAGCTCAGGTCGTGGTTTGCACAGGTAGACGAGCCGGTGTGTTGCGTTAAGTGGCCGTGGTGGGTCAACGCCACGGGCGACGAGCAGGTCGAGCGCGATCTCGAAACCTATAAGAGGGAAGTGGTGATCCGATGACGGTCTATGTGACGGGCGACGTCCATGGCGGCGCTGACATGCAAAAGCTGCGCGATTGGGATCTTGGGGAAAGCCTGACGAGCGACGACTATCTCATCATTGCCGGCGACTTTGGCCTTCCGTGGGATTTCTCTGCCGAGGAGTGCGCCGACATCGCTTGGCTGGAGTCGCGCCCCTATACCGTGCTGTTCGTCGACGGCAACCACGAACGTTTCGACCACTGGGCGGAGCGACCCATGGAGTTGTGGCACGGCGGACTGACACAGCGCCTGTCGGACACCTCGCCCATACGGCGCCTGACGCGCGGCGAGGTTTTTGAACTCGACGGCTCAACGGTCTTTACCATGGGCGGCGCCACGAGCGTGGACAAGGAATACCGCATTCCGTATTCCAGCTGGTGGCCGCAGGAGTTGCCGGACGAGCGCAACTTTGAGGAGGCACGGACGAAGCTCGACAGCGTGGGCTGGAAGGTCGACTACGTGGTCACCCACACCTGCTCTACGCGCATGCTTTCGCCCACGCTCTATCCGGCGCCCGGCTGGAATTGCCCCGCCGTCGATCGACTTACGGCATTTTTTGACGAGTTGGAAGACCGCTTGGACTACAAGCGCTGGTACTACGGGCATTTTCATCGGGATGCCAACCCGACCGAGCGCCATACCGTGCTCTACGACTGCATCGTTCGCCTGGGCGACGAACTCCAGCCTTGGGATGTTGCGTAGGGGTGGGGCGTATTTGGCTACTCGGCCGTTACAGCGATGTTCTCTCGGTGCGCGCGGATAACATCCCAGCTAAAGTGCTCGACCAGCCGCTCGGCAGAGCGCGGCGTGGTGTCCGGCGCGATGCCCGTTTGCCCGGCGAGCCAGCCCAGCAGCGCTTCGGGCGTGCCAAAGCGGGCGCGGAGTTCGCCCAGGTCCAGATCGCGGTCTCGTTTGGAAAGGCGGCGGCCGTCCGGTGCCATGAGCAGCGGAATATGTGCGTAGTGCGGCGTGGGCAGTCCCAACAGGTGCTGCAGATAGATCTGGCGCGGTGTGGACCCCAGCAGGTCGCATCCGCGCACGACCTCGGTGACGCCCATGGCAGCGTCGTCGACCACCACGGCTAGCTGATAGGCAAAAACGCCGTCGCTGCGGCGCACCAAAAAGTCGCCGCACTCGGTGGCGAGTGCTTCGCATTGGGCGCCGTACGTGCGATCCACAAATTCGATCACGTCGTCTGCGAGGTCGTCGACGGTGGGCACGCGCAGACGTGTGGCCGGGGCGCGCAGGGCGCTGCGGCGGGCCACCTCCTCGGCCGAAAGACTTCGGCAGGCGCCACGGTAGATGGGCGTGCCGTCGCTCGCGTGCGGTGCACTCGCGGCGTGGAGCTCGGCGCGTGTGCAAAAGCAGGGATAGGTGAGGCCGGCGTCTTTCAGCCGGCGCAAGGCGCTCTCGTACAGGTCTAGGCGGTCGTGCTGGTAGTAGGGGCCTTCGTCCCACTCCAGCCCCAGCCAGGCCAGGTCGTCAATCAATTGGGCGGCAAGTTCCGGGCGCTTGCAGCGATCGTCCAGGTCCTCAATGCGTAACACGATGCTGCCGCCCTGGCTGCGGGCCGAAAGCCATGCGCACAGGCAGCTGAACACGTTGCCCAGGTGCATACGGCCCGAGGGCGACGGGGCGAAGCGCCCCACGACGGGCGCGGGAGCGGCCGGCGTCGTTGGCGCGTCGGCGGCGGTTGTTGCTATGTTGCGTGCGTTGATGTCCATGCGGACGAGTATAGCGCGGGGCGTGGTGGGGGAGACGCTGCCGTGGCCTGCAAGTTGCTGAGGCCACACGTTGCGCGTGCCGGACCACCGGCTCGGCGCCTTAATCGTCGTCAATCAATCTAGCCTTCAAACGACAGAAACCCCGGCAGCTCTTCGCAACTGCCGGGGTTTCCGCGGAAAAGGGGGACATGATCCTCAAGCGGACGGCAAAGGGGCAAACCGTTTTCGCTCAACTGCTTTATGCCCCTCAACTGGCGGCTCAATCAGCGCATGCCGCGCCCACACAAAGCCGCTACACCTGTGATGGAGCTATGAAGTGGTATCTATTGCCGGAGCGGGCTATGCCAAGGAGTGTCCCAGATTGCCGGCAGATAAGGAACGTCCCCAGGTGCCGGCGGCGGGCGTGACTTTTGTCCCGTTTTGACGCTCCGCTGACCTAGATGTTCGTCACATGAACTCGCAAACGTGGGACAATGACGCTACTGGTACCACAGACAAAGGATGTGCCTATGAACGCCCCCGTTGCCCAGCCCTGTCGGCAGCGCCGCCTGTTTGCGCGGTTCGCTTCCGTCTGCGCACTCGTCGCGCTTGCGTTGTTGCTGCTGCCTGCCGTCGCGCACGCCGACGGCTACTCCATGAGCCAAACCTATATCGGTGCCACGGTTGAGGCCGATGGCTCGCTGACCGTTGTCGAGGGACGCCAGTTCGATTTCGACGACGACATTAACGGCGTGTATTGGGATATCAATACAGGCTCTAACCAGCAAGGCGGCTCGGTGGTCGTCAATGTGCTGAGCGTCGAGGAAGACGACACTGCGTTTAACAAGGTCGACAGCGCAAACAAAGGCGACGACGGCGTTTACACGGTGGAGCAGTCCGACGACGGCGTAAAGATTAAGGTGTTCAGCCCCCACGAGAGCGGCGACAGCGCAATCTACTACGTGAGTTATTCCATGACCGGTGCGGTTATGAACTGGGCCGATACCGCCGAGCTCTACTGGAAGTTCGTGGGTGACGGCTGGTCGGCGGATTCCGATGACGTCGAGATGGAAGTCTACTTTGCAAATGCCGCTGCCGGGACGGCTGCCGTCAAGGGCGATAACTTCCGCGCATGGGGCCACGGCCCACTGACGGGCGACGTGTCGCTCGATGCGGACGAGCCCATGGTCACCTATACCATTCCCTGCGTGCATGAGGGCGAATTCGCCGAGGCACGCATCGCCTTCCCCAGCGACTGGGTGCCGCAGCTTGCCGTCTCGGGCGAAAAGCGCATGTCGACGATTCTGAGCGAAGAGAAGGAATGGGCCGACGAGGCCAACGCTCGCCGCGCTCACGCTCGCATGATTGCCAATGCGCTTGCCGTGCTAAGTGTTGTCGCGGCGGTGGCCTTTACCGGCACAATCGTTGTGCTCAAGCTGCGCCGCCGCAAGCCCAAGCCGCTTTTCCAGGACGAATATTTCCGCGATGTGCCTTCGGCCGACCATCCCGCCGTGCTTTCGGCCCTCATGAGCTGGAACGACGTGCCCGATCAGGCATATATCGCCACGCTTATGAAGCTCACCGACGACCGCGTGATCAAGCTGGAAGAAGCGACCGAGACCAAGAAGAAGGGTCTGCTCCGTCGCGAAAAAGAGGAGCAGACGTATCGCATCACAGTGACCGACGAGGCCTGGAAGGCTGCCAAGAAGGACGGCATCGATCGCGATGTGCTCAAGGTCTTCTTCGCCGGCGTTAAGCCCGATAAAGACGGCGTCCGTTCACGCACGTTTAGCGAGCTGGAGGAGTATGCCAGCGAGCGTACTGAATCTGTTGGCAACAAGCTCGAGGACTATCAAAGCACGGTTAAGGGCAAGCTGGAGACGCGCGAGCTTATCGCCTCGGACGGCACCATCGCCCTGGTTGCCGGCTTGGTTCTCGGCATCATCATCGTCTTTGGCATTCTGGGCTCTCTGATCTATACCGACTTTGCGGACGTCAACGTCGGTGCCGCTATGATCTCGATCCCCGTCACGATCGTGGGCTTTGTCCTGAGCTGCACCTTCCGCCGCTACACGCCGGAGGGCGCCGAGGTGGCGGCTCGCTGCAAGGCGCTCAAGCATTGGCTCGAGGACTTTACGCGTCTGAAGGAGGCCGTCCCCAGCGACCTGATCTTGTGGAACAAACTGCTGGTGATGGGCGTTGCCCTGGGCGTTTCGAAAGAAGTGCTGCGACAGCTGGCCGAGGCCGTGCCTGCGGACCTGCGCAACAGCGACGATTTCTACGACAGCTACCCCTGCTACTGGTGGTATTACCATCACTACGGCAACGAGTCCCCGCTCGATTCGTTCAACGATGTGTACCACGAGACCATCCGCGAGCTGGCTTCGAGTTCCGATAGTTCGAGCGGTGGCAGCGGCGGCGGCTTTTCCGGTGGCGGCGGTGGCGGCGTCGGCGGAGGCGGCGGCGGAACGTTCTAGCGAGCGCTTGCTTTGGGGTGGATCTTTCTGGGCGGTTGCCAGGGAAGATTCATCCCATTTTTGTGCATCGAAACGGGTCAAACTTTCCGCTGAGGACCTTCGCACAAGGGGCAGTGGACAAAAAATACCAAATATGAGTACTGTTGCTGCGTTGGTCACATATGTTTGCACATAATAATGGGCTCCTAATGAGAGTACTCCTCGTTAGGAGCCCATTTTATTGAACATTTGGGGAGTTACGTCAGCTCGTGCAGCTGGTCGTCATGCCTATAAGCATCAAAAATGCCCCGAATCGCTGCTACTAAAAAGGTAACAGTACTCATATTTGATGTATTTTGACCACGGCTATCTACAAACCCCCTAGGCCACTCATTGGGGACAGACTTAAATGACTAGTTGTTGGGGATCAGTCATTGGGGACGTTCTTAAATGACTAGGTGTGGCTGCTTGGGCTAGGCTGTTAGGTCGAGTTCGTAGAGAAAGCTTTCGCGCGGCATGTCGTGACGACGCTCTTCGCGGTTGGCGCGGTGCGTGGCCGTGCGCTTAAAGCCGTGCAACTCGTAGAACTTCCACGAGCAGTTGGAGTCGGTGTACAGGTGCGCCCTTGTCGCCCCGCGCGAGGACAGGTACGAGACCGCGGCATCAAGCAACACTGAGCCTACACCCAGGCCGTGGACATCGGGATCGACGGCGAGCAGCGTGACTTCGTTGTCGTGCGGCAACGGGCTGCTCTCGAGCAGGCGGTTGTTGGTTCGGATGGTTGCACGCACAAACGAGAGATACTCGGCGCAGACATCGGGCTCCAGCTCACGCATCTGCGATAGCAGCGCGCGTTCGGTATCCATCCAATGTTCCTTAACGGTGGCGCCGGAGCTCTGTCCTGCGCGTGCAAGCGCAATGCCGCGCGCCTCGCCGTCAATCACCGCAACCTGCGAAAACGTCGATGACGAAAGGCAATAGGCGAGGTCGCACGCGGCCTCAAGGCGGTTGTACTCATCGTTATCCGAATTGTTATGCCAAAGCTGCTGCAGAATCAGCGCGATGGCGTCGAAGTCTTCGGTATCAAACGGTCGGTAGAGAACCCGCGAGACCATGGTGCCTCTTTCTTTTGCGGATGCATATCGAGCACAGTTCTACCACGCTATTGGCATCTAATTATGGTGCCCCTGTGTTCCATGAACTCACCGTGCCCGGTGCCGTGCCCATCCCCTCCGCTCGCAAACTTTTTCTGCACATGCGCTCGTTGCGGGGTGCATCGATGCGCTCGATGCGCTACATTGAATCAGTATTTTCAATGCCGCTGCGCGAGCGCTGCAGATCGACGTATCACCGACTCACAGAGCACGGCGGCGTACCAGACAGGAGGACTGCATGGGATCTGATGTGAAGATCGCACGCGCGTTGATCTCGGTTACCGATAAGACGGGCGTCGTCGATTTCGCACGGACGCTGGTTGACGACTTTGGCGTCGAGATCATCTCTACGGGCGGCACGGCTCGTGCCATCGAGGACGCGGGCGTTCCCGTAACCCCCATCGAGGAGTTTACGGGCTATCCCGAGATGATGGACGGCCGCGTCAAGACGCTGCATCCCAAGGTTCACGGCGCGCTGCTTGCCCGTCGCGATTCCGAGCAGCACATGCAGGAAGCCGCTCAGCACGGCATTAAGCTGATCGACCTGGTCGTCGTCAACCTGTACGAGTTCGAGAAGACCGTTGCCAACCCCGAGGTCACCTTTGCGGATGCCATCGAGCACATCGACATCGGTGGCCCCTCCATGCTGCGCTCCGCTGCTAAGAACGCCGCGAGCGTTACCGTCATCTCCGACCCGGCCGACTACGATGCCGTCCTGGCCGAGATGCGCGAGACTGGCGGTTGCACCACGCTTTCCACTCGTCGCCGTCTGCAGGTGAAGGTCTACCAGACTACCGCCGCCTACGACACGGCTATCTCCCGTTGGCTTGCCGCCCAGGCAAGCGACGTGGCGGACACCTCTGCCAAGCTCGAGATCTCGCTGGAAAAGGTCGACGACCTGCGCTATGGCGAGAACCCGCAGCAGAAGGCCACGGTCTATCGCTTTGCCGAGGGCTGCGAGAACACCGCGAGCTCTCAGTTCCCGCTCGTGGGCTCCGAGCAGATCCAGGGCAAGCCGCTCAGCTACAACAACTATCTGGACGCCGATGCCGCTTGGAACCTGGTCCGCGAGTTCGACGAGCCGGCTTGCGTGATCCTCAAGCACCAGAACCCCTGCGGTTCCGCCGTTGCCGAGGACATCACGGCCGCCTACGACCGCGCTTTCGCCTGCGATCCCAAGAGCGCCTTCGGCGGCATCATCGCCTGCAACCGTGAGGTTCCCTTTGAGCTGGTTGAGCATTTTGCCGACGAGAACAAGCAGTTCGTCGAGGTCATCATCGCCCCGAGCTACACCGCCGAGGCGCTCGAGCGCATGGCTAAGCGCCCCAACCTGCGCGTGCTGGCTACCGGCGGCGTGGACCACGGCGCCCAGGTGGAGCTGCGTTCCATCGACGGTGGCATGCTGGTGCAGGAGGTCGACCACGTGACCGAGGATCCCGCGACCTTTACGTTCCCCACCGACCGCAAGCCCACCGACGCCGAGATGGCCGAGCTCGAGTTTGCCTGGAAGGTCTGCAAGGGCGTCAAGTCCAACGCCATCTTGGTCTCCAAGGGCAAGGCCGGCATTGGCATGGGCCCCGGCCAGCCCAACCGTGTGGATTCCGCGTTGCTGGCCTGCGAGCGTGCTGAGGACTTCTGCGAGCGCGAGGGCGTGGAGAAGGGCGGCTTTGCCTGTGCAAGCGACGCGTTCTTCCCGTTCCGCGACAACGTCGACGTGCTTGCCGCACACGGCGTGACCTGCATCATCCAGCCCGGTGGCTCCAAGCGCGACGACGAGAGCATCCAGGCCTGCAACGAGCACAATATTGCGATGGTTTTCACGGGTGCCCGCCACTTCCGCCATTAAGTAGGGAGGTGGCGCTGTGGCTTGCCCAACCACCGCACCTTGCCGTTCATTCGTCGCTCGCGTACCCAAGTACGCGTCGCTCCTCTTTCACGGCAATCTGCGGCACCTGGGCAACCCTCGCCGACCTGTTAGGTTGACTGGGGAGGATGGGATGTTATCTCGTCCCTTGGACCGCCTCGCTTCTAAAATAATCTCTGCAAAAGACGGTCGCTCCGTTTGGAGGGCCGTCTTTTTGGTATAAGAGGACGGAATGACTAACACGAAAGGTATGACCATGCCCCAGATTGATGATGCCGAGTTGTTTGGCAATGCCGAGGATCAGCGTGCGTACGAGGACTTTTGCGCCAATCAGGAGGCGGTCGAGAAGTTTACGCTCGACAAGCCCGCGCTTATCTGCCGTTGGCGCATGTCCAACAAAAAGGTGCCCATGCTCAACCGTCACATTCGCGCGCTGTCCGAGCGCTTGGTGCAGGGCGAGCCGCTTACCCATAACATGCTCAGCTGGGCCAAGCAGCACGTTGAGTGGTCGCTTGCCGAGGGCGATTACACCGCGCACGACGGCGTGCTCATGCTGGTGATCGACGTTAACGGCAATGCCGCCATGACGGTGGGTGAGTACGAGCCGCTGGCCGATACTTCGGCCAAGGCGCTGCGTGCCCGCTCCGCCGAGGCCCGCTCCGAGGCCGACGAAACCGGCGTGGCGCCCGAGCTGCTAGCTGCCGTCAACAACGGCGAGCTGGCCTTTGTGGCGCCGGCGGACGAGTGCCTGTGCGGCACGGCGACGCTCATCGAGCAGCTGGCCCAGACCAAGGGCATCTCGGTCACGCGCGTAGATATTCCCGCGCAGCTTAAGGGCGCGCTGTTCCTGGTGAGCGACGAGCACGGCGTGGTCCCCGCCGACGATACCGATGCCGCAGAGGCGGACGCTGCTATGGTCGCCTTCTTCGCCGACGGCTACGAAAAGCTCCGTGCCCGCCGCTAAATGATTTTTCTGGGACGGGGATTAAAGAACATTTTGGTCCCCGCCACCGCTGCGAGTGCGAGGCGGACAAAACGCCCTCGCTCGCGAACAGTTCTGTCACCTTGGCACCGCGCGCGGTGCACACCTGCAGTTTCGCAGCCATAATGGTGGCAAGACAACCAAGAGGGGAGCGGAATCCATGGCGCTAATCTATATCGTTGAGGACGACGAGCCCATTCGTCGCGAGCTTGCCGATATCCTTGCCCGTGCCGGTTTTAAGGTTGAGGCCTGCGAATCGTTCGAGCACGTCTCGCGTGACATCCTGGCCGCTGCACCCGACTTGGTACTGCTCGACCTGACGCTTCCCGTCAAAGACGGCCAGCACATCTGCCATGAGGTCCGTCGCGAATCCGAGGTCCCCATCATCGTTCTCACGTCGCGCACGACCGAGATCGATGAGGTCATGGCCATGACGCTCGGCGCGGATGACTTTGTTCCCAAGCCCTACAGCGCGCGCGTGCTCGTGGCGCGCATCAACGCACTGCTGCGTCGCACCGCGGCGGCAGGCGAGCGCAGCACGCTCGTCCATAAGGGATTAGAGCTCGACCTCGCCCGCTCTATGGTCACCAACACGGCAACCGGTACCAGCACCGAGCTCACCAAAAACGAGCTGCGTATCCTCTCGCTGCTTCTGAGCCGCGCAGGCAAGATCGTTTCGCGCTCGGCCATCATGCAGGACCTGTGGGACTCCGACGCCTTCGTGGACGACAACACGCTTACCGTCAACATCAACCGCCTGCGCACCACGCTCGATAAAATCGGCATCAAGGGGTATTTGACGACGCACCGCGGCCAGGGCTATTCGGTCTAGGGGCCGGCTATGTCATTTGCCAAATTCTTCAAAGATGCGCTGCTTCCCGTCGCCGTGTGGGCGTGCGGCGTGCTGCTGAGCTGCTTTGTGCTGACGGTCGCCGGCGCTTCGACATCTATCGTGGTCGTGGCGGTCGGTGTGTCCTTTATCTTTGGCATGCTGGGCATCGTGATCGAGTATGCGCGTCGCCGCCGTTTTCTGCGCCAGCTGGAGCGTGCGGCAGAGGAGCTCGAGAGTCCCGCATGGGTGCAGGAGATGGTGCAATGCCCGACCTATGCCGAGGGCGAGCTCGAGTACGAGGTCTTGCGCCGGGTGGGCAAAGCCGCTTGCGACGAAGCTGCCGAAGGCCGGCGCCAGACCGATGACTATCGCGACTATATCAAGAGCTGGGTCCACGAGGCAAAACTGCCTCTGGCGGCAGCCCATCTGATTCTTGAAAACCTGGACGGCAGCGAAGACGACCTGTCGCGTGTGGATGATTTGGGCCGCGAGCTGGCTCGCGTGGAGCGCTATATCGACCAGGCGCTGTACTATGCGCGCTCGGAAGTCGTGGAGCGCGACTACCTGATTCGCCGCTGGGATCTCAGGACCTTGGTGACGGGTGCGATTAAAGCCAACGCGCGTGAGCTCATTGCGGCGCACGTGGCTCCGGTGTGCGAGAACCTCGACTTTGAGGTCTTTACCGACGAGAAGTGGCTCGAGTTTATTCTGGGCCAGCTCATTCAGAACAGCATTAAATATGCGCGTGAGGACGGCGCAAAGATCGTGTTTTCGGGCGCGTTGTTGGACGAGGGCCTGGCGAGCGAGCGCATCGAGCTTACCGTCGCGGACAACGGCTGCGGCGTGAGCGCGGCAGATCTGCCCCGCGTGTTCGAGAAGGGCTTTACCGGCGACAACGGCCGCGCCACCAAGCGCGCAACGGGCATCGGCCTCTATCTGGTGGCGCGCCTGTGTTCCAAGATGGGCATCGACGTCACCGCGGCATCCGACTCCGGCGAAGGCTTCGTCGTAACATTCGCGTTTTCAACGAATAAGTTTCAATATTTCGAGTAACGCACGCGGCAGACATTCGTCCAAACAAAAACGTGCCGCCCCAAACCGGGGCGGCACGCCATCTTTTTATCAGCCAACTCGCTGAAGTAAGGCTGCGAAGGCCGCGGGGCCGGGAGGGGTTTCCTAAGGGCACATCCCGCAGCCGCAACGCGGCGAGGACGTGCCCGTGGAAACCCCGCAGGCCCCGCGGC
>USAX01000001.1 GCA_900552705.1 uncultured Collinsella sp. | reverse complement strand
GATCGAAGCGTAAGCCCCGGCGTTGGTGGAAATGGTGAAAATGCGTTGGCGCAAATGGCGGGATTGCGTTGGCATGATTGGTTGTTGAGCGTTGGTCAAAATGGTTGTTTTTACAGTAGCGCTAACACCGGAGCGCGCCGCGAGCATGCAGCGCACCCCGTCGACCCACCCGTCCTGGCTCTTGGGGGTCCCGAGCTTCGAGCCGGACATCGCCGCGCGGGCGGCCCTCTCCGCGTCCGCCTCGTCGCACTTTCCCTGCCCCGGGCGCCTCCTCTGCATCCTCGCCGGGGAGAGCGCCTCGCGCACGGGCATCCCCAGCGACGCGAGGTGCCTGGTGAGGCCCGCCCCGTAGGACGACGTCCCCTCCATCGCGACGCAGGCCGGCTCCCCGGCCGCCGCGATCGCCCCGGCGAGCGCCTCGTAGCCCGCCGCGTCGGCGGGGAACTGGCGGGACAGGACCTTGCGGCCCCTCCAGTCGAGGACGCACAGCCAGTGCGAGTCGGCGTGGGTGTCGACCCCGCAGAAGACCGGCCCGCGGGCGCCGGGTGTCGATTCGGTTCTCATGTCTCGCTCCGTTCTTTCCGTGCTCGCCTGGACCGGGCAGACGGCACACTGACGGGGCGCGATAGAATGCGGTTGTTCGGGTCCGCGGTATCGCTCCATGCTCCTATTAGGTCATGCGGCGGTCTCGGCTCGCCGCGGCCCGCGCGGGACATGTCAGGAAACGAGGGCAGCCCTGTGGGCGCCAGCGGAATGTGGGGTCACCGCGCGGTCCGCATCTGATGGTGTCGACGTCAATGGTATACGGGCGCATCATCGACGTCTTCAATACAGACAATATCAGTGCGGAATGTTTGCAAGACTAAACCCCGGTCCCCGCTGCGTTGACGTTGCCGTGACCCTGGCCGGCCGCTTCTAGCGGGCCGCCGGGTCGGTGGCGATGGGGGCATGGGTCCCGTCTTGCCTTGCGCGTAACTGGCTGAATTGATTTTGATTGGAGCTGTTCCTATGTCCCAGAAGTTGACTCGGGTGATTGTTACTACCGATATGGAAGTCGACGATATGAACTCGCTTGTTCATTTGGCTCTGTATCTCAACTTGCTTGATGTTCAGGCTGTGGTGTATACGGCTTCGCAGTATCACTTTCTTGGGGATGGGGTTCATACGCTCGGCGAGGTGAATTCGCATTGGCGGACCAAAGGGCGGCGCTCTTATGAGTGGGCTGTTGTGCCTCATGAGCCCGATCCGCTAGCCGGCGAGCTTCGTGAGTATCGGCCGTTTCCCGAGCATTGGATTGAGAGTCTCTGGAGTAATGAATATGCCCAGGCTTGGCCGCAGTTGCAGGCAAATGCGGACGCCGCCGGTGAACCGCCGTTTCCCACGCCTGCCCAGATGATCGAGCGTACGTTTGTGGGAAATGTTGCCTTTGAGGGTGATGTGACTGAGGAAACTGAGGGGTCTCGCGTAATTGCGCAGGCGATTCTGGATGATGATCCGCGTACGTTATGGTTGCTCAGCTGGGGTGGTATGAATACGATCGTTCGCGCCCTCATGAGTATTGCCGAGCGCTATCGCGCCACGCCCGAGTGGCCCGCCGTGCAGCAGCAGGTCTATCAGAAGGTGCGCGTGATGGGCGTTGCCGATGGCGTGGGACAGGACAACTCGTGGCTCGACCATGGGCGCGAGCTCTTTCCCGAGCTCATCTTTTGGCGTACGCCCTATATGTATGGCAACTATTTCGACGCCAAAACAGCTCAGCCCGATACGCTGCCGCTGTTTAAGGCTCCCTGGCCCGAGCAGAATCTCACGCAGGGCAACGGCCCCCTCATGGCACGCTATATGCTCTATGGCGATGGTAAGGTCTACGAAAACGAACCCGAGCGCTTTCAGTTTGGCAAGCATGCCCGCCTGGATTGGGGCCTGGAAGGCATGCCCGCGGTGCAGTTTGAGCGCGGCGACTTTATGGCCGAAGGCGACAGCATGACCTATATTCCACTGCTGCCGTTTGGCCTGCGCGGCATCGACGACCGCGACTTCGATACGCTGCTGGGCCGCATGTTTCTTGATGGACACCCCGATGCGAGCGCGCCCGCCGGTTTTGCCTCCATCGGCACGCCCGCAGACGACAATCTCAATCCCTATCTGCGTGCCTATCAGGAAAACTTTGCCGCCCGCGCGCAATGGTGCGCCCATGATCCGGCCATCTGCTCGCATCCGGCACATGTTGTCGAGGTCACGGCCGACCGCAGCGCCGCAGCCGGCGAGCGCGTCGCCCTTGCGGCAACCATCGTCGATCCCGACGACAAGGGCTTCGATGCACATTGGGATGTGGCCGTAGACCCATCGAGCTATGCAGGCGTCCAGGATCTGTCGATGTGGCAAGAATGCACGGTGGACACCGCTTTCATCGTGCCCGCCGACGCGCAGCCCGGTGACCGCTTCGTACTCACGCTTACCGTGCAGACGCGCGCCGGGCGCCCCTGCACCCGCTACGCCCAGATCGCCGTGACCGTGGCATAGCAAGAACGGCGCCCACATTCGGCAGCCGCCGCATTCGACAAAGAGTGTCCCCAATGAGTAGGAAAAATGGGCCATGTGTCCCAGTTGTGGAGACTCGTTGAGCCGTCTGGGTATCGTGAAAGGCTGTGCACTCCCCCATCATCAAAAGTGACACACGCTACCAGTTGATGGGAGGCAGCCATGGGCTTCTTTGACAAGATGTTCGAGAAGAAAGAGTGCGCGATTTGCGGTACCGAGCTGGGACTTCTAGGTAAGACAAAAATCAATGAAGGCTACCTGTGCAAAGAGTGCGCCGGCAAGCTCTCCCCCTACTTTCACGGCTATCGCTCCAGCACCGCGGACGATATCCGCGAGCAGCTCGCCTACCGCGAGGCCAATGCCGAGCGCCTGGCGTCGTTCAACCCCACGCGCACGCTTTCTGCCGGGCGCACCAACATCATGCTCGATGAGGACGCGGGCCTGCTGATCATCACCTCGCAGAGCCGCTGGCGCGACGCCAATCCCGACATCATCGAGTTCTCGCAGGTACTCGGCTGCGATATGGATATCGACGAGCATCGCACCGAGATCTATCGCGAGACCGAGGACGGCGAGCGCGAGAGCTACAACCCGCCGCGCTACGACCTGGATTACGACTTTAATCTGACCATTCACGTCAACACGCCGTACTTTACCGAGATCAACCTGCGCGTAAACGACTCCACCATCGATCAGCGCGGCTCCATCGAATACCGCGAGGCCAAGCGCCAGGCAACCGAGGTCCGCGACGCGCTGGTGCAGCTGCGCCAGGAGACGCGCGACAGCGTCGTGGCCGCCAAGGCCCCCAAGACCGCGGTGACCTGCCCCTTCTGCGGAGCCACCACCATTCCCGATGCCAGTGGGCGCTGCGAATACTGCGGCGGCGCCATCGGCGCATAGTCTCCGGCACGGAAAGGACCGATCATGGCCTTCGAGAGCGTTAACTATCAGTGCCCTGCCTGCGGTAGTCCCCTGCATTTTGCCAGCGCCGAGCAAAAGCTTGTCTGCGACTACTGTGACTCACGCTTTGAAGTCGAAGAAGTCGAGGCCCTCTATCGCGAGCGCCAGGACAAGGCCGACGCCAAAGCCGATGCGGCAGCCGCAACGCCCAAGTCCGTCGCCGACGACGCGGTGCAGGAGCTCGCCCAAAACGCCGGCTACATCTGCTCGTCGTGCGGCGCCGAGCTCGTGTCCGACGGCACCGTCGCCGTCACCACCTGCCCGTACTGCGGCAACTCCGCCGTGGCGCCCGGCCAGCTCTCGGGCGACTTCTCGCCCGACCTGGTGATTCCGTTTAAGCTCGGGCGCGACGACGTCACGGCCGCACTCAAGGAACACTACAAGGGCAAGATCTTGCTGCCCAAGAGCTTTGTCACCGGCAACCACATCGACGAGGTCCAAGGTGTCTACGTGCCGTTTTGGCTCTACGGCGCCCGCGTGGACGGCGAAGTGTACTTTGACGCGACCAACGAGACCGTGACCGAGGAATCCGACCGCACCGTCACGACCACCGACCACTACGATGCCTATCGCAAGGGCAATATCTCGTTTAAGCGCGTGCCCGTCGACGGATCGTCCAAGATGCCCGACGGCCACATGGACGCCATCGAGCCGTTTGACTACGACGCGCTGCGTCCGTTCTCGGTCGCATATATGCCCGGCTACATCGCCAACCGTTACGACGAGGACTGCGAGACCTGCAAGGCGCGCGCCGAGCGCCGTATGGAAGAAAGCGCGATTTCGGCCCTGCGCGAGACTGTCGTCGACGAATACGACGATGCCACGGTCGAAAGCAAGCAGCTCGACTACACCTGGGAAGACAGCGACTACGCCCTGTTCCCCGTCTGGATGCTCTCCACCTCGTGGAACGGCAAGAGCTACCTGTTTGCCATGAACGGCCAGACCGGCCGCTTGGTCGGCGAGCTCCCCTGCTCCAAGCCCAAGCTCGCCATCGCCTCGGCGCTGTTCTTTGTGATCGGATTTGTCCTCTCCCAGATTCTCTTTATGGGCGAGAACGCCTTCGATCCGGATTACCTCGCCTTTGATATCGAGGGCATCCTCATCAACATCATCGCGCCGCTGATCATCGTGATTATCGGAGACGTGCTACTGGTAGGCCAGCTCAAGACGGCCAACGAGGCCACCCACGCCGACGAGTACTGCGGCGAGCTCGACCTGACCGAGAAACACGACACCTTCAGCCACACCGAGACCACCGTTGTCATGAAGGACAGCAAGGACGATTAATCACCCCAACCAATACCACCCGGCCATTGACGAGAAAGGAAGATCACCATGGGACTCTTGAAAGCTGGATTGGGAGCTGCCGGCGGCGTCATGGCCGACCAATGGAAGGAATTTATCTATTGCGAATCGATGCCCGCTGACGTCTTGGCCTGCAAGGGCCGCAAGCGCACCGGCGGCCGCAGCTCCAACACGCGCGGCGAGGACAACGTCATCTCCAACGGCTCCGTCATCGCCGTCAACGACGGCCAGGGCATGCTCGTGGTGCAAAACGGCAAGATCATCGAGGTCGCACTCGAGCCCGGCGAGTTTGTCTTTGACACCGGCAGCGAGCCGAGCGTCTTTAGCGGCAACCTGGGCGACTCCATCAAGGAGACCTTCGCCAATATCGGCAGCCGCTTTACCTTTGGCGGCGACGCGGGCAAGGACCAGCGCGTCTACTTCATCAACACCAAGGAGATCATCGGCAACAAGTACGGCACCGCCTCGCCCGTGCCCTTCCGCGTGGTCGACAACAACATCGGCCTGGACGTCGACATCTCCGTGCGCTGCAACGGCGAGTACTCGTACCGCATCACCAACCCGCTGCTGTTCTACACCAACGTGTGCGGCAACGTGACCGATAGCTACACGCGCGACAAGATCGACAGCCAGCTTAAGTCCGAGCTGCTCACCGCCCTGCAGCCCGCCTTTGCCAAGATCTCGGAAATGGGCATCCGCTACAGTGTCATCCCCGGCCACACCACCGAGCTCGCCCGCGCGCTCAACGAGGTCCTCTCCGCCGACTGGCGCGACCTGCGCGGCGTCGAGATCGTGAGCTTTGGCGTTAACTCCATCGCCGCCTCGCAAGAAGACGAGCAGATGATCAAGGACCTGCAGAAGGCCGCGGTCATGCGCGATCCCACCATGGCAGCAGCCAACATCGCCAGCGCCCAGAGCGACGCAATGCGCGCGGCAGCCGCCAACCCCAACGGCGCGATGGCAGGCTTTATGGGCATGGGCATGGCAGGTGGCATGGGCGGTATGAACGCCGGCCAGCTGTTCGCCGCCGGCCAGGCACAGCAGCAGGCTGCCCCACAGCCGGCTCCGGCACCCGCCCCCGCACCGGCTCCTGCCGCACCTGCGGCCGGCGGCTGGACTTGCAGCTGCGGCGCCACCAACACCGGCAAGTTCTGCAGCAACTGCGGAAGCCCCGCTCCTGCCCCGGCACCGGCCAAGTGGTTCTGCCCCAACTGCGGCAGCGAAAACGGCGGCAAGTTCTGCAGCAACTGCGGAACGCCCAGGCCCTAGCCCCTTTATCTGGTAATTGGCGGGGGATCCGCCACCCCCGCATTTGCTTCTATGGGTTTCGTTCGATAAAGGAGGACACCATGAAGACAACGTTCAAAAAGTCCGTACTCGCATTTCTGACATGCGTCCTTGCGCTCGCCTTTGCCCTGACGGGCTGCAGCGGCGGCGGCAAAGACCCCAAGGCCAACTTCGTCGGCAGCTGGGAACTCTCGGGTGGAACCCTGGAGGGCGAAGAGCTAACCGACGAGTACATGGATATGCTCGAGGAGTGGGGCGTCAACTGCATCCTGATCCTCGATGAGGACGGCACGGGTTCCCTCGACCTGTTCCTTGAGGTTGTCGACCTTAAGTGGGAGGCCAAGGACGCCACCACCGTAACCATCACCGCCGAAGACGAGTCGCATGACATGAAGCTCAAGGACGGCAAGCTCATTCTCGAAGAGGATGACGGCAATCTTGTCTTTACCAAGTCCGACAAGGATCTGTCCGGCACGGTGAAGAAGGATCGCGAAGCGGCCGAGAAGGAAGAAGAGATCGACGAGGCCGTCGAAGACGACGACGTCCAGAAGATTGAAATCTCCCCCGCCGTCACCGTTGCCGATGACGACCTGTGCACCATCACCATCACCGAGAAGTTCAAGGACGAGTGGGGCGACATCGGTTTTGTCGTCAACATCACCAACAAGAGCGACAAGGACCTGACCTTCTACGCTCCTTCCGGCAAGACCAACGTCAACGGCACCATGAAGGAACCCTGGTTCTCGGCTCACCTGATGCCCGGCACCAACGCCACCGAGGAATTCACGTTCTCGAGCGGCGAGCTTGACAGCCTTGACGACCTGGTCAACACGACCATCGGCATCGACGCCTACCTGACCGATTCCTACGAGGACGTCGCCTCCTACAGCGCAACCATCGCGTAGCGGTAGACCACGACAGCCGCGGATTGGCGGACACATCCGCGCACACCAGACGGGGCCGCAGGAGTTGATCCTGCGGCCCCGTCGCTTTTATGCCGATGCGTAACGAGCGTTAGCGCTCCATGTTGGGAACGATGCTGCCCTCGGTCACCGCGCGCACGGCCAGGCGCATGATGTTGTCGTAGCCGGTCTTGTTGAGAATCTCCGAGATGCGGCGTTTGATGGTGCCCTCGCTCATAAACAGCTCGGCCGCAATCTCGCGGCGGCTTTTACCCTCGCAGGCAAGGCGCAAGATCGACAGCTCGACATCGTCGAGGGCCGCCGTGCCGGAGAAGATGCTCTCGGGCGGCTTGGGAAACGTGCAGTAACCCGCCAGCGTGGAGCGCATCACGGCGAATAGCTCGTCGATACCGACGTTCTTGTACACAAAGCTGTCGACGCCCGCCTCGCGCGCCTGGTCCACAAAGGTGATCTCGGGCATACCCGTCATGATGATGACGCGACACTCGGGCAGTTGTTCTTTGATGCGCGCCGCCGCCACGATGCCGTTGGAATCGTGCTCGGTGCACACATCCATCAGTATCATGTCCGGACGCTCCTTGAGCACAACGTCCAAGGCATCCGAGGCGTCGGCGATCGCGGCGATAACGGTCATGTCGGGCTGGTCGCCCACGGAACGCGCCAGGCTCTCGCGCAAGATAGCCTGGTCTTCGACGATTAACACGCGGATCATGAGCTTCTCCTTTGGACCGTGGCGTTGGAGGCGAGCGGGATGGACACTGCAAGCGTAAAGGGCGGGGCGGCGTGGACTTCCAGGCTGCCGCCCAGATTCTGTGCGACATGCCTCATACCAGGGATACCCGTTCCCTCGTGATACGATACGGGTGCAGGCGCGCCGTCGTTAGAAACGGTCATCCGCGCAACAGCACCGTCTTCCGACGTCTCCTGCCACAGGCGCACATGGACCTGATGGGCCTGCGCATGCTTGGTGGCATTGGTCGAGGCCTCGCGGATAATCTGCAGAAAGGCTGCAGCGACACGCACGTCCTCAGGCAGTGCGCCCTCAACATCGATCTGCACGCTCACCAGACCAAAGGCATGGACGATATCGCCCAGTTGCTCTGCCGGTTCGGCGTCGCCCCCGCTGCGCAGATCGGCAGCGATTGAGCGCAGCAGCGGGTCGATCTGCTCGAGTGACTCGTCATCCAGACGTCCCTCCTCCAGATAACGATGGAGGATGGACAGGCGCTGCCCGATCACGTCGTGCACGCGAGCGCGCATACGCAGATAGGCCGCATTGTCAGCAACTTTTTTGACCTCTTCGATCTGCGATTGAAGTTCTTGGCCCGCAAGCTCGAGCAGTCGGTTGGCGTGCGCCAGGCGGTCATGGGCATGTGCGTACTCCGTCACGTCCAAGCCGATGATGCGCTCCAAGGGGCGACCCGAAACCATAACGTCGTCGCACACAAACAGGCGAATCTCGGCGGGAGAAACCTCGACCACCGCACGCGCCTCACCAAAGCGGTCCAGGTTGATCCGCACGCGGTTCTTACCGCCTTCGGGCATTTGCATGCTGAGCTTGCGCAGGTCGTTCCATGTACCGCTCATATCGCCTAGGTCGGTGGGCATATGAAGCTCCACCAGGTTTTTACGCATGCAGCGGTTCATGAGCAGTGGACGGCCCCTCGAGTCCAGATACAGGATGCCCACGGGAATCACGTTGATGGTTTCGATCGTCGAGAACGCGGTGATATCCTCCTGGCGGTTACGGACGTCCATCAAGAGCGCCGCGACGGAACGGAACAGGAAGAACGCTCCCTCTGCGATAAGGGCAACGGCCCACACCGAGCCCATGGCAAAAACCACCGGCGGTGTCACGGCGCCAACAAGCAGCAGCTCGGCCAGCATGACAGGGCGACGATAGCGCACCATAAGGACCACGCCATAGGCAAAGATCGCGGCATTGAGCCACAGCACTCCGCCCATTGCCCTGGCGCAAACGTCAAGCGACGCCACCAGATACGAGCCAGACGACGCGAATAAGATGAGCGCCGAAATCATCAGGTGAAGCACAAGGCTCGCCTCGTAGGCGCAAATCACCTTACGGTTATAGGACGAGCGGCGCGATGCGATGAGCGGGACGTGGATCGTCTGCAGACACGCAGCCAGGGCAAAGACAACATCGAGCGCAACGATTTGGGGAAGGATGAGCGAAATCTGCATCGTCACTCACCCGCCCTCGGCATCAAGACGATCATGCGCAGCTGGCCGGGCTCGCCCTCAAGACGGTATGCCACGTTGCGCCTTTGCAGAGCGCTTTCGAGCTCTTGCGCAGCGGGCGTCTGCGAAAGATCTTCATCATCGTTGGAAAAAAGCGTGGCGCGCAGCTCGACACTGCACCGGTCATGGTCGCCCAAGTGATACATAAGCGCCGGATGGTCGGTGGTGTAGGCAAAAAACGCAAAGTCATACACGCAGTCGTACAGGGCGCTTACCGTACTGGCGTGCATCGGGCGCCGTATGGCGATAATCGAGGCGCAATCGACATCGATGGTGCGCAGGTCGCTTGCGAGCTCATTAGCAATGAGTTGAATGCGGTCGCGATCAAAACCGCTCTCCCCATGCTGTGCCAACGTGAGCGACCCTTTGCGCTTGCAATAGGCGACGAGCATCTTGGCGCGCTGCAGCATGCGGTAACGCTCGTGCGAAGACGCCTCGTCGGTCAACGGTGGCAGCGAGCTCAGCAGGTCGTACATCTCTTCGAACGCGCGGGCAAGCGCCCGGTCTACATCTTGAACGAGCAAGGTCTCGGCCTCTTGATCTGCCAGATGCGTCTTAAGATCGTAGTCGGCCGTGAGCAGCTCATTTTGGCGCTGCAGCTCCATGCGACGATGTGCCAGTTCACGGTTAAGCTCGTTGAGCTCCGACACGTCTTGGGCAAGCAGGGCCGATCCGCCCAGCAGTGGAAAGGCGCGATACATTACATCGGGATCGGACGCCACGACAAAGGCGTGGGCATGCCCGTGTTCCTGGGCCCGAAGCTCTTCGCACACGCCCGCCGGCATTGGCTTCGACACCGGTGTGGCATAGACTTCCTGCAGGTCGCGCGTTAGAACTTTGAGGTCGAGCGGCAAGGTGTCGAAGATGCCGGCAATGTCGTGATATGACGGAATGACACCGCAATCGAGACAGATTTCCATCGCCACCACGCACAAGACGCAATAGACGAGCGAGAAGTTGAGCCTCCATGCCCAGGGCACGCGCAGAGCATACGAGATGGCAAAGAACGCGGCACCCAACAAAACAAGCGCCGCCGTGCCCGAAAAGCGCTGAATGCGAAAGGACGAGGACCGACCCACCAGGATAAAAAAGGCCGCGAAGTTAAAGGCCGTCCACACCAAGACAGCGAAATAGCCCCAGCCATATGTGTAATCGTTGCTCCAGGTGTCGCTTGCACGGTCAAAGTGGAATACCTGCCGGTGGAAATCGTTGGTGAGCACAAAACCGATAAGTAGGATGGCCACGACCCACAGGATGCTGCGATAGCGACGGCCCGCACGGTGTTGTTCCAGCCCCGCAAGGCGCAGGCCGCACAGCTGGTAGAGCAGCGGAATGAGCGTCATGGGCACGTAGTACAGGTACCACAGGATCGTGGCGTAGACCGGTGTGAACGACTTGTATTTGAGGATGACCTCAATCATCCAGAGGGCGCAGATGGTGGCGACGGCAACAAGGCGGCGGCGCAACACATAGTCCAAACAGCGCAGATAGACCGATACGCCCCAGATCGAAAATATAATTGCGGCGACAAGCAACGGGAGAGAGCTCGAGTGGACGAGCGCATCCACGACCTCTTCGGACACCTCGCTATAGGCGGGCACGGTGTTGGAAAGTTTGGGGTCGGAGGCGAACAACGCCGGCAAGACTGCCAAAAGCATAAGGAACAGCGCGGTAATGGCGCCGGCGATAACAAAGACGCGATGGCGGTATACACGATGCGATATGCCCACAAGGAATCGCGGCATGGCGAAGAGCCTGCCGCCTCTGGGATCCGCCACGGGTGCGGATCGGGCGGTCGCGTGGCCGATATGTCGCTCGCAGGTACCCATAGTGCTTTTAGTGTACCGACAGGCGGGCCCAAAAAGCGGGCCACATGTCCCAAAATCCGCCGACGGCAAAGGGTGCCCCCAGCGATTAGTCGTTTAAGAACGTCCCCAATGAGTAGTTCTTAACTTCTTTTGCTTTCTTTCACTTCTTTTAACAAAACACCCGACGGGCATTAACTGCTCGCCGGGCGTTTTGGTTAGGAAACTCTGAAGTTGAGTGTCTCGGCTTCCTTAGGACAGGTCCTCGCCGTTCGTTTCAATGACATGCTTGTACCAGTCAAAGCTCTTCTTCTTGGTACGCTTGAGGGTGCCGTTGCCCGCATCATCGCGGTCGACGTAGATAAAGCCGTAGCGCTTGGACATCTCGCCCGTACCGGCAGATACCAAGTCGATCGGGCCCCAGGTGGTGTAGCCCAGCAGGTCGACGCCGTCCTCAGTCACCGCGTCGCGCATCGCGGCGATATGCTGGCGCAGGTAGTCGATACGGTAGTCGTCGTTGATGGAGCCGTCCTCCTCGACGACATCCTTGGCGCCCAGGCCGTTCTCGACCACAAACAGCGGCTTCTGATAACGATCGTACAGGTCGTTGAGGGTGATGCGAAAGCCCAGCGGATCGATGGCCCAGCCCCACTGGCTCTGCTGCAGGTAGGGGTTCTTGGCGCCGGCGAAGGCGTTGCCCTGGGTCCTCTCGACATCGGGGTTGTCGGCACCGGCAGAGCAGCGGGTGCTGTAGTAGCTAAAGCTGATGAAGTCGACGGTGTTGGCGGCCAGGACCTCGCGATCCTCTTCGGTCATCCCGATGTCAATGCCCAGGCGCTCGAGCTTCTTGAGCGCATAGGCCGGGTAGTAGCCGCGGCTCTGAACGTCGACAAAGAAGTAGTTGTCCTGGTTGTCGAGCTGTGCCTGGCGCACGTCGCCCGGACGGCAGCTGTAGGGGTAGTAGCTACCTGCGGCAAGCATGCAACCGATCTTGGCCTCAGGGTCGATCTCGTGAGCGATCTTGGTTGCCCAAGCGCTGGCGACGAGCTCGTTGTGGGCGGCCAGGTACTCGACGGCCTCCTTGTTCTCGCCCTCCTCAAAGACCAGACCGGCACCCATAAACGGCAGGTGCAAGATCATATTGATCTCGTTGAAGGTAAGCCAGTACTTCACCAGACCCTTGTAGCGGGTGAAGATCGTGGTCGCGAGGTTCTTGTAGAAGTCGATGAGCTTGCGGTTGCGCCAGCCGCCGTACTCCTTGATGAGGTGAATCGGGCAGTCGAAGTGCGTGATGGTCACGAGCGGCTCAATGCCGTGCGCCTGACACTCGCGGAACACGTCCTCGTAGAAGGCCAAGCCGGCCTCGTTGGGCTCAGTCTCGTCACCGTTGGGGAAGATGCGGGTCCACGCCAGGCTCATGCGGAAGGTCTTAAAGCCCATCTCGGCAAAGAGGGCGATGTCCTCCTTGTAATGGTGATAGAAATCGATGCCAGTCTGCGCGGGGTAGTAATAGCCGTCCTCGAAGTCGAGCATCTTGCGCTGGCCGGAGACCACCGCATAGCGCTCGGGGCCGTGCGGTGCCACATCCACGTTGGCTAGGCCGCGGCCATCCACGTCGTAAGCGCCCTCGCACTGGTTGGCAGCCGTCGCGCCGCCCCACAGGAAGTCTTTACGGAAAGCCATGCATCAATCCTTTCACACGATAATTGTCATAGGTTCAGTATCTCTACAAACAGCGCGTCGCTCAACGGCAACGGCACAGCTCGAAACTTCTTTTCGCCCCAACGGCCTCATCCGCCCGCAGCGACTGACACTTCCTGATACCTCGCTTCGTCCCCTGGCAACAGGTTCGCCTCTCGAGGTTTTTCCTCCACAGGAACCCGTCCCCGGGGAGGAAAGGAAGTGAGGGGCCGGGCGGCAATGACTGCGGCTAAGCGTACGTGATGGCCTCCAAACGAAGAAGCACGGGAGAGCTATAGCGCATAATGGCGACCTCGTCGCCGTTGAGACGGCAGTCGCGCACCCACGCGCCGTTCTCAACGGTCCCCGTCTCGAGCGACGCCACATCCACATGCGGCTCACCCGCCGCGTGCGACTCGAGCGCCAAGCCGCAACGAAGCGCAAGCAGGTACACGGCGCCGTCGGCGGCGCGAAGGGCCGCACATGCACCGGGCAGGGCACCCTCATCAAAGCTCACCTTAATTGCTATGGAACCCATATCGAGCAGGCCCTCGGCTGCCACCTCACTCGTCACGGCATCGAGCGTCGCGTACGCGGCATCGTCCTCGGCAAGTTCAAATAACTGAGCCAGCCCACGCGTGACCTCCGCATATTCCTCCCGGTCCTGAGGCGTGAGCAAAGCGGGGTCGCTCGTATCCATGCCAAAGAGAATACCCGCCGAATCGCCAAAGGGCTCGCCCATCTCCTCGTAGCCAAAAGGAGCGAAGCACAGGGCATGGTGATGGGCCACCGCCCAGACCTGGCGCGCGGCGGCGTAGGCGTGCGTCGCGGTCTCGGGGATAAAGAGCGGGTTGTCCTCGCACGCATATCCGTCGCAGACCTTGCAAAACGCCGGGATGTAGATATCGGGGCCCAGCATGTCGATGCTCGGGGCGGCATGCTTCCACACGCCCATCACGCGCAGGTTGGGACCGCCCGTGGGAAAGCGCCCAGGCTTGTGACCCTTGTCGAGCCAGCAACTGCAGGCCGTGGGCAGCGGATGCTCGGCGCGGCCCGCTGCGGCGACCGCCTCCACGTAGCGAGCCATGTGGTAGGTGGTAAACATCTCCTCGGCATGCTCGCCAAAAACCTGTTCCCACGAACCAGAGCCGGCGCCCGCTTCAAGGGCTTCCGCAAGCTCAGGCGCCAGGGAGGTAGGATCGACCGCAAGCGCCTCGATCAGCTCCGTAGGCACGCTCTCCGCAAAGGCGGCATCCGCCCAAGGCGAGTGCTCACGTGCCGCGACCATCTGGCCGCACTCGTTTTCTACCTGCACGAGTATCACCGTATGATCTTGCGCATCCACCTCGCGCAAGTGCGCCATCAAAGCCGCGTAGGCGCCGGCATCCGCCGCGCGCGTCTCCTCGCAATAGAGCGAAAGCGCCGTGATCTCAAAGTTATGGAACTCGGCATAGCGAACCTTGTTCTGCCCGGGCACCATCTGCGCACGGCGAAAACGCTCGATATCGCGTTTGACCCACGCGGGCGCATAGTAGCACTGCGCATTTTTGTACGCGCCAAACCACAGCACGCCCAGGCGCAGCCCGCGCTCGCGGGCAAGCTCGAGCATCATGTCCACTTGGCCAAAGTCAAACTCGCCCTCTGCGGGCTCCAAAAGCTCCCAGGTAACCGGGGCGAGCACGGTATTCATACCGAGCGCCCGCGCGCGATCGAGAGCATCCGCAAAAGCGCGGCGCCCACCCGAGGCGGAGTTATGGCACTCGCCCGCAAACAGCGTATAAGGCCGGCCGTCCACCATCAGGCGTTGCCCGCCGCCAGCACAGGTGTACAACTGCGGAATTTCCGCCATGGCAACTCCATTCTTCCGTTTTGTTTCAACCCCCTGAGGGCCGAGCCGTGTTGAGAGCACCGGACGCGCGACCAGGGCCTACCTGTCGTCCATGCGAGCCGCCCCTCCGATGGGAGATGGGTTAAAGGACGGCAAACGAGGCGAGATCGACCGAACCGACGCCCTCGATAGCCAGGTAGAGTGCATGGTCACCGGCAACGGTCTTCGTCAGGGATGCGACCACCGTGCACCAGCCCTCGCCTGGCACGAGCTCGACGCGCGTCAACTCAGCGCCATCCGGCGCGTCCAAGCGCACACTCACCACACCGGCAAGATCCCCGCGCACCTCGAGCTCCACCGTGCGCTCCGCACCGGAAAACGCCAGGTATTTGTAGCCCACGCCCGCTCCATCGCAGAGGTTGGCCACATAGGTACGTGCCGAAGTCATACAGCCCGCATCGACTTCCTGGGTAATCACCGGATGGTTATCGGCGATTTCCAGATTGCCGGAATAGTGAACCGCGCCGGCCGGCCCCACCAAGTAGCAGCAAATACTCGCCGGGTACGCGCGCCCGCAAGGAAGCGCTCCGCCATTGAGCCCACAGCTCGTTATCTCTACTTGTTCGATATGTCCATCGGAAGCAATCTCGATGGGCTCAGCGCACCCCTGGCGCGCGTGCTGCGCACCGTGCGTATGACGGTGATAGAAGATGTAGTCGCGCCCGGCAATGCGCGCCATGCCGCCATGGTTGTTGCCCAGGTCCATCACAGCGGCGTCCTCGGCCTCGTGCCCGGGCAGGCCCACATCGCCGTTGGAAACGAGCACGCCGCCGTAGGTTACCGGACCTTCCGGCGTTGGCATCGTGGCCCAGCAGAGCTCATGTCCGTTTTCGCTCGAGTAGACAAAGTAGTAGCGCCCGTCGAGCACGCGGATGCTCGAGGCCTCAAAGAAGGCATGCCCTTCAAAACCCGTGTCCGCCGCCTGCGTCACTGCCGGAGCCAGATGCTTGGGTGCCGCGGCCATCGTGCGCATATCGGCGCCGAGCCGCACCACGTAGCCGCCCTCCATGGAACATGCGGGCATGCGCGAGCTCGGCTTCTTGGCGCCAAACCCATAGTAGAGCCAGCAGCCCCCGTCCCCGCAGGGAAGGACCGCCGGGTCAAAGGGCATGCCCCAGCCCTCCTCGCCCGCAAACGGCGAGCCGTCGGGCTTGGCAATAGGGCCCAGATAGCGGTAGCGTCCCGCTGGCTCATCGCACACGGCGACCGACATGATGCAACCACTCGTCATGCTTAGCGTGAAGTAATACAGATAGAACCGCCCGTCGGCACCCTGGCACACATCGGGCGCGCCGTACCCGGTTCGATCGACATTGGCCGGGTCATCCTCTTTGCGCCAGATGGTCCCCTCAAACGTCCAGGAGCCCAGATCGTCCACCGGGGCTGACCAGCACACGTAGTCACCCGGGCAGTATGCGGTGCCCTCGGGTGCGTCATGGCTTCCATACACGTAGACTCGGTCACCAAAGACATGCGGTTCGCCATCGGGGATATACTCCCATCCCGGGAGATACGGATTGGTTGCGATATGAGCCATGTCAGACCCCTCCTATCGATATCGGGCGCGGTACCGGACGGGCGCCGGCGACAAGACCGAACGCCTGCCGCGCACCGCGTGCACCATTCGTTAAGCAAATGCAGCTAGACGAGCTCGAACTCCCCCACCAACAGGTCGCGGCTGTTAGGCCCCGCCATGACCTCAAACGCGCCGGGCTCGCTTGCCCAGCCGTGCTCGGGCGTCCAAAAACGCAGAGCCTCCTCGCGCAGGATAAACGTCACCGTGCGGCGCTCACGCGGCGCAAGCTCAACACGCGCAAAGTCACGCAGTTCGAGCATGGGGCGCACGCGCGTTGCCACCTTGTCGTGGATATAGAGCTGCACGACCTCAGTACCAGCAATATCGCCCTCATTGGTCACGTCGATTGAGACCTCGATGACACCGTCCGCCGTAAGCTCGTCCGCACTCAGGCGCAGGTTATCGTAGCGCGCCGTATGATACGAGAGGCCGTAGCCAAAGGGGAACATCGCATCGTTAGGGCAGTCCATATAGCGGCTCACAAAGCGACCGCTATGCGTTGATGCCTTAGCGGGACGTCCGGTGGAGAGCTGCGCATAGTAGAGCGGCTCCTGGCCCACGTTATGTGGGAAGCTCACCGTGAGCCTGCCGCTCGGATTGACCGTTCCAAAGAGCACGTCGGCTACCGAACGCCCACCAGCCGTACCGGGGAACCACGCCTCTACGATTGCATCGCAATCATCGATCACGTCAGTAAGGGCAAGAGGACGCCCGTTAAAGAGCACGAGCACCACAGGCTTGCCGAGCGCGCGCACGCGCTTGAGCAGGCGCTTCTGCGGAGCCGGTATCGTAATGTCCGTACGCGCTCCGCCCTCACCGCTCTGCAGCATGTGTTCTCCGAGCGCCATGACCACCACATCGCTCGATGCGGCCAGCTCGAGCGCCTCGGCAGCCATCGTCTCTAGATCCGCGCCCTCGCCCGTCGGCGCACCGAACGCGGGAATCTTGCCAAACTCCCCAAGCTCGCTGTAGTCGTCGAGCGTGGGACAGCCTTGGGCCCACGCAAAGCCGTCGTCGCCCAATACCCCGGCAAATGCCTCGGCAAGCGTTACGGAATGAGTTTTATCGGCATGAATCGCCCACATGCCGATGATGTCTCGGCTGTTGGCATAGGGACCGATGAGCGCCACGCGCGGAGCGTTGCCCCCGGTCGTAAGCGGTAGCAGCCCGCCTTCGTTTTTAAGGAGCACGAGGGCCTCGTCGCACGTTTTACGCGCGCTCTCAAGACGCTCCGGCGTGCACGTGACCTCCGTACGGCGCTCGGGCGAGCACGTACGATACGGGTCCTCAAACAGACCGAGTCTGTTCTTGAGCTCGAGCACGCGCATGCAGGCGGTATCGATCTGCTCGAGCGAAACCTCACCCGTTTCGATAAGGGCCTCAAGCTCATGTGCGTAGCAGGGCGTCTTCATGTCGATGTCCACGGTGGCATTCATGGCGAGCTTGGCCGCCTCGCGACGGTTTGCCGCCACACCGTGTGCCCTGAGCTCGTCGATCGCCGCGTAATCGGTGATGATGGGACCGTCAAAGCCCCACTCGTCGCGCAACACGTCGTGCATGAGCCAGCGGTTTGCCGTGGCGGGGATGCCATCGATGGTGTTGAAGCTCGTCATCACCAAATCGCAACCAGCCTCGACCGCCGCACGGTACGGAGGCAGGTACTCGTTGCGCAGGCGCCACTCGCTCATATCCACCGTGTTGTACTCGCGACCCGCCTCGGGCGCACCATAGCCCGCAAAGTGTTTGACGCAGCTGGCCAGGCTCTTCTGCGGCGTACCGTCACCCTTAAAGCCCTCGACCATCGCGCGGGCGAAGCGGCTGCTTAGGTACGGATCCTCGCCCGGCATCTCCAGGCAGCGACCCCAACGGGCATCGCGCACCACGTCCACCGGCGGGCTAAAGGTCACCATGCAGCCATCGGCCACGGCCTCTTCGGCAATAAGCTTGTAATCCTCGCGGATAAGCTCTGGGTCCCACGTGGCTCCCAGGCCCAGGGGGATTGGATAGCAGGTTTGATAGCCATAGATCACATCGGCCATAAAGACGAGCGGGATCTTAAGACGGCTGCGCTCAAGATATGCATCTTGGATACGATGCACTTCCTCGGCGCCCAACACGTTGAGCACGCTGCCGCATACGTCAACATCTTCTTGCGTCACGCCCAGCTTGGCACGCGGACCAACCGCTACGGCATCGGTGCCAAAGCACCCACCGTCAAGCTGCACCAACTGCCCGATCTTCTCGCGCAGGGTCATACGCCCCAAAAGCTCAACGAGCTCGGATTGCTTCATGGCTACCTCGTTTCTGTTGTGTGCCCTTATGGGAGGACGCCGGATTCGTGTAGGGGTCAGCGCCCTCCCATAAGGGCGCACGGGGCGCATCTGGCGCCGCGCCCCGTGCGCCGGCGTCCAAAGACGCCGGTTTCCCAGAACTAGTTGTTCTCGAGGATCATGTCGTCGTTGAAGCCGAAGGTCAGCGTGCCCACAAAGGTGAGGACGGAGGCGACGGCGAGCGCGATGACGTCCTCCATACCCACCGAGCCGATGATGGCCGGGATGGTGATGAGCGAGGTGGTCATGAGCGCGGGCTGGTGCAGGCCAAAAGTGGCAGCGATGGCACCGCAGATGCCGCAAGAGACGATTGCGATCACAAACGGGCGCTTGTACTTGAGGACGGCGCCGTAGATGGCGGGCTCGGTGATGCCGGCGAGGAGCGCAGAGATGGCGGCAGCGCCGGCGAGCTCCTTGAGCTCGGTGTTCTTGGTCTTGAGGAAGATGGCAAGGACCGCGAAACCCATGGCAAAGTTGGTGCCGACGGTAATGGGCAGGATGACGTCATAGCCGAGCATACCGATGTTCATCTGGATGATGGGGATAAAGGCCCAGTGCATACCAAAGATGATGAGGCAGGGCCAAAGCAGACCGATGAGGAAGCCTGCGGGCAGCGGGGCAACCTCAAGCAGGGAAACCAGGCCGTTAGCGATGAGACCACCGATGAAGTCGGTGACGGGGCCGATGATGTAGAGGGTGAGCGCAGTGGCCACGACGAGGGTCACGACGGGAACGATCAAGCCCTTGAGGATATCGGGGACGACCTTATTGAGGCCCTTCTCGATCCAGGACTGTACGTACACGGCAAAGATGATGGGGATAACCGAGCTCGTGTAGCTGATGAGCGTTACCGGGATGCCAAAGAGGTCAACCGGGTCGCCGGCGCTAAAGAGCGTGGAGAGCGTGGGGTAGCACAGCGCAACGGCGATGGCCATGGCCGTCCAGTCGTTGCACTTGAACTTCTTGGCCGCAGTGCGGGCAAGGAAGACCGGCATGAAGTAGAACACGCCGTCGCCGATGGCGTAAAGCAGCTGGTAGGTGGTGGACTCGGCCGCGAGCCAACCAAAGGAGTTGGCCATGATCACAAAGGCCTTGAGAAGGCCGGCGGCGGACATGGCGGGAAGCATCGGCATAAAGATGCCGCTGATGAGCTGGATGGCGCGGTTGACGATGCTGCCACCGGCCTCGTCCTCGACCTCGCCGCCAAGCTGGATGTTGGAAACCTTGGGCAGGGCGTCATACACGTCGGTAACGTGATTGCCGATAACAATCTGGTACTGACCGGCGGCCACTAGAACGGAGATAACGCCCTCGGTCTGGTTGAGCTTCTCGGTCTGGGCCTTCTTCTCGTCGTTGAGGGTAAAGCGCAAACGGGTAATGCAGTGGGTGACGGACTTGACGTTGTCCTCGCCACCGACGAGTTCAACGATGGTACGGGCGAGAGCCTCGTAATCGCGTGCCATGTGAAACCTCCTTGTTTCACTCGTTACAAAGATATCTGCAGCCCCGGCGCCTTGGAGCTTAACAGCAGGTTGCGCGGCGATGCCGCGATGTCTGCCGACGCAAAGCCGGCCAGTTGGGCAGTTAGACGGGTGCCCGGCCGCCGTATCAATGTCCCGGGCAGAGCCGGTTGATATGCATCATCAGATAGAGCAGCTCTTCGTCCGTGCAGTGCCAGCCGCAGGTTGCCCTCATGTATTCGTCGATTGCGCGTGCACAGGCGTACGCGTCTGAAAACTCGCTGGTCGCTCGTTTGAAAAGATCACTATTGCGCGTCTCCTCGTCCTCACCCTTGATAAGGCGACTGATAAGAAAGCGCATATGGGTCACAAAGCGCGCATAGCTATATGAGTAGCGGTCGATGGTCTCGCCAAGCGTACGCTCGATAATCCCGGTGACCGCATCGATGACCTCGGTACTCTTTACGACCAAGTCCATGTTGCCCTTTGCGCCCGCGTTCTCGTCATCGACCATCTCGGCGTTGACGATATGCAGCGCAATCGAAGCGGCCTCGGTCTCAGGAAAATCAACGTCCTCGGCCACAGCCATAACGAGCTTGACGCCGCGGCGACCGACCTCGGCCTCGCGCGGATAGACGAGGCGGACTTCCTCGTAGAGCGGGTTCTTGATCGAAGCACCCTTGCGGGCGCGGTCGATGGCAAACTGAAGGTGGTCGGCGAGCGTAAAGACTAGATTGGGATTGAGCGTGCAGTTGAGCTCGTTGCGTGCGATATCCACGATACCCGACGCGATAATGATGACATCGTCCGAAAGCGATGCGACAGCATCGTACATCTCAGGGCTGATATCGCGGAAGCTCCGCTGGATGGCGCTTTCGTCCTCAATATAGGAAGGGGCGCCGCGAAAGCCAAGGCCCTTGCCAAACAACACGAGCTCGCGCCCGGCATCGTCCTCCGCAAGGACAACGTTGTTGTTTATTGCCTTGGTTATCAGCATGAAAAAACTCCCCTGGGCTCCACTTGGACATCTCGCGACACCGGCTCTCGAGTCGGCGGTTGCTATGACATGTGCTCGTGGCGCCTCCCGAGGAGTAACGCGGTGCAGCTGCCAGTATAGAGGTTTTGCTGGGTTATTAAAGTGATTATATAGAAGTTACCGTTCGCCCCTGTTTTTCTACCGTTCATCCCTTGACCCCCCCAGGCAAAGGCAACCAAAGGCGCACCACAAAGGGGACAGGCACCTTTGTGGTGGTTTGAGACAAGGACCCTAGTCCACGGTGATGTCGAGGTTCTTGCCCGTGAGGCCTACGTAGCCGCCCTCGGCAGCAGGTCATTTGACCGAATAGGAAAAAAAGGAAAAAATAGAAAAAAAGGAAAGGAGACTTATGACAGAAACCATCTTCTCCCCCTCATTTGGAAATCGCCCGTCCTATCTGGTGGGGCGTGGGAGCGTGATTTCGACATTCATCTCCGGCCTTGAGCAGGAGCCGGGCAATCGAGACCGTGCCATGCTCATGCTTGGCCAGCGAGGCAGCGGCAAAACGGTTCTCCTGTGGGAACTTGCCGATCGCGCCCGCAAGCTCGGCTTCGTTGTTGCCACACCCACCGTAGCCTCCGAGGACATGCTCGAGCGTATTGTTGAAAAAATCCAAGAGGCAGGCGAGCCCTATGCTAACAAACGCCATCTTCCTAAACTCACGAGTGGCAGCCTGAGCGTCTTCGGCTTCTCAGCCGGCCTTGAGTTCACGCGCGATGTGCAGGAAACCAAAAGCTTCCAGTTCAAGCTCACGCAGCTGGCGCGCAAACTGACCGAGCAAGGACATGGCATCCTCATCCTCATCGATGAGCTCCAGGCCAATTCAGCCGAAATCAGACAACTCGTCACCGCCTATCAAGAGCTCGTCGGCGAGGGACTCAACGTCGCGCTTGTTATGGCAGGGCTCCCGGGAGCAGTCTCCGCGACACTCAACGATCGCGTACTGACATTTCTCAACCGCGCACGCAAGGTCACGCTTGAACCGCTTTCAGTCGGAGATGTGGATGCCTGCTATCAGCGAGCTTTCGAAGAACTCGGCCTTGATATCCCAAGCGACCTTCGCCTCTGCGCCGCTCGCGCAACTCAGGGCTCGCCCTACATGCTGCAGCTCATCGGCTACAACATCGCCAATCGTTGCCAGGCAGGAGAACACGTAACGCCAAAGCAAGTTGACGGAGCAATCGAAGCGTCAAAGGCCGATTTCGAAAACGATGTGTGCGAAACGACGCTCGCCGCGCTCTCGGACCAAGATGTTGCGTTTCTCGCCGCAATGACCGACGACGAAGACGGCACGTCGCGCATTTCCGATGTGGCCGAGCGCATGTCAGTCACGCCCGACTACGCGCAAAAGTATCGCCGGCGCCTCATCGACGCCGGCGTAATCGAACAGGCGCGCCGCGGTTACGTGCGCTTCGCTGTTCCATATATGGCTGACTACTTGCGCAGCCAGCTCTAGGCAGCCGCCACAATGGGGGCAGGTACCTTTGAGGTGGATTGGGCCCGGTTTATCTCAATCTGTAACAGGAAGAGGCGATTTAGCCCGCTAGATGTTACAGATCGAGACGGAAGATTCTAGTCCACGGCGATGTCGAGGTTCTTGCCGACGAGGCCCACGTAGCCGCCTTCGGCTGCCTTGGGGCTGTCGGCGTGGCAGAGGACCCACTTGTCGGCCTTCCAGTAGCAGTAGCTGTCACCGGCGGCAGGCATGTCGGCTGCAGCCTCGGGGCGCGGACCATTGGTGCCGGCGGGCAGCGCAACCATCACCTGGAAGCCGCCATCGTCGACCATGCACGGCGTGTAGTGGAGCGTGGTGTTGAAGACTTCGACGACCGTACCCGCCGGCACGCGGAACGCCTTGACGCACGCGGTGTCGAGCTTGCCGTCCTCGATCTCCCAGCGATGCGCCACGAGCAGGATAAAGTCGCGGGCGCCCAGGTTAAACTCGCTGGCGCGATGATACTCCAGGCAGTTGAGCTGCGTGTTGTGGCCGTTGCACCAGCCGAGCTGGAAGGGACGACCGCCAAACATGAGAAAGCCCAATTTGTCGGCATCCTTGACGCCCTCGAGCTCCGGCGCGCTTGCTACGTACTTGCTGCCCTCGGGGATGGGCGTGGCAGAGAGCGCCTCGAGCACGGGCGACGTGAGCTCGGACGGAACGTTATCCCAAACGTTGCCATAGGATTTGAACTCGGGATCGTTGACAGAGTAGATATGCATGTTCACTCCTGTTCATAAATGTGACTATACAAACATTCTAGAACAAACATGAGCGATTTTGAACGCTCATCCCGGCCACTCAACAAAAAGGCGCCCCCGCATAAGCGAAGGCGCCCAATGCGCGCGTATTGGACGATAAAGCCCTTACGCCTGCTGGTAGTGCAGGCGCTTCTCGTCGATATCGGCCAGGTCACGGTCGAGATAGCGGCGCGCGAGCCAGTTTGCCATGGGGAGGTTCTGGTCCAGATAGTTACCGCACTCCTCGGGAGCGGCGCCGGGGACATCGCCCTCAAAGCCCGCGACAAACTCGAACAGCTCGCGCACGAGCGGCAAGATTTCCTCGCTCGTCAGCTCACCAAAAACAACCAGGTAAAAGCCCGTGCGACAGCCCATGGGCCCAAAGTAGACGATACGGCTCGACCACTCGGCATGATTGCGCAGGAACGTCGCGCCCAGGTGCTCGATGGTGTGGCACTCGGCCGTGTTCATGACCGGCTCTTTGTTGGGCGTGGTCAGGCGCAGGTCAAACGTGGTGACGGCGGCGCCGGTCGCCGGATCGCGGTCGATACGGCTCACATACACGCCGGGCTCAAGCAGCAGATGGTCAACGGAAAAACTCGCGATACGCTCCATGGCAGATCCTCTCGGTAGTCAATTTGGGACGGGGCTCTTTTAGCTGGTTCGAATGATCGCACCAATCATACCAGTCAAAAAAGCCCCGTCCCAAATGAGCTGCCCGGGACGGGGATCAATGAGTTTTTAATCCCCAGAAAAATCCTTGGGTGCCGCGCAGCCGCCTAGGCAGTGTATGCAATTGTTGATTTGACGGCATGGCGCCAGCCGGCGATCTTTTTGACTCGTTCGTCGGCAGACATGGCAGGCTCCACGATGCCGCGGGCGCCGTAGACGTCAACGACGTCGCGCGTGTACATGCCCAGCGCAATGCCGCAGGCCCAGGCCGCGCCCAGACCGCTCATCTCGTCGTTGCTCGCAATGCGGATGGGCGAGCCGACCAAGTCGCTCTCAAACTGCATCAGGTACGCATCGCGCGTGGGACCGCCATCAACACGAAGCTCGGCCAGCGCCGCGCCCGAATCCTCGACCATCGCATCGATGACGTCGAAGATCTGATAGGCGATCGACTCATCGGCAGCCTTCACGAACTCCGCACGGCCCGTGGTGCGTGTCATGCCAAAGACGCAGCCCTCGGCATCGCTCGCCCAGTGCGGCGCGCCCAGGCCAGTGAACGCCGGCACAAAGTAGACGCGGCTCGCCGGATTGGCGGCGTAGCACAGGTCGGTGACTTCCTCGGGATTGTTGATGAGCTCCAGGTCGTCGCGTAGCCATGTCTTGACGGCGCCGGCGTAGCTCACGTTGCCCTCGAGCACGTACTCGGTCACGCCGTCCATACGCCACGCAAGCGAGCTCGAAAGCCCGTGTGAGCTGGCAACGAACTCGTCGCCAACGTTCATCATGACCGAGCTGCCGGTACCATAGGTCGCCTTGGCCATGCCGCGGCTATGGCAGCCCTGGGCAAACAAGGCCGCATGGCTGTCGCCCAGCACGCCGTGCACCGGCACGAGTGCCGGCAAAAAGCCGCCCAGGTCCGTTGTGCCGAACAGGCCATCGGAATCGGTCACCTGCGGCAGGCAGGCAGGATCGACACCAAAAGCCTCGCACACCGGCTCGCTCCAGCAGCCACGGCGCAGGTCAAAGAGCTGCGTGCGGCTGGCATTGGACCAGTCGCAGCGGAACTCCGCGCCGCCCGTGAGCGTCCAGACCACCCAGGCATCGATGGTGCCCAGGCACAGCTCGCCCGCTGCAGCGGCCTCGGCAGCCGCGGGAACGTTCGCGAGGATCCAGGCCATCTTGCCCGCCGGGTAGTAGGGCGAGAGCACCAGGCCCGTCGTGTCACGCACCAGCTCGGCCACGCCCTCGCGCGCGGCCAGCTCGTCGCACAGCTCGCGGGCACGGGCGCACTGCCACACCACGGCGTCGCACAGCGGCTCGCCCGTCGTACGGTTCCAGGCAACGGTGGTCTCGCGCTGGTTAGAGATGCCAATGCCGGCGATGTCGGCCGGATCGACCCCGGTCTCCTCCACCACGGCACGCGCCACGGCCAGCACGTTGGCGGCAATCTCGGCCGGATCATGGCTCACCCAGCCGGCCTCGTTGACAATCTGGCGATGCGAGCGGTCGGCGCGATGGATCAGATGGCCGCCCTCGTCCACCAGCAGCGCCTTCGTGCCCTGCGTGGATTGATCGATTCCGATGATGTAGCGGCCCATGGCCACCCCTTTCAAAACGAATGTGACAAAGGGACTGTCCCTTTGTCACATTCCAGTTACTCTGCAGGCAGGAACTCGGCAACCGTCTTGGCAATGCCTTCGCCGGTGAGGCCGTAGTGCGCGAAGACCTCGGGGCTCGTGCCGGTGATGACCGGCGCGTCGGGCAGGCTCAGGCACTTGACCGGACGCGGGCAATGCTCGCCCACGACCTGCGCGACCATGGAACCCAGGCCGCCGAAGGGGCTGTGCTCCTCGACGGTCACGACAGCGCGCGTAGCCCCGGCGGCCTCGATCACGGCCTCGGTATCGAGCGGCTTGACGCAGTACATGTCGAGCACCGTTGCCGAGATGCCCTGCTCGGCCAGCAGGTCGGCGGCGTCCACGGCATGGCGGACCATCTCGCCGGTGGCGACAATCGTCACATCGGTGCCGCGACGCACCCAGGTGGCGCGGTCCATCTGGAACGGGCACTCGTCCTCGGTGTACACGTCCTCGACCGGGTTGCGGCCCACGCGGATGTAGGCCGGCTTGTTGTCGGCTACCAGGGCGCGCACAAGCTCGGCGGTCTGGAAGCGGTCACTCGGCAGATACACGCGCATGTTGGGAATCGCGCTCATAGCGGCGATATCCTGCGCAGAATGGTGGCTCATACCCAGGGCGCCATAGGACACGCCGCCCGAGATGCCGATGAGCTTGACGTTGGTGTTGGAGTACGAAACGTCGACCTTGCATTGCTCATACGAACGCGTGGTCACAAAGGACGCCGGCGAGGCGGCCCAGGCCTTCTTACCGCACGAGGCCATGCCGGCAGCGATGCTCACCAGGTCCTGCTCGGCAATGCCGACCTCAATGGACTGCTGGGGATACTGATCGAAGAACGGCGTGAGCGACGCGGAGCCGCGGGAGTCGGAGCACAGGACGACGATGTCTTTATCGGTTGCGGCGGCCTCGAGCAGCGTGTCGCAGATAACCTTGCGGTTGGCGATCTTGTTAGCCATTGATAGCCTCCTTATGGGCAGCGAAATCGGCGATGATCTGGGCATATTCCTCATCGTTGGGCAGGTGATGATGCCAGGCGGCCTTGTCCTCCATAACCGGCGAGCCGTAGCCCTTCACCGTGTTGAGGATGATGACCGTGGGCTTACCCTTGGTCTCGGCGGCCAGCGTCAGCGCGGCGTCGATGGCCTGGACGTCGTTGCCCGGAATGGACAGCACGTTCCAACCGAAGGCGGCCCAGCGCTCCTCCTGCGAATCCTGCTTCATGACGTCCTCGGTGCTGCCGCTGATCTGCAGGCGGTTGCGGTCCACGAGCGCGCACAGGTTATCGAGCTGGTAGTTGCCGCCGCTCATGGCGCCCTCCCAGACCGAGCCCTCGGCAAGCTCGCCGTCGCCCATGATGGTGTAGACGCGGTAGTCGCGGCCATCCATCTTGCCGGCAAGCGCCATCCCGACGGCCACGGGCAGGCCGTGACCCAGCGAGCCCGAGTTCATCTCGATGCCCTTGAGCTTGTTGTTGGGGTGGCCGATGTAGGGGCTGCCGAACTTGGAGAAGCGGGCCTTGACGTCATCGAGGTCAAGATAGCCCTCGTGGCAGAGCACCGCGTAGTAGGCCTCCATGGCGTGGCCCTTGGAGAGCACGAAGCGATCGCGGTTGGGATCGTCGACGGTCTCGGGAGAAATGTTGAGGTGGTTGGCGTAGAGGGTCATCAGCGCATCGATGACCGACATGTCGCCGCCGATGTGCCCGCCGGCGCCAGCCATGATGATATCGACGCAATCGCGGCGAAGGTCCCAACGCAGGGATTCAAGCTCTTCGATAGTTGCCATTTCTACTCTCCTCGCAGGTAAGCTTTGACGTCTTCTTCGATGGGGTCGTACAGGTCGGGGACAATGCCGATGTACTTGCACGCCTCGTAGAGCACCGGCACCACGTTGGCGTGAATGGCGACGCAGTGGTGGATGTAGGGACCCTCGACGATCTTGGCCTCGAGGCGCTTGAGGTTGTCGACCTCGACCCACAGGTAGGTGCCCATGCCGGCCGGGCCGTCGATGCCGCGGGCGTTGCCCAGCAGCAGCGAGTACTCGCCGTTGTCGCCGTCAAAGCGGGCAAGGGTGAGGTCGCCGTGCTTGGCCTCGGCCGTCAGCGCGCCGGGGTGATCGAAAGCCAGCGGGTAAGTGAGCTTGGGCTTGACGGCCGCGCAGCTGCAGGGCCAGGGGCCGCAGTGCTGCAGCAGCTCGCCGTTCTCGTTGTCGGGATGACGCACAGTCCAGTCGGCAAACATGCCGCGGTGACGGCCCAGGTCGGCGGCCTCGACCATCAGCGCGGTGATGGCGCCGTGGATATCGGTCTCGCATACGATAGGAATGCCCATCTCGTTGAGGATGGCGTTGGCAGCGCAGGGCATAATGCCCAGCTCGTCCTGCAGAGCGTTCCAGCACTGAATGGCACCGGCGTTGCAGCCATACTTCTCGACCAAGCGCTTCATGGCGATAGCAAGACCGGCGACCGCGGGGACCTTGTCCTCGGGAATGCAGATCTCAAAGCTGTCACCAATGTGGGCGAGCATGGCTGCCATGGCCTGCTCGTCGGCCTGGGCGTCGCGCACGGCCTGGACAAGCTCGGTCATGGGGATGGGCGAAAGCTGAATGTTGAACTTCTCGAGCAGCTCGCCCTCGTTGCACATGGTGGACCAGAAGTCGAACGGGCGAGTGGCCATCTGCAGGATGCGGGTGTGCTTGAAAGTCTTGACCACGTTGCACACGGCCAAAAAGTCCCAGACACCGCGCTCGAACTCGGGATCGGTCAGACGGCAGTTGGTCATGTAGGTGAAGGGAACCTGGAAGCGACGCAGGACCTTGCCGGTCGCGAACAGACCGCACTGGCTGTCGCGCAGACGAGTGCCGTCGGGCTCGGGGCGCTCGTCGCGCGGGCCCCACAGCAGCACGGGCAAGCCGAGCTCGCGCGCAAGGCGGGCGCAGACATACTCGGTACCAAAGTTGGCGTGGCACAGCATGATGCCGTCGACGCCCTCGGCGCGGAACTTCTCGACGATAGGCGCGATATGGCTGTCGTCGAACAGCAGGCCCTCGTCGTTGATGTCGTCGATATCCACGATGTCGACGCCGATCTCGCGCAGACGATCAGCCGTCAGGCCGCGATACTTGATCGCGTCCGGCGCGCTAAAGATGCTGCGGCGCGTGGGTACAAAGCCGAGCTTGATCTTATCCATGTACGTCCTCCCCTTATCACATGTTCAGTAAACAGATGTGTGTTTCGTTTTGTTCTGTTTACTAAATGTTTTACTCTTTTGTTTAAAAGTTTAGCGCGAAAGTCTCGTAAACGGTAGAGAAATCAGCCTAAACGGTATGTAAACAATCTGAACATACAAGGGCAACAAAAAGAGGGCCCCGAAGGACCCTCTTCTGAATGGCACTATGTTAACTGCCCTAGCGAGCTTTGGCACGCTGCAGGCAATGCCGTCTCCGCCTAGATTTCGCGCACGCTCTGGCGCTCGACAAAATAGGTCGACACGGCCGTTTTGCAGGTATAGCTCTTGGGATTGCGGATGTTACCCACCAGACGGCGCACCGCGATCTCGCCCACCTCGTGTTTGGGAACATGCACCGTGGTGAGTGGCGGGTTGGAGAAGGCGCCCAGAGATAGGTCGTCAAAGCCGATGATCGAGACATCCTCGGGCACGCGAATGCCGTGCTCGTTGAACGCGCGCATGGCACCCACGGCGAGCACGTCGTTCTCGGCAAAGAAAGCCGTCGGCAGGTCGTCGCGTGAGACGCTGTCGAGCCATGCACCCATATCGCGATAGGCACCTTCGAGCGTGGTGCCCAGCGTGACGCGCCATGCCGGGTTTGCCTCGAGGCCCGCATCCTCAAGTGCTTGGCGATAGCCGCGCTCGCGATCCTTAAAGTTGCGGATACGAAGATCGCCTGCCAGATAGCCGATTTGCCTGTGACCCTTCTCGATAAGGTAGTCCACGGCGCGCAGCACCGAATCGGTATTGGCAATGACTACGGCATCAAAGTACTGGCGGTCGCTCCAGCCGTCGAGCACGATCAGGTGGGCGGCAGCGTTGGCGAACAGGGCGTAATCTTCCTCACCCAGCTCGGTACCCATCAGCACGATGGCGGCAGACGGGTCGGCGATCAGGCCCTCGACCTGCGGACGCACGGCGTCCAGGTCGCTAAAGTCGAGCGAGACAAAGCTCGTGCTCATGCCGTGGCGACGCGCCTGGCGCTCCACGCCCTCAATAACCGCGGGATGGAAGGTGCTCTCGTCCAGGATGGCGCCCGTCTTGCGCGTGAGCACAAACTGGATGCTCTCGAGTTGCGTCGACTGCTGATAGCCGAGCGACTGCGCGCACTCCAGGATGACCTTGGCGGTCTCCTCGCTCACGCTGCGCTTGCGGTTGAGCGCGTTGGACACGGTCGCAGGCGAAAAACCGGTAATGCGGCTGATCTCGCGAACACTTGCTTTAGCCATTGTTCCCCCTAGCAACGGCCGCTGTCGAGCATCGTGGCCTGACCGCCCCGTGACTCGACAACTAAACGACCGCAAATTCAATCTAAACAGAATAGTAAATGTTTAATAGCTAGTTTAGCCTGTTGTCAAGCGAAGCGACGCGACTATTCCCCCAACGGGCGTATTTACTCGGTAGCTAATCTGGAACGGGGCACAGAAACCGTTTAGCCAAGGATGCGAGCCATGCGTGCCTTAAACTCCGCGAGGAAACGTGGGGCGTCCACGGTGAGCGCCACGAGCGCGCTCTTATCCGGATCGGACAGGCGGTGCTCGTCGCAGATGGTGCGGCCTCGGTACTCGCCCAGCAGGTCGACGCGCAGATTGCAGCCGAGCGCGCCCACGAGCGTGGGATCGATCGCCACGGCAACGGCCAGAGGATCGTGCAGCGCACAGCCGCCCAGGTAGGGCGCGTTCATCTCGTACGAGCCAATGTAGTGCTCGACCATGCTCGCAAATGCGCAGCCCGCCATGGTGCCCGAGCCTGTCCAGCCGGCAACGTCGCGGCGCGTGAGCACCACGCGATGCGTCACGTCCAGTCCCACCATGGTGAGCTTGCGGCCCGAGCGCAACACGGCGTCGGCAGCCTCGGGGTCGCCCGCCATGTTGGCCTCGGCGCCCGCGCTCACGTTGCCGGGCACGGTAAGCGCACCGCCCATCACGACCACGCGACCGATAGACATCATCGCCGCCGCATCACGCTCCAGGGCGAGCGACAGATTGGAGAGCGGGCCGGTCGCCACGTAGATCAAATCGGGGCCATAGGTACGCGCGGCATCAATCAGGTAATCGACCGCCGCATTGCCATCGGCCGACGTCGCGCCCACCGGCTCCTACGGCGAAGCGGGCACGCTTGCGCCGCCAATACCGTTCTTGCCGTGGATAAGCGTGGTGGACGCCGGCGGCGTGTAGGGTTCGGTCGCCTTCATGGGACGATCGGCGCCCAGGTACACCGGCACCTCGGGACGACCCAACAGGTCGAGCACCGCCAAGCAGTTGTGCGCCGACTGCTCGACGCGCACGTTGCCAAAGCACGTGGTGATGCCGACGAGCTCCACCTCGGGGCTTGCGATGGCATAGGCGAGCGCCATCGCATCGTCCACACCCATATCCAGATCAAGGATCAGCTTCTTGGTTGCCATTGTTCTACTCCGCTTCTCCGCCTTGTACTAAATCGTCCGACCCAAACTTGTGCTCGACTTCCGTACGCGTGGGAATTGATTGCTGAGCGCCCAGGCGCGATACCGTCACCGCCGAGGCGCGAGCACCCGCGGCCATGCACTCAAAGAGCGGCAGACCCTCCAGACGAGCTGCAGCAAGCGCACCAATAAACGTATCGCCCGCGGCCGTCGTATCGACCACCACGCTCGAAAGCGCCGGCATGCGCAGCGGCTCACCGCCATCGCCGAGCGTAACCGAGCCGGCGCCGCCCAGTGTGATGACCGCGGCGCCGGCGCCCTTGTCGAGCAGCGCATTGAGCGCGGCGACGCAACTCGCATCATCTGTGGGCAGAATGCCCGTCAGCATCTGGCACTCGGTCTCGTTGGGGCAGACCAGGTCGACCGCAGGCCACGCTCCTGCCGGCAGGTCGCAGGCGGGCGCCGGGTTAAAGATCGTATAGAACCCCAGCTCGTGAGCACAAGCAAGCGCCTCGGCCGTCGCCGCAAGGTCACATTCGCCCTGGGCAATAAAGACGCTTCCGACAGCCGGGGCAATCTCGCTGGCATCGCCGTCGAGCTCGTCGGCCACCAAGCGCCTCAGTGCGCGGGCAACGTCCTCGCCCGCAAGCGCATGGTTGGCGCCCGGCGACAGCACGATGCGGTTGTCGCTCTCACAGCGAATGATAGTCGCGGTACCGGTCTCCACGTCATCGCGACGCGCCACAAACTCAACGCCCACGCCGGCATCCTGGAGCCCTGCCACGAGCGCATCGCCAAAGGTATCGCGCCCAACAGCGCCGATCATGCACGTGCGCGCACCCATGCGCGCAGCGGCAACGGCCTGATTGGCTCCCTTACCGCCGGCGTTGGTGATAAAACCGCTGCCACCGACAGTCTCGCCCGCGCGCGGCATGCGCTCGCACGCCACCGAAAGGTCCATGTTCATGCTGCCGAACACCGCAACGATGCTGTGATCCGTCATGGAAACCTCCTCGTCTTCAGGCTTTGCGCCCACCGTCGACCAACGATTGTGCACTCTCGCACCCCCTATAACTTTAGTCCACTTTGATGTGGACGCGCGCTTGAGCTTGCGCCAGCAGCAAGCATTCACAGGGGCAGGCAGCTACAATGAATACGTGCTGATTATTCTCGTCATTGGATGATGTTTTATGGAACAACTCTCGCAATCGGGCTCGCGCGGTCGACGCCGCACGGGCAATGAGCCGGCGCCGCACGAACGCGTGAAGGGCGGGCGCCGCGCCAACGAGCCGCGACGCACCGCGAGCCCCCATCGCGTTTCTGCCAACAACGCGGGCCGTGCCAACACTCCCGCCGCGGAGCAGACGCCTGCTCGCCCCAAGTCCCGCTATATCCCCGCCCTCGACGGCCTACGCACGCTTGCCGTCGTCGCAGTGGTGCTCTATCACCTCAACCTCACGTGGGCTCAGGGCGGCCTGCTCGGCGTCACGATCTTCTTTGTGCTTTCGGGCTATCTGATCACGCGCTTGCTGCTCAACGAAGTCGCTAAGACCGGACGCATCGACCTCAAGAGCTTCTGGATTCGCCGCATCCGTCGCCTGGTCCCCGCCGTGGTAACGGTAGTGTTCGTGACCTGCGCGCTGTGCACCATCTTTAACCACGTGATGCTCACCAAGATGCGCCCCGACATCCTGCCGTCGTTGCTGTTCTTCAACAACTGGTGGCAGATTGCCCAAAACGTCTCGTACTTCAATGCTCTGGGCGACCCCTCGCCGCTCACGCACTTTTGGTCGCTTGCCATCGAGGAACAGTTCTACCTGATTTGGCCGCCACTGCTGTTTGCCATGGTATCCATGCATGTGAGCAAGCCCAACACGCGCCGCTTGGTTCTGGGCCTTGCCGCGGTATCTGCCCTCGCCATGATGGTGCTTTACAACCCTGCCGCCGACCCCAGCCGCGTGTACTACGGCACCGACACCCGCGTGTTCTCGCTACTGCTGGGTGCCTGGATGGCCTTTATCCCCGATCGCGACCTGGCGCCAGTGCGTCTCGCTCATCGTTTGGGGCTCAATCGCCTGGCTGGCGCCGCCAAGCACGACAAGAACGCCGAGGGCAAACCTAGCGAGAAGGCCGACGAATCAGCCGAGACCGCCCCGGCACAGCCGAGCGCCCTCGTGCGCTTTTGGTCCTCGCCCACATCCATCGATGTGTTGGGCGTCGTGGGTCTGGTTGGCCTTGCCGCCATGGTCGCGCTCACCAACGGCTACACCGCGTTCCAGTATCGCGGCGGCACGCTGCTGTGCTCGGTCCTCACGCTCATGGTCATCGCGGCCTGCGTGCAGCCCCAGGGAATGGTTGCCCGCGCGCTGTCCGCCGAGCCGCTCGTGTGGGTTGGCAAGCGCTCGTACAGCATCTACCTGTGGCACTATCCCCTGCTGTTGCTCATGAACCCGGTCGCCAACATCAACGATACACCGTGGTGGCAGTACATCTTGCAGGTACTTGTGGTGGTCGCCGTGGCCGAATGCTCATATCGCTTTATCGAAACGCCGTTTAGAAAGGGCGCCTTTGAGCGCACCGTATCCGAGTTCCGCGACGGCACCGCCACGCCCGCCAACTGGGCACGCGCGCACGTCCCTGTCTGCGCAACCTGCGCTGTCGTGTTGGTCGTTGCACTGGGCGGCCTGATCTTTGTGCCGGAGACCTCCGCACTGAGCGGTGAGGGCGCCGAAGTCCTCAACAAGGAAGCCAAAAACACCGCGCCCGCCGACCAACAGGCGGCCGACGACACCGACAAGGACAACGACGGCTTCCCCGATGGCTCCTACGATTTGCTTATGATCGGTGACTCCGTGTCGCTGCGCGCCGTTGATTCCTTTGACGGCGTGTTCCCGCACAGCCATATCGATGCCGAAAAGGGCCGCCAGTTTGATGCGGGCCGCGCGACATTTGAGGGCTATCTCCAACAGAACCTTGCCGGCAAGATCGTGGTCTTTGCGCTGGGCACCAACGGCTTGGTAACCGACGATCAGATCGACGCCATCATGGCCGATGCAGGAGATAAGCGTATTGTGGTGTTTGTGAACACACGCAGCCCGCAGCCGTGGGTTGGCTCTACCAACCAGGCCATCGCCAACGCCGCTACGCGCTACAAGAACGTGCGCGTTATCGACTGGTACGGATACAGCGCCAACCGCAACGACCTGTTCGATGGCGATGGCACGCACCTATCGACCGCTGGCGTGACTGAGTACCTCAACTTGATCCACGATGCCGTCAAGAAGGACCTGCCCGTGCACCCCGAAGATCACGTCAACGATCCGCAGCCGGCAGCCGTCAAGTCTGCCACCGACGCGCTCGTCAATGCGCTCGCTCTCAAGCCGCACAAGCTGGGCACCGACAAGTAACCTGCAACGCAAACTTCCCACATCCGGAGGGGGTGCCTGCCACGGCAGGCACCCCCTCCGGCAGTTAGGGACGTTCCTTATGTGCCGGCACCTAGGGACACTCCTGACACAGCCGAGGAACGCCCTCCTTGCGACCGAATTCTGGGCACCTCGCCACCCCGAACGTTGTTTCCAAGCCCACACCCGCAGCAAACAACCCAAAATCACTCTTTTCGAGCCGGCTCCAAGGGGTCGTGGACAAAAAGGGGCAAATATGAGTACTGTTACCATTTTAGTAGCAGGCAAAACCACCCAAAATGACGTCCGAGCGACCCCTACAACCCCCTAAAGCAGCCAACCTGACTGGTTTAAGACATATTGGAGCCAATTTTAATGAACATACTATCTGCTATGTCCATTATCTTCTTGGATGTAAATGCTATTCACTTAGCAACAGTACTCATATTTGGCATTTTTTGTCCACTGCCATATAACTAACGCCCTATAGCGGGCAAAAAACAGGCCGCAGTCCATCGCTGCGGCCTGTTTGGAGTCCAAAAGAGGCGCTAAGCGCTGTAACCCATCGCCTGCAGAACAAACATGACGACCGTCAGCACCGTAATCACACCGATAGTCGCCCAAGTGAGCACATTCCACACGCGGCCATTGCGGTTGGCGCCCATAATGTGACGGTCGGCAGCGATAACCACCTGGAACACCAGAACCACGGGCAGTAGCACGCCATTGATGACCTGCGAGGTCATCATGATCTGGAACAGATCGACGCCGGGCATAAGCACCAGCACGGCAGAGATACCGATGATGGCCGTAATGATGCCGCGATAGACCGGGGCCTCGTCCCAGCTGCGGTCGGCACCGCGCTCCCAGCCAAATGCCTCGCAGATAGCGCTCGACGTAACGCCCGGTAGCACGCAAGCAGCCAAGAAGCTCGCCGCGACCAGGCCCGAGGCAAACAGCACCGTGGACCACTGACCCGCAATAGGCTCCAGCGCGCGGGCAGCATCGGCAGCATCGCTAATCTGAATACCCGCCGGGAACAGCACCGTACCGGTCGTGATGATAATAAAGCCCGCAATGATATCAGCAGCGATCGAGCCGCTCACGGTATCAATACGCTGCAGCACGATGTCGTCCTCGCCCGCATTCTTATCGACCACGTTATTCTGCGCCAAGAAAATCATCCACGGCGCGATGGTGGTACCGATCGTTGCGACCACGAGCGACACGTAGCTGGGGTCATTTTGAATGTTAGGCACGACCAGGTCGACCGCGACCTCACCCCAGTTGGGGCCAGCCATAAACGCGGCGACAATATAGGTCACGAAGACGCAGCTTACCAACAGCAGAATCTTCTCGATGCGCTGGAAACTACCCGACATGGTAAGCATCCACACCAGCAGCGCCACCAACGGCACCGAGATGCTCGCCGGCACGCCAAAGAGAGCAAGGCCGCTGGCGATACCCGCAAACTCCGAAATGGTCACAGCCGTGTTGGCGATCAACAGCGCCGCCATAGCAAGTACACTCTTGCGCACGCCAAAGCGCTCGCGAATGAGCGATGCCAGGCCCTTGCCCGTGACGCAGCCGCAGCGCGCCGCGGTCTCCTGCGTCACGATGAGCAGCACGGTCATGACGGGAAGCATCCACAGCATCTTGTAGCCATAGCTGGCGCCCGCGCTGGAATACGTTGCAATGCCGCCGGCGTCATTGCCCGAAAGCGCCGCCAGCAGACCGGGACCCATAGCGCCAAAGATGGCCGCGATGGTCAACTTTTGCTTGGTGCCCGACTTTTGCTTGGTATTTTGCACGCGACCACCTAACCCATGACCGACATGGTGAGCAGCACCGCAGCGGCACAGTACGCTACGCACGAGATCATGACGGCAATAACGTTCATGGCGGTGCCCGACGTATTGAGGTCGTGCTCGTCACGCCAGAACAGCACCATCAGGTAAATCACGGCGCTCATGTTGCCAATCAGACAGACGATGGCCGCGATGTTAAAGCACCCGGTAAAGAGTTGCTCCTCAAACATGGACGCATCGGGGAACGCAGCGGTGCGCACCAGCTGGGCGCACAGGTAGGTCACGAGTGACAGAATCAGGCCCATACCCGTGCTCTGGAAGAAGAACCCCAGATACGGCTTGGGTTCGTCGTCGTGACCGTCATACTCCAGGAAGTAGTTCTTGACGAACGACACCATGCGCGAGGCCGCCAGCAGCACGAGCGGCATGGCGCACATGGGGAACACCACCAGATGCGCGGAGCCGAGCGCCGTTCCCAGCACGGTCGCCATGATGCACGACGCGACGCCCCATACAACAACCCAGTACTGGCGATGTACGAACCAGCTGAGCACGTTCGTCGAGTCGTCCGATGCGCTATCGCCCGAGCCGACACCGGCGATCTGCAGGTCCTCCTGATGCTCCTCGGCTATAACGTCCATGGCGTCGTCGAAGGTCACGATACCCAGGATGTGGCGGTTCTCGTCACAGACGGGGATAGCTACCAGGTCATACTTGGTCATCTCATCCGTCACGTCTTCCTGGTCCTCGTCGGGCGACACATAGACCAGGTCGCGATAGGCCAGCTGACCCAGCGTAGCGTCGCGGTCGGCTACGATCAGCGTGCGCAGCGAAAGCACGCCGGTCAGCATGCCGCTCGGATCCTCGGTATAGACGTAGTAGACGCTCTCGAAGTCCTCGTCGAGCTCGCGAATCGCCTCGATGGCGTCACCGACCGTTGCCGTGGCGGGCAGGGAGACAAACTCCGAGGTCATGATGCGGCCGGCGGTGTTGTCCTCATACCCTAGCAGGTTACGAATCGCCTTCTCCTCCTTGACGCCCATCAGGCGCAGGAGCTTCTCGGCCTTCTCATAATCGAGCTCGTCGATCAGGTCGGCTGCATCGTCCGGGTCCATCATGGCCAGCATCGACGATGCGTCCGTGTCGGACAGGCCCTCGAGCATCTCGGTCATGAGCTCGTCGTCATCGAACTCCGAGATGGCCTCGGCAGCCTGTGCGGTATCGAGCTGCGCAAACACCTGCGCGCGTAGGCGCGGGTCGAGCTGCTCGATAATGTCGGCGATGTCGGCAGGGTGCAGCTCGCCGAGCGTCTTGTGCGACACCGAGAGTTGGATGTTTTTAGTCGAGCGGTCGAGCAGGTCCATGTAGGACCAAGCGATGATGTCCTCGCTGAGCGGCTTGCCCAGGTGCTTCATAAAGCCCTCGACGACGTGCTCGAGTGCGGGGCTGATCGCGCGCAGCAAGCCGCGGGCGCCAACCTCGGCACCCAACAGGCGCAGCTGGTTTTCGCCCGACATGGAAAACTTGATGTCGTTGACGCGCACGACCTTCATGCCCTGCGTGTCGACGATCTGCTTATTGAGCACGTCGCGCGCCAGCAGGAGCTCGGTCGGCTGCAGGTACGAGAAGCGAATATTGGTGGCAGACGTGTTGAGATACACGCCCGTCTCGTCGATACGGTCGACCCATTTGCGCCAGCTGATCATAAACGGCGTCTTGCCGGGGCCGCGGAACGCGAGCGACGTCACGTGCGGAAAAACTTCGCCGGTTGCAATGCCAAAATCGTTGACCACGCCGAGCTTTTCGCCGTCGACGTCCAAGACTGGCAATTTGAGCATCTCACTCAGATAATTCAATGGTGCTCCCCATCATTATTCCTCCGGACGCGGCCGCGCGTGCGGCGTCCGGGGGCTTCTGGATATGTATACGCATGCGCGGGCGGCACGCCGCTCGACGCTTACACCCCGTGCATGCGCAAAAAGCACCTGCATGGGGTCATCGACTGTATGGTCGAGGTTTGGATTTCACCTGTAACCTTTCTCTTGACCCTCATTAACCGCAGTAACTATAGCATCAGCATCGCCCTGCGGCATCGAATTTATGCGCTGCACATTGCAGGCATACCAAACGCTGACGCATCCGTGACATAGTCATTGGGGACGTTCTTCAATGACTACCCAATAACTACTCTGTGGTGTCGTCGTCCTCGGCAAGTTGGGGGAACACGGCGTCCTTGGGCATGGTGGCCTTCGTCAGCGAGGTGAGCTTTTTGCTCAGCGACGTGTCCGTCTTGACCAGGTCGCTGAGCGTCACGATCTTGTAGCCGTCGGCAATGAGGCCGTCGATAATCTGCGGCAGCGCCTCGAGCGTCTGCTCGGCGCATTCGTCTCTATCGGTGAGCAGCACGATATTGCCCGGCGTCACCGAATCGAGCACCGTCGAGACCTGCTCGTCGGCACCGTTGAGCAGCCAGTCGCCCGAGTCAATATTCCACGAGACCACGGCGGAGACCAGGTCCATCGCATCAATCCAGTTTTGCTCGTCAAAGGCAGCGTAGGGAGCACGCAGCAGCATCGTCTTCACGCCGGTCGCCGACTTAATCGCATCGGTGCCTTTCGTGATCTGCTCGCGTACCGCCTCACGGTCCTGACCCTTGAGCGAATCGTCGCTGTAGCTGTTGGATCCGATTTCGCACCCGGCATCGACAATCGCCTTGGCCGTGGCGGACGAGGCCTCGACCGCATCGCCCGAAAGGAAGAACGTCGCGGTGACGCCCTTTTCCTTGAGTACCTGCAAAATCTGCTTGGTCGCGCCGCTCGGACCCTCGTCAAACGTCAGCGCCACGTACTTTTTGTTGCCCTTGGGCGCCACGCTGGCGCACGCAACAACGCAATCGGTGGCGGGCACAACCTCGCCGCGGTCCTGCGTCTTTTCCGACTGCTCACCAACCCACACCTCGGAGCGGCCCTGGACACCCCATGTCTGCACATACTCGATAGCGCCCGTGCCCTCGACCTTGAGCTTGGGCTCGATAACCGTAGCCTGAACCTCGTGCTTCTCGTAGGTGTTACGGCCATCCTTGACCGTCACCTTCTCGCCGCCCTCAAGTTCGCGGCTATCCCATTTGCCCTGTTTTATGCGCTTGCCGTCCACCTTAACCGACAGCTTTTCGCCGCCATGGCGCTTGAGCACGCTGTCATCGACGGCCAGCAGGTCGCCTGCGTCGTAGGTATCGGTCAACTCCTGGTCGTCGATGAGATTCTGCAGCGTAGAGCCCACGCGCACCGCGGTCTTTTGCCCGTTGAGTTCCACGTCCACGCTGCGGTTGACGTAGCCCACGACGGCAGCGATAAACAGCACGAGCGCACAGCCCACGGCAATGAGCGCATAGGGCAGACGGGACGGTCGGCGCGGCGAGCGCCCGTTGCCGATGCGCGCGCTGCGGTCGCTAAACCCGCGGCTATGGTTGAGGTACATCGCGCCGGGCTTACGGCGGCGACGGCGCTGACCGCTGGGCAGCTGCCCCAGGTCGCGGCGCGCCGTCGGACGCGCACCCGAACGCCCGTTTAAGTTGGATCCGTTTTGGCGCATGTGCCCTCCCCCATAAACACAGCAAGCCGGAGCAACAGGTCTCCGGCTTGCCTCCCATCATTTGGTACGTCGCTATTTTGTAGCTTTTGACGAGCCTCCGCTCGCCTTTTGGTATTCGTCCTTAAAGGCCTTGAACATGCCGCGCGTCTTGCCGAGCTGCTTGCCCAGTGCGCGACTGCCCTTGTCCACGGCAACCGATCCCTTGTCGTCGAGCACCTTGGCGCCCTTTTTGACCTTGTCGCCCACCACGACGCTGGCCTCGGCGGCCTTGGCAGCCGCACCGCCCGAATACCCGAGCGACTTGACCTCGTCCGAGACGACCATCGCGCCGTTCTCGTAGCCGCGCAGCATCGTCGGTGGCACCTGCGTGTCACCAACCAAAACACTCGAAGCAGCACCGGCGGTCACATAGAATGCCTGCACGATGCCCGAGCGCGGCTTGAACTCAACGTCCGAGCAATAGCCCACGACGTCGCCCGATTCCGTGCGCACGTCCATACCGACCCAGATGATGCAATCGTCCAGGTTGATGTCGAGGCGCTTGGCGGCGGCGGCATCGTACGTGTCCTTGACGTCATCGACCGCAATGGCGCCCTCGTAGACACCAATGGCGTCGAGCGCTACGAATCGGTCGGGACGCTCGATCATGCCCGCGATATCGGACTGGCGGACCATAAAGCCGACCACGCGCGTACCGCCCGGGGTAAAGACCGGAAAGTGAATCTTTCCGAGCTTTTTGGGGCTGCGCGGCGTGCCGTCCTTTTTGGTGCGCTTGTCCTCGGTAGGCTTGCGATAGATCTTGGCGCCGACAAAATCCCCAGCGCGCATTATGCCTCGGTCGAGGGTTCCGCAGCCCCGGCATCAGCCTCGACGGCGTTCTCGACCACGACGTCGGCGGCAGGCGTCACGTTGCCACCCGAAATGGCGTCGTTGAGCTGCTCGCGCAGCTGGTCCATGCGCTCGCGGGCCAGGTCGACCTTGGCGCGCAGGTCGTCGGTCTTGGCGTCGACCATCGGGCCAAAGTCATTCACCGCAGCACGGGCCTCCTCGGCGCCGTGCTCGTAGGTGTCGCGCATATTGTCCCAGGCGTCGTTGGCGATATCGGCAGCCATGGCGCGGGTTTCGGCGCCCGAGCGCGGGGCCAGAGCAACGCCGATAATAGCGCCAGCAGCAGCACCAAAAAGTGCGCCGGAGACAAAGCTGAAAGTCTTACCCATGATCATTCCTCTCCTGCGGGCACGTCGGTGCCCACCGTTTGAATGCTGTCCATTATACCCGCAGCGCATCACTTGCCGCTCCGCTCATCTGCGTACGGCAAAGGCGCAGGTACGTGATGGTGATAAACGCGTAGGCCTACTCCTGAGGCATAGCCGGCATGGCCACCGTGGCACCCGGGTCCTCGCCGGCGCCGTCCACGAGCGGCAGGCCGCCCTCATGCGCAGGTCCCGCCGGAACCGTCGCCGCACCGCCAAAGACGGCAGCGGAGGCCTCGTGGTTCTCGGCAACCGCGCCCTCGGTATCAATCGCCACCTGGGGCTCGTCGTCAAAGTTGGGGACGCCCTGGGGCTCGGTGGAAACGGGCTCGGCGGTCGCATCGGCAACGGGCTCGGCGTCAACCGGCACATCGCCCTCGTCAGCGCCCTCGTCCTCGGCAGTATCTTCGCCGTTCGCAGCGGCGACGGCCTCGTGAGGATCCTTGCCCTCGGCCTCGGCGCGCATGCCCAGCACCAGGTTGCGTAGGCCCGCGACCGTGCCTTCCACGTCGGGGGCAGGCTGGTCGGCGTGCAGGTACGCCCAGTCCATCATAAAGGTGGCCGACGACAGCGCACCGATGGCCAGTGCGTCATCGGGGCACGAAAGCTCGACCTCAAAGACACGCTCGTCATGCTCGCTTACGCGCGTGCGGCCGCACGAGATGCTACCGGCAAGACCGGTCTCGTTCATGAGCTCAACCGTCACATGCTCCAGCAGGTGGCAGAGCTCGGTCTGACCCATGCAGTCCTGGAACTCGCGGCCGGAATCGCCCAGGCACAGGTGCTTGGCAATCGCCGGTACCAGGTAGTACACGCGCGCCGTGGCCTCGATGTCCTCCGAGGTCATGAGCGGCATGCCGGGGTTCACCAGCACATGCGCGCAAATCTTGTCCTCGCTGACGGTGACCTTAAGGATGTTGAACAGGCCTGCCATAACTCTCCCCTACTCTTCCTTGTCCTACTCGTCGCCGTCGTGCGGATTCGCGGAACCCGCACCCGACGTCGTCGGCTCGTCTACCGAAGACTCGGAATCCTTCTTATCGGTTTCGGCCGGAGCGATCACGCGAATGAGCGAGATGCGCTGGCCACGCATCGACTGCACTTTAAACTTGTACCCCGCGACCTCAAACACCTCTCCGATGTCGGGCACCGAGTCACAAAGCTCCAAGATCCAGCCGGCGATGGTCTCATAATCATCGCTTTCCTCGAGCGGCCAACCAAGCTCAATCGCGTCATCGCACGAAAAACGCCCATCGACGAGCCACTCGCGGCGCGAAAGGCGCGTGAGATACTTGTTGTCGGGGTCGAACTCGTCCTCGATCTCGCCGACGATCTCCTCGACGATGTCTTCGATGGTGATGATGCCGGCCGTGCCGCCGTACTCGTCCACGACGACCACGATCTGGTCGTGCGAGGTCTGCATCTCTGACAGCAGCGGCAGGATGTCCTTGGTGTCGGGCACAAAGGTGGCATCGCGCAGGTAATCGGCGATGGGCTGGTCGCCCTTGCCGTCGAGCGCGGGCTGGATCAGGTCCTTGATGTGCGCGATGCCCGCGACGTTGTCGGGGTCCTCGTGATAGACGGGGATGCGGCTGAAGCCGGTCTGGCGCATGGTGGACAGCACGTCGGCGACCGTCTCGTCGTCCTCGCACATGGTGGTGTCCACGCGCGGCACCATGACCTCGCGAGCCACGGTGTCGCCCAGATCGAAGATCTCGTGGATCATGCGCTTTTCCTCGTCGAGCAGGTCGTCCTGCTCCGAGACCATGTACTTGATCTCTTCTTCCGAGACGTTCTGACGGTCGTCGGCGCTCTTGATGCGCAGGATGCGGGCTAGGCCGTCGGAGCAGGCACCGGTCAGCCACACGAGCGGGCGGGCGATCTTTTGGAAAAACGACAACGGTCCCACGACCTGCTTGGACACGCCCTCGGCATTGGCCAGGCCGATGCGCTTGGGGACGAGCTCGCCGATCACGATGGACACAAAGGCGACGGCGACGGTGATGATGACCGGCGCCAGGCCGCTTGCGATGGCGGAAAGCGGCGCGATGCCAAAGCTCATGAGCCACGTGGCGAGCGGATCGGACAGGCTCGTCGAGGCGACGGCGGACGAGGCGAAGCCCACGAGCGTGATGGCGACCTGGATGGTAGCCAACAGCTGATCGGAGTCGGCGGCGAGCTGGACGGCGCGCTCGGCGCGCTTATCGCCCTCCTCGGCATCGTGCTCCAGCACGGCGCGCTTAGCCGTGGTGAGAGCCATCTCGGACATAGAGAAGTAGCCGTTGATGAGGGTCAAAACGAGGGTGGTGATAAGGGAGATGGTTATGTCCATCGGGAGTTTCTCGAACCTCCAAGATTCGGGACGTTGGGTAGTAAGCGTAGGTGACGGATAGGGCAATTGCGCCGGTCGCCCGTGCGAGCGGGGCCGTGGGCGCGGTCGCTAGATTACGAAGAGGATCACCGCCATGAACTGGAAGATGCTGCCGGCGAGCACCCACAAGTGGAAAACACTGTGCAGATAGCGCACGTTTTTGGCGATATAGAACGGCACGCCCGCGGTGTAGCACACGCCGCCGACGGCGAGCAGGGCAAGTGCCACGGGGTTGAGCAGCGCCACAAGTTCGGGCAGCTTAAAGACAACGAGCCAGCCCATCAGCAGGTAGACCAGGCCGCTTACCCAGTGCGGTTGACGCTCGCGCATAAAGCACTCGAGGGCGATGCCGATAATGGCGATGGCCCATACGGCAAAGAACAGCACGGCGCCGCCGTCGTTTGCAAGCGTGATGAGGCAAAACGGCGTATAGCTGCCGGCTATGAGCAGGTAGATGCAGCTGTGGTCGATGATGCGGAACACGCGCTTGGCGCGCGCGGGTTGAATCGCATGGTAGAGCGTGGAGGCTAGGTATTCGAGAATAATACTGGCGCCGTAGACGATTGCCGCGGCCATGTGGGCCGGGCCACCGCCGCGCAGTGCAGCGAATACGATCAGGAGCACCAGACCCGCGATACCCAGCAAGCAGCCGACACCATGGGTGACGGAGTTCATGATCTCCTCGCCCACCGTGTAGTGCGGAACGGCCGCGGCCTTGGGTCGCGGCTTGGAACTGTCGCTCGAATCGGACATGCCGGTTACATCCTCCAACGTAAAGAGTTCTCAACACTATATCAAAGCGTCTGGGTGCGTGCGAAATTTGCACCATACGTGACCCTTTGTTTACCCATTCTTTGCCTGTTGACGCATCAACGGCGAACGTCCATAATGCGCTTGCATTAAATGTTGATGCATTAACATCTTATAGGAGAATACCGCATGGCTCAAAACGCACATTCCCATCGAAAGCTCAAGATAGCCGGCATCGTTGCACTGGTGCTCGTTGTCGCGCTGCTGGGGTTTGCCGGCAACTTCTTGTTCGACTTTGCCCTGAATCCCCAAGCGCCCTACACCATGAAGATGATGCAGGACGGCAAGGACGCCGAAAAGGGCGAGCAGATTGACGCCGAGGAGGGCGAGGCACGGGCGTGGTTTAAGGAAAACCGCGAGAGCAGCAGCCTCACCGCGGACGACGGGACCGAGCTTGCCGCCTGGTATTTTGCTGCGTCGGAGAGCACGCACGACTACGCCGTCTGCCTGCATGGATATACCAACGAGCCCATCGGTATGGCCCGATACGTCAAGCGATTCCACGACCGCGGCATGAACGTACTCGCACCCGCCGCCCGCGCCCACGAGCGTTCCGGCGGTGACTACATCGGCATGGGCTGGCCCGAGCGACTCGATGTCGTCGCGTGGATCGGGCGGATTGTTGCGGCCGATCCCAAGGCGCGCATCCTGGTCTTTGGCGAGTCGATGGGCGCGGCGACTGCCATGAACGTAGCGGGGGAATCTCTGCCCGCAAATGTGAAATGCATTATCGAGGACTGCGGCTATACAAGCGTTTGGGACGAGTTTTCTCTGCAGCTCAAGGATGTATTTGGCCTGCCCAGTTTTCCCTTGCTCGATGTGGCCAACCTGGTATGCAACGTGCGCGCAGGCTACGACTTTCATAAGGCGAGCAGCGTGGAACAGCTCAAGCGCGCGACGGTTCCCATGCTTTTTATCCACGGTGACCAAGACACCTTTGTACCATACAGCATGCTCGACCAAAACTACGAGGCGTGCGCCAGCAAGGTCAAGCAAAAGCTCACTATCCACGGCGCCACCCACGCCAAGAGCGCGCAAGTCGACCCCGAGCTCTACTGGAATACGGTCGACGACTTCCTCGACAAGAATTTTTAGGGAAATAGTACGGTTCACTGGTCTATCTGGCCCCTAGCACTTCCAAAAAGCCGCCCGTGGGCGCTGTGCTCACAGGCGGTTTTTCTAACGTTGCGCTACAAAAGCGCTTGATATGTCCAATAGCTAGGCGCTACTTGACCTTGATGAGCTCATACTTGCTCGTGCCCAGGCCGATCTTTTCGGCGTGCGCGATGCACGCACGCCAGTCGGTGTCGGGATGCGTGATGCAGAAGGGATCCTTGGCCTGCTCGCCCTCCAGATGCTCGTGGTTATGCTCCATCTTGGCGGCGCTGTCGGTAAGCTCGGTGTTAGGCAGCGGCTCGGACGCCAGGACGGCATCGGCGCAGGCCTGGTCGATGGCGACCGGGTCGAAGCTCGCGAACATGCCGATGTCGTTGACGATGGGTGTGTCGTTTTCGGGGTGGCAGTCGCAGTTGGGGCTGATGTCCATGGCGAGCGAGATGTGGAAGCTCGGGCGGCCGTCGACGATGGCCTTCGTGTACTCAGCGATCTTGTAGTTGAGCACGTCGGCCGCGGCATCATAGTCGGGCTTGATGCAGTCCTGGTTGCACGCCGCAATGCAGCGTCCGCAGCCCACGCAGCGATCGTGGTCGATAGCGGCGACGTGAACCGTGCGGGTGTTGCCGTTGGCAAGCTCGCGCTCGCGCGTGTCGTCAAACGTGATGGCGTTGTGCGCACAGATCTTTTCGCAGGCACGGCAACCTACGCAGTTGGTGGTATCGACGCTCGGCTTGCCGGCGGCATGTTGTTCCATCTTGCCAGCACGACTGCCGCCGCCCATGCCCAGGTTCTTCATGGCGCCGCCAAAGCCGGCCTGCTCATGGCCCTTAAAGTGGGTGAGGCTGATCACAATGTCGGCGTCCATGAGCGCCTGACCGATCTTGGCCTCGCGCACGTACTCGCCACCCTCGACCGGGACGAGCGCCTCGTCGGTACCCTTGAGGCCGTCGGCGATGATGATCTGGCAACCCGTGGCATACGGGGTAAAGCCGTTCTGGTAGGCGGTGTCGATGTGCTCGAGCGCATTTTTGCGGCTACCCACATAGAGCGTGTTGCAGTCGGTAAGGAAGGGCTTGCCGCCCAGCTCCTTCACGACGTCCGCGACGGCGCGGGCGTAGTTGGGGCGCAAAAAGCTCAGGTTGCCCAGCTCGCCAAAGTGAATCTTGATGGCGACAAACTTGTTCTCGAAGTCGATCTGCTCGATACCGGCGCGGCGAATGAGGCGCTTGAGTTTGTCGAGCTGGCTCTCGCGAGCATGCGTGCGCAGGTTGGTGAAGTACACCTTTGCCGGTGCTGCGGGTGCGGTTGCGGTCATAGATCTATCCCCTCGGTCTATATGGCGTTACAGACATAGAGGATGGTACCCGGTGAAGTGGGGTTGAAGTCAAGCACGGCCACTCATTGGGGACAGACTTAAATGAGTGCTTGCCGCCCGGCCGGCGAATCGGCAAAGACTGTCCCCGATGACTACTCCTGCACCTTGAGGGCTTCGGCCAGGCCGACGCGCTTGATAGAGCGCGTGTGTAGCAGCGCCACGACCAGGTAGGTCGCAAAGCCAATGCCGACGCATGCAGCCATGGACCAAGCGGGCACGTAGATCTCGATATTGCCGTTGTAGGCGAGCAGCATCGAGCGGAAGATGGCCGTGAGCGAGCCAATAATGACCGGCAGGCTCAGCACGAGCGACGCCGCCACGCACAGCGTGATCGAGCGGATGTACAGATGCGAGATCTCACTATCGCGATAGCCAAAGACTTTCATGTAGCTGATCGAACGGGCGCTGTGGTCGATCACCGCTTTGGTCAGCAGGTACATAAACAGCAGGAAGATAAACACCGCGAGCCCGATCATCATTCCGATCATTTTGCTCATCATGCCGATGAACTGGTCACCCACGGCGCGCATGTCGTCGGGCGTGGTGTCGCCGGCAAAGTAGCGCGCGTCGAGGTCGAGCTTCTCGTCGCTCACATAGCCGTTAAAGTAGGCGGCGTCGTTGTCGAACAGCTCGTTAAAGTCATCGATGCTCATATAGATATTCATGTCCGACTTTGAACCCCAGATGCAGTCCTTACCCGCGTACTCAAGAGAATAATCCCGAGCCTCGTACTTGTCGCGAAGCTCGACCTTCTGGCCCTCGCTCCAGCCAAACTTATCGAGCAGACCGCCGCCAAAGACGACGCGCCCGTCGCCGACATCGAGGTTCTTCCAGTAGCGCGAATGAGATGAAATGCCATAGACGGAAATCGTCTCCTCGCCATTACCATCGCCGCGGTCGTATTGCAGCTGGTAACCGGCATATTTCTCGGCCTGCGCGATTGCGCCCGCGCCGTTGTCGGTCGTATTGACCGGGTGGATGTCGTCGTTGTCGGTGTCAATCTTAGAGGCCTTGTCGATCAGGTCGATGGCCTCATCGCGGTCGCAGCCGAGGGCATCGGCAAGATCGTCGAGGCGCGCGTAGAGCGCATCCTTCTTGTCCTTGACCTTAGCAAGCGCATCCTGCGCTGCAGCCAGGCTCTCGGCAGACGGAGATGCGGTCGCGGCATCGGCTGCCGTCTGCGCCGTATCGGCCGCGTCGTCAAGTTCGTCATCGGCATCCTGGGCGGCGGAGAGCAGTGTGCCGTCAACCGACTGCAAGCGCTCGAGTGCCGACCACTGCTCGCGCTCCCCGGCAGTGCCCTCAAGCTCTAGCGGAGCCTTGAGTGTGTACTGATGCTCGGCGACCAGGCTCGTCTCCAGGTTGTCCGCATAGTGCGTCATCGTGGGCAGAATCGCCAGGCCAAAGAGCAGTAGCAGCGACGCAAACGCAATGCCCACGAAGAGCGTGGCAAAGTTGCCCAGGTTGCGCAGGAAGATACGCAGGCGGAAGCGGGAAACAAAACCCATGCGCTCCGGCAGCCGCAGGCCACGCTTGGTGCCCGATTTGCCGCTCGCCTCGTGACGAAGGAACTGCAACGGCGTCTTGCCCATTTTGCGAAGCAGGCCCACCAGCGTGATGAGGATGAGCGCGGCGGCGGGAACCACGGCGCACTTCACGAAGATCTCCCAGCTCCAGTACACCTGGAAGGGAGGCAGGCTGTACGAACCGTAATAGAGACTGCGCATGGGCTCGGTAAAGAACACAATGCCGAGCGCGGTGCCCAAAAGTGCCGCGAGCACGCCCACGATGGCGGGAAGTGCCAGGTAGTGCAGCACGATCTCGCGACGGCGATAGCCGCTGGCGAGCAGCGTGCCGATGATGGCGCTCTCCTCCTCGATGGTGGCGTCGGTGAGCACCACAAAGACAAATGCCATGATCACGATGATGATGTCGAGCAACGTCATCCACATCATGGCGTCGCCGTCCACGTCGTCGCGCGCATAGCCAATGCCCTGATTGGAATCGGCATCGATCAGATCGTCCACGCGCGCATCGGCATCGGTCAGCGCCTCGACCATATCCTGCTCCGCATCGATGCGATCCGCGGTGGGGAGATCGCGGTCGTTAAAGGTAAAGGAGTACGTATAGGCGGGTGCGCCGCCGGCATCCTCGAGCGCAACAAAACCGGCGTCGGTGACCTCGGCTACGCCATACGTGATGGTGTTCACCGTAAAGTCCGAATTGTCGAGGAACAACGCCTGGCTATCGGGCTGGGTCATGATGCCGCAGATGGTGTAGGTGCGCCCCTCGAGCTCGACCTTATCGCCGATGGCGAGGTCGTTATTGGTGGCAAAGACGCGGTCGATGGCCACCTCGTCGTCCGCCTTGGGTTCCTTGCCCTCACAGTAGGACGCAATGTCCACCTTAGCGCGGTACGCATAGGTGCGCAGGGTCCGCTTGGTGCCGTCGTCGCCAGCCGCCTTTTTGATGATGGCGTCGATAGAGAAGTTCTTGTAGAGCGTAACGCCGCCGACGCCCTCCGCCGCGTCCTCGGCAGCCTTGAGCTGGTCTTTGGTGGCCTCGAAGGAGGTAGTCACGCGGCCGTCCTCGATCGTATACTCATCGCGCATGTCGTCAATGAGGCAACCGATGGAATGCGCCGCGAGCAAAAAGCCCGACGTGAGGGCGATGCTTCCGCACATAAGCAAAAAGATGCCCAGGTACTTGCCGATATTGCGGCGCAGCTCGCGCGGGAGACGTTTTGCGAGAGGTGTCATGGCGCCGCCTACCAATCGAGCTCGGCGGCCGCGACGGGCAACTCGTTGAGCTCGTCCTCGACGATGCGCCCGTCGCGCAGGCGCAGCACGCGGTTGGCCATGCGCGCGATGGCGGCGTTGTGGGTGACGATGATGATGGTACAGCCGTAGGTGCGGTTGACGTCCTCCATGAGCTGCAGGATTTCCTTGGAGGTCTTGTAGTCGAGCGCGCCCGTGGGCTCGTCGCACAGCAGCAGGCCCGGATTTTTGACGAGCGCACGGCCGATGGCGCAGCGCTGCTGCTGGCCGCCCGAGACCTGGCGCGGAAACTTGTTGCGGTGCTCGTAGAGGCCCAGCGAACGCAGCAGATCGTCGACGTCGAGCGGTTTTTTGGACAGGTGCGCCGTGACCTCGATGTTTTCCTTGATGGTAAGGTCGGGCACCAGGTTGTAGAACTGGAAGACAAAGCCCAGCTCGCGGCGTCGGTACTCGCCCAGATCGGCGGGCTTGAGCGCCGTGAGATCGCAGCCGTCCACCATGATGGAGCCGCCGTCGGCATCCTCCAGGCCGCCGATCAGGTTGAGAAAGGTCGACTTGCCCGAGCCCGAGGGCCCCAGCATGACGCAGATCTCGCCGCGGTTGATGGACGTGTCGATGCCGTCGAGTACCGTCAGGCGCGCATCGCCGTCGCCGTAGTGTTTCTTGAGTCCGTTGACCTGGACGTAGGCACGCTTTGTCGCCATGCTATCCCCCGTTGTTAGCCTTCTGCTACTTTTCTAGGCTAATAGTAAACCCGGGCGAACTATTTTTAAGCGACGTGCGCGAACTATTTTCCAACCTACTCATTGGGGACAGACTTAAATGAGTGAAATCGCTCATTTAAGTCTGTCCCCAATGAGTGGTCCCCAAGTGCCGACATATTGGGACAATCCCTGCCAGCCCTGCCGGCGAATCGGCAAAGACTGTCCCCAATGACTAGGTGGCTAGGCGCGGGATTTGTTGTAGGCGAGGGCTAGGCCTACGGCGGCGATGGCCGCGGCAAAGAGCACCGTGACGCCCAGGTCGCAGGCGATGTCGCCCAACACAGCAGACGTCAGGTCCGAGGCAAGCGCCTTGCCGATCGCATCGTTCACCCAATACGTCGGCACAAAGTGCGCCGCCGTCTGCACGGCCGGACCCATCAGCGACAATGGCATCCAGGCGCCGCCCAAAAACGTCATGAGCAAGCCGAGCAAGTTGCCCACACCGTTGAGCAACTCCTCGCGAGCGCCCAGGCTCGACAGCGTAAAGCCAACGGCCAGCGGCGTGCACGCCAGGGCAAACGTTGCCGCCAGCGCCAGGCACACGCGACCCACGCCGACCTCGGCAACCGCGCTGGCAAAGCCCACGACGCCCATCATGCTCGACACGAGCCAGATGCAGACGGTGAGCACGGCGGCGGCCGCGAACACAGCGAGCGAACGCTGGCGCTCAGAGACCGGGCTGGCATCCATGCGGCGCACGCGCTCGGGCTCGTTCATGCCCGAAAACACCAGTCCCACCGACACGATGACCGACGAGATGATCGCGTACGCGCCAAAGTTGAAGTACGACTCGAGCGTGGTAGCAGCAGTCGAGTCGACCTTGACCTGCTCGATCTGGACCTCCGCGCGCTTTGCGGCCGCGTGCTCGGCGGCCCTTGCGACGTCGCCGTTGGAGGCAGCGGGCTCTAGTGCGGCCGCAGCGCCCGCGAGCGAGATCCACCGCGAGGCCTCGGCAGACGAAAGCGCCGCCGCCATGGTGCCGGAACCATAGGTCACGTCGAGCTTGGGCAGGGACTCCCCCGCGCGGGCGGCTGCAACAAGATCGTCCTCAAACCCCTCCGGGATAAAGAACACGCAGTCGGCGCTGCCTTTGGCGCTGTTGCTCTTCGAGAGCGCGTCGGCAAGGTCGTATGTGTCGTCGCCGACGCCCGTGACCAGGTCAAAGCGTGAGCCCAGGTGCTTGGTAAGCGCCCGCGAAAGGTCGCTATTGTCGCGGTCGACCACGATCACGTTGGTGTCGTAGGGCTTGTACTCGGTAAGCTGCGACGAGTTCCAGCTCACCGAAGCCGCGATGAATACGCCCATGAGCGAGATGAACACCGTATAGATGAGCAGGTAGAACGGGTGCGCGAGCGCCATGCGAAGCGCGGTCTTAAAGGTGCTCATAGCGGCTCCTTCCAAAGATCAGCGTAGCGGCGGCGACAAACACCAGGGCCATCAGGACGAGCGCGCCGGCGCGGACGGCAAAGGGACCCAGGTCCTCAAAGAAATACAGGCGGTTGAACATGTCGCAGATGAGCTTGACGGGGTTGAGCCAGCACTCGGCCGGGCAGGCGCGGGCGACGTCGTCGGCAAGCGCCATCGCCGGCTCGCCGTAGAGCCCGGCAAACAGGGCGCACGTGGTGGCAAAGCCCGTGAGGATGCCGGACTTGGATGCCTTGCCGCCCTTAACGGGAAGCGTGCCCACAAAGAGTCCCAAGCCCGTGGCGGCAAGCGCGGACACGGCGCCGCCCAGCAGGCACAGCCCCTCGCGCCCGCCAAAGTCGACGCCGACCACCAGGCGCACGTAGCCAATCGCGACCGCCATCGAGGCAAAGGAAACCAGCCACGAGCCGACAAAGATGCCGGCCAGCGACGCCGTCTTGGAAAGGCCGCCCACGCAGCGGCGCGCGCCGAGGCCCGACAGATTGGGCTGCAGGTCGACAACGCTCAAGGCGGCAAACTCGGCAGACATCATCGCGACCAGACCAAAGAGCGCGTAATAGTAAATGGTCGTGCCGTCGGGCGTGGTGCGCGTCAGGCTCACGCGACGGATTCCGCCCTCGAGCGACAGAGCGCGCGCAACCGCCTCCGGGTCGGCGAGCGCCGCCGGGTCATCTTGAGCAATCTGGGCCATGAGCTCGGCATTTTGCGCATACGAGCTTGCCACCGTTTCAAGGATGCTGCGGTCGGTGAGTACCGACGACGCACGCGAGCCGTCATAGCTCGAAAGCAACGTGAGTTTGGGCGTGCCCGCGTCGTCGACCGTATAGATGCCCGCGACCTCGCCGGCCTTGAGTGCCTTGCGCGCGGCAGCCAAGTCTTCGTACTCGCTCACATCGAGCAGTTGATCGTCGCCCTCCCTGGCAAGCGAGGTCGCCACGTCCTTAAAGGACGAAGCGCCCCAGGCTTCGTCAGCGACAACGGCTACCGGCACCGGGTCGATCTTGCCGTCGGAGCTGAGGTTCGCAAACATAAACATGAACATCGTTGAAAGCGCGACGGGAAAGATCGCGCCCCAGACCCATGTGCTCGGCCGGCGCAATAGCGTCTTGGCCGTGGTTATGATGGTGTTGAACATGGCCGCCCCCTAGTCGCGCAGCTCGCGGCCGGTAATCTCGAGAAACACGTCGTTGAGGGTCGGCGGCTCGCTCCACACGCGGCCGAGCGCCACATCGGCGGCGCGCAGCGTGTCAAGGATGTCGACCAGATTGTGCGGGCTCGCCTCGCAGGTGCAAACGAGTTCGCCGCCGGACAGCTCGATCGAAAGCACATGCTCGAGGCCGCGCAGGCGCTCGACCGTGGCGGCCTCGACGGCGCCGACCTCGACGGTCACGCGCTCGCCCATCTGGATCATGCGCTTGAGCTCGTCGTTGGTGCCCTGCGCCAGCACGCGCCCGCCGTCCATGATCATGATGCGGCTGCAGATTTGCTCGATTTCCTCCATGTAATGGCTGGTATACACCACCGTGGCGCCCTCGTCGCGCAGACGGCAGATGCCCTCCAGGATGGCGTTGCGGCTCTGCGGGTCGACCGCCACCGTGGGCTCGTCGAAGAAGATGAGCTCGGGCTTGTGCGCGATGCCGCAGGCAATGTTGAGCCGGCGCGCCAGGCCGCCCGAGAGCTTACCGGGGCGGAACTTGGCAAAGTCGCCCAGACCGACAAAGTCGATCGCCTCGTCCACGAGCGCACGGCGGCGCTTGCGGTCGTTGACGTAAAGACTGCAGAAATAGTCGATGTTCTCGCGCACCGTGAGCTCGTCGAACACCGCCACCTGCTGTGGCACCACGCCGATGCGGCGCTTGAGGTCGTAGCGGGCGGGCGTCATGGGCTCGCCGAACAGCTCGATGGTGCCTTTGTCGTAGGCGAGCAGCTGCAGGATGCAGTTGATGGACGTGGTCTTGCCCGAGCCGTTGGGGCCCAGCAGGCCAAAGATCTCGCCGGGGGCGATACTCAGGTTAAAGTGGTCGAGCGCAATAAGGTCGTCGTAGCGCTTAACGAGGTTTTCGACGTGGACGATGTCTGTCATGAGGCGGCCCTTCTGTTGCTTGCGGCCCGGTACGATTGCATCATCGCAGGAGCTGACGGCGCGCACCAGTGAGCTTTGTCACGAGTGCGGGGCGGTCGCGTAGCCTGCTGACGCGACCGCCCCGCCGCGTGGGAGGAATGTCACGGTTGCTTTGAGTGGCGCCTCCCCCGTGCGCGGCATCGCGTACAATACCCGTATGAACAGGCTATTCGACAAATCGATCGTGCTGGCGTGCTGCATCGCAGCCGCCACGGGCCTTGCTGTGGATGCTCGCCTGGTCGCGGCGTTTTGCCTTGGCGTTGTCATCGCCGCGCTGGCCGAGGTCGCGCAGGGAGAACGCGCCCGTCGCGCCAGCGAGGCCGGCAGCTACGCCTACGTCATCGCGGCTGTCTTCGTGCCGCCGTTTGTGCCGTTCGCACCTCTCGCCCTCTATGACATCGCGCGACGCGTGCGCCGTGAACGCATCTGGCCCGCGCTGGCAATTGGCTCCGTGTTTGCCTGCGCACTTGCCACGGACCTTCGCTGCGGCGCGCTCACCACCCGAACGCTGTTGCTAACCGCCATCCTTTCGGTCGCCGCCACGTTGCTGTCGCTGCGCACCGCGCAGCTGGAGCGTGAACAGGAACGCATGCGTCGCACCCGCGACAAGCTGCAAGAACGCGCCCTGGCACTCGAGGCACGCAACCGCGACCTCGCCGACCGCCAGGACTACGAAGTCGAGCTCGCGACGCTCGCCGAACGCGCCCGCATCGCGCGCGAGATCCACGATAACGTCGGACACCAGCTCACGCGTGCCTCGCTACAAGCCGAAGCCCTGCGCGTGATCCACGCCGACGAGCCCGGCGTCGCCGCCGATTTCGCCGACGTCAAACGCACGGTTGACGAGGCGCTCCAACTTGTGCGTACTAGCGTCCATGCGCTCAACGACAACGCTGTCGACCTTTCCGTGCAGCTCGAACGCATTGTTGAAGGCGCGCGCTCGGACGGCGGCCCGCAGATTGAGCTTGAAGTTATGACCGAACATGCGCCCGCAAACGTCGCGAACTGCTTTGCGGCGGTCCTGCGCGAGGCGCTCTCCAACACCATGCGCCGCGCTTGCGCCCATGCTGTCACTGTACGTTGCATGGAGCGTCCGTCGTTTTACCAGCTCATCGTTACCGACGATGGCGCGGGCGGGGTTCAAGCAAGCGGCCACGGCGCCGCGGAGGGCATGGGGCTCGCCTCTATGCGCGAGCGCATCGAGGCGCTTGGCGGCACCTTCACCGCCGGCCCGCGTGCCGGCGCCGGCGGCTGGCGCGTGTTTGCCACCGTTCCCAAACAGCAAGGAGATGATGGCCGATGAGGCTCATCGTTGTCGACGACGACCGCCTAGTGGTCGATTCGCTCAAGATTATCCTGGGCGCCCAGCCGCAGATCGAGGTTGTGGGCACCGGTGCCAACGGCAACGACGCAGTGGCGCTCTACGCTGAGCACTCGCCCGACATCGCGCTGCTCGACATTCAGATGCCGGGACGCGACGGCCTATCGGCGGCGCGCGAGATCCTCGAGCGCGATCCTGCAGCACGCGTGGTGTTTCTGACAACGTTTTCGGATGACGAGTACATTGTGTCGGCACTCAAACTGGGCGCCCGCGGCTACCTGATCAAGACCGATGTCGCCGCTATTCCGCCGGCGTTGGCGCAGGTCATGGAAGGTAAACGTGTGCTCGAGGGCAAGGCGATCGAGGATATCGACTTTGACGGAACGGGCGTTGAGGCGGGCACGCTCCGCCAGCCCGCCGCCTTTGCCAGCCTGACCGACCGCGAGTTCGAAGTCGCAGAGCTCATCGCCCGCGGCCTCGATAACAAGGAAATCGCCGCCACCGCCTATATGGGCGAAGGCACGGTGCGCAACCACATCAGCTCGATCCTTGCAAAGATGGGCCTGCGCAACCGCACGCAGATCGCCATCGCCTACCTGCGAGGGTAGTTGCCCAACGACTGACCGCCCCGGCATAGCAAAATGGCTGCTACCGATTTAATACCATTTCAAAACTATGCCGGTTTACTACGATGAATCGCCCACCTTCGACCACGGCAAATTGCGCGCTTGCAAAACCGCAGGTAGAACGCCTGCAATATTTAGAAAAATGCAGTCATGGTCGGGAATGTCGAATTCATCGTAGTAAACCGACATAGTTTTGTTCGGATAGTCCCGCACGGATACCATCCCAGGCCTCGCGGGACAAAAATGATCCGTTTTCTTCCGCCCGCGGAGATCGGCTGACAGCGCCCGCCACGAAATCGGTCCATCTACTACGTTTGACTCGATACCCCCGACCATATCCGCTTTTCATGCAAAATCGCAGACGTTCTACCTGCAGTTTTGCTTTTGCGTTTTTCGCCATGGTTGAGGGTAGCGGCTTAAACGTAGTAGATGGGCCCATTTCGTGGCAGACGGGTCATTTTCGGGCTGGACGGGTCGCGTGGCGGCCCGCACACGCGTTCACGCGCGGGGCCGGTGGGGCAATTTTGCCCCACCGGCCCGTCTTCGCGCTACTCCGGCTTGGTTTCTACCGTGGGAGTCTTTTCCGCTGCGACCGGGGTGCGGGCGGTGTCCATAGTCAGGCAGTGCTTGGGGCAGCTCTCGATGCACTCGCCGCACACCACGCAGGCATACGGGTCGATCGACCACGTTCCGCCCTTGCGATCGACCGCGAGCGCGCCCGCCGGGCAGCGACGCGCGCACATGCCGCAGCAAATGCACACGTCCATGTCGTTGACGATATGCCCGCGCAGGCGCTCGGGCGCCGCCAGCTTCTCCTGCGGATAGCACACCGTTACCGGCTGCTTGACCATAGAACCCAAGGCCGTCTTGGCAAATGTCAGTAAACTCATGCCGCGTCTACCTTTCCGTGCAGCTAATGCAGGGGTCGATGGTCAGGATAATCATGGGCACGTTGGCAAGGAGCACACCCTGCAGCGCATGTGTCAGACCCGCCAGGTTCTGCGACGTCGGCGTGCGCACGCGAAAACGGTCCAGATTCTTGGTGCCGTTGCCGCGCACATAGTAGTACGCCTCGCCGCGCGGCTGCTCAATCACAACCTCGCCGCGCGCGCCGTCGGCCGGCGTAAGCTTGGTGCGCCCGCCGATACCGTCGTGCGGGATCTTGCTGACAAGCTCCTTAATGATGTCCATGGCCTGCGTGACCTCGGCACAACGCACCTGACAGCGGGCATAGCAGTCGCCGTCGGTGGCAACGATGGGCTCAAACGCAGCCAGATCCGCATAGGCGCCGTCGCCAAACATGCGCACGTCGTAGTCCACGCCCGAGGCGCGCCCAAACGGGCCGACCATCGACAGATCCAGCGCGTCCTTCTTGCTGATCACGCCCACGCCATGCAGGCGCTCGCCGCAGCTGCCATCGTCCAAAAACGTATGCACCAGGGCCTCGTAGTCGGGGCGCATGGCATCGAGCATCTGGACAATGCCCGCCAGCTCGGAGTCCTCGATATCGTGCTTAAGGCCGCCGATCTCGTTGATCGACAGAATCACGCGGCCGCCGCACGTGCTCTCAAAGATCTTGAGAATCTGCTCGCGCAGCGTCCACGAACGATAGAACAGCGCCTCGAAGCCAAAGGCATCGGCGAGCAGGCCCAGCCACAGCAGGTGCGAGTGAATACGCGAGAGCTCGTGCAAAATAGTACGGATATACTGCACGCGGCCAGGCACCTCGATGTCGAGCATGCGCTCGCAGGCGCTGGCATAGCCATAGCTGTGGCCCACGGCGCAGATGCCGCAGATGCGCTCGGCGATGTAGCCAAACTGATGCATATCGCGCTTTTCGGTGAGCTTCTCGAGTCCGCGGTGCACAAAGCCGATCTGCGGAATTGCCTCGATGACGCGATCGTCCTCGATCACCAGGTCCAGATGAAGCGGCTCGGGCAGCACCGGGTGTTGCGGGCCAAACGGAATAACGGAGCGATGTGCCATGGACCTTACGCCTCCTTTTTCTGCTTATCGCGGGCGGCCTTGGCGGCAAGCGCCGCGCGGACCTTGGCCGCTTTCTCGGGATCCATGGCGGCGAGCTTTGCCTCCATCTCGGCAGCCTTGAGCGCGGCCTTCGCAGCAGCCTCATCGTGCTGAGCATCGGAGCCGGCAGCCGCAGCGGGCTGAGCGACGACAGCGCCCGCAGCATCGCCAGCGCCCGCAGCGCCCTTCCCCGCAGCGGCCGCAGCCGCGGCGGCCTTCTCGGCAGCGGCCTTGCGCGCCTTGGCCTCGGCGGCGACACGGACCTTCATGGCTTTCTCGCGCGCGGCCTTCACCTCGGGCGTGATAACGCTCATGGGCTCGACAGTCGAGACCTGGTAGAAAAAGCCCTTAAAGTCAATCTGCATGTCGGTGATGGCAAGCCCGAACAGGTCGTGCGCTTCGTTCTCAAACGGAAATACCGCCGGATAATACGAGCTGATGGACGGAATCTCCTGGTACTGATCGATACCCTCGACCACCAGGTTCTCGATCGCATAGCTGCCGTCCTTTGCAATATGCTCCTGCGCAGCGCGAACGTTGATAAACGTATAGAGCAGGCGATACGTGCCGTCGTCGACGTTGCGCTCGGCGTGCATCTGCACAAAGCGCGCGCCGACGCCCTTGAGCGCCTGGACATGCGACAGGAGCTCGTCGATCCCGACGGTGGTATAGATAGCCTTTTGCATTACTCGGCCTCCTTTGCAGCGGCGGGCGTGGCGGGCGTCTCAGCAGGTGCGTCGCCAGCGGCAGGCGCAGCGGACTTCCCAACGGACAAATCGGCCTCGACGCCGTCACCGGCACCGTCAGCCCCGGTCCCCGCGGCCACAAACCCGTCCTCGCCCAGTTCAACGCCGCCGTCCCAGGTAGCGGCGCCGCCCACGGTGAGCGGATCGCCGCCGGCGCGCATCACGGCCTCCTTCTGGTCCAGGATGCCGCACGCCTCCACAATGGCATCAATCACGGTCTCGGGGCGAATGGCGCACCCGGGCGCGTACACGTCCACGGGAATCGCGCGGTCCACGCCGCCGATCACGTTGTAGGCATCGCGGAACACGCCGCCCGAGCACGCGCAAATGCCGCACGCCACCACGCACTTGGGCTCGAGCATCTGGTTGTAGATCTGGCGCACGACGGGCAGGTTCTGGGCATTGACCGACCCCGTCACCAAAAAGATATCCGCATGCTTGGGGTTGCCGGTGTTGACCACGCCAAAGCGCTCCGCATCGAACAGTGGCGTGAGCGAGGCCAGCACCTCGATATCGCATCCGTTGCAGCTCGAGCCGTCGTAATGAATAACCCACGGCGAGCGCGACATTTTATGATCCATGGATGCCGCCTCCTAAATAAACACGTCGACGAGGATGGGCATAAGGTTGAGCAGGCCAAACACCAGCGCCACGCCCCATCCGAGCTTAAAGCAGCTGCGCCAGGTGCTGCGTGCGAAGGTGTTGTCGATCAGGACCTCGACAAAGTACGTCGCGGCCATAACGACCAGGGCTACAACCCAACTCACCGGGTTGTCCCAGACAAAGAACATGCCCACCCACATCAAAAACAGCACGGTCTCGCACCAGTGCATTAGGGTCATCTTGGCCAGCGTGCCGCCGCTCATCTCGGTGGCGACGCCCTGGACGATCTCCTGATGCGCGTGATGCGAGTACGAAAGATCGAACGGCGACTTGCGCAGCTTGATGGTGAGCACCGCGAGCAGCGCGAGGAAAATGGGCGCGCTGTACACGATGATGGGGGCCGACTGCCCCGTTACGGCGATGGAGTCGAAGCTATCGGTGGCAAGATACAGGCCCACACTCATCAGCAAAACGGCGGGCTCGTAACTCATGACCTGCAGCAGCTCGCGGTCGGCGCCGACCTGGGCAAACGGGCTCTGCGTCGAGGCGGACGCCAACACCACAAAAATCGCGGCGAGCGTCACCATAAAAGCGCACAGCAGTGTGTTGGAGCCCGACACAAAGATGCCGCCGCCCACGACGGTAAAGATGAGCGCGCACGCCATATAGGTATCGTCCATGGTATTTACGCTGGCAGGGGCCTTGCGTAGCAGCTTGGCAACGTCGTAGAAGGGCTGCAGCAGGCGCGGGCCCACGCGGCCCTGCATGCGAGCCGAAAGTTTGCGGTCAACGCCGTCGATCAGGCCACCCACAAGCGGCGCCAGTAGGGCAAACACCACGGTACCAATAAAAATGCCCACGACACCCGAACCTTCAAAATACTTGCCGCGCAGCACCGAGGGCGCGCTCATGGCAAGTCTCTCGGGCCCAATCCATGCGCAGCATAGCAGCGCGAACAGGATGATACTGCAGCACACGACGCTGCCCGCGGGGCCAATGCGCTTCTCGCCAAGGGCGTCCTCCGAGTACCAATTGCGCTTTTCGGCCTTCACCTCGTGTCCCATCGAGCCGCGGAAATGGCGATATTTGTCGGTTCCCACGCCCGAAAGATATACGTTTACGTGCG